>NZ_JBVYOJ010000005.1:0-351265 GCF_056120465.1 Paenibacillus sp. sgz302148
AAAGATCATTTACCTAGAAACGCTGGACTACGTCGAAAGGTGGGGTAACAGAGTCGTTACTGGATTCGGAAATCCCCAAGTGAAAGAAGAGCTACAAAAGATGTTCGAGCAGCGATATCCCTCTTGAGCTCAGGTCTTTATGGTAAAATATTACACCCCTACGCCTGCGCTTGGGTTACGCCTGCCACCGACCATGTATTCTGAATATTCGCAAAGTAACAGAGATTATCCTTAGTCTCGACGCACTACAGTCTCGACGCACTACCCTACTGACTTACACAAACTTCTTGACGCTACCCGTTTGTTCCACATATTCAGAAAATAATGGCTGAATTTCAGAAATCCGTTTCTGAACATCGCCAATCCATCAACATGCACAAAAAAAACCTGTTGAGGTTTCTCAACAGGCGGAAGCCCGGCGCGCAATCGCCCGGGCTCCATCATCAGCTTGCCGCATTTATATGAACAAATCCCACATCTGCTTGCCGATCAGCACAACGGTAATGACCAGAAACATCGGCTTGACGTATTTCGTCCCTTTGCGGATCGCCAGCTGCGAACCGGCCAAAGCCCCGCCGATCATCGCCGCCCCCATCGTTAAGCCATAGACGTAATTCACGTGGCCTAGCGCCATGAACATGACCAGGCTGCCGATATTGCTGGCGAAGTTCAGCACCTTGGCGTTGCCGGCGGCACGTACGAAATCGAAGCCGAGCAGCAAAAACGCAAAGATGAGAAACGAGCCTGTCCCCGGTCCGAAAAAGCCGTCATAATAACCGAGCGCCGCGGCTACAAAGGCGGCTGCGATTGCCGTATACTTGGACAAACCGCGATAAGTCGAGCGGTCTCCCCAGTTTTTTTTCAGCAGGCTGTACACGGCGACCGCAATCAGCAATACGACGACGAGCGGCTTCAAAAACGCGGCCGGCACATGAATGACCGTATACGCCCCTAGCGCGGATGCGCCTAAGGCAAGCGGAAACAGCCAGCGGACAAGCCGAAAGTCGATCTTGCCCGACGCCATAAACGAAACGACGCTCGTCAAGGATGAAATCGAGGAGCCCAGCTTGTTCGTCCCAAGCGCCACGCTAGGCGGAAGACCGGCAAACAGCAGCGCCGGCAGCGAGATCAGCCCGCCCCCGCCGACGGCCGAATCGATAAACGCGGCGACAAAGCCGATGCCCGCGAGAAAGAGTAGCATGTCCAAGCTTAAATGCTCCATTTTGCGATCCAAACTCCTATCTATGGTGCCGAAAACATCATGTTGTTCGAAATTTATTTTTGATCGAGCAGCGACGCTCCGGCGATGCCCGGGTTCGTCATTTCGTAAGGATCAAGAATCAGGTTCAATTCTTCTTCCGACAATACGTTATATACCAAGCACAGCTCGCGTACCGACTTGCCGGTTTCGATCGCTTCCCGCGCGATTCTGGCGACGACCTCGTAGCCCAGATGCGGGTTGAGCGCCGTGATGACGCCAACGCTTCGCTCCACGTAGGCTTTGCACTGCTCGACATTCGCCTGAATGCCTTCGAGACAATACGTCCGGAATGCTTTGAACACTTGATTCATCATGCTTAACGATTGCAAAAGATTAAATACGAGCACAGGCTCCATCACGTTCAGCTCCAGCTGTCCGGCTTCGGATGCCAAGCAAATCGTATGGTCGTTGCCGATGACCTGGAACGCAACCTGATTGACGACTTCGCACATCACCGGATTCACCTTGCCCGGCATAATCGACGAGCCCGGCTGCCGCGCAGGCAAGCTGATTTCGCCAAGCCCCGCACGCGGACCCGATGCGAGCAGCCGCAAGTCGTTGGCGATCTTGGACATATTGATCATGCACACCTTCAAGGCGGCGGAAACTTCGGTATACGCGTCCGTATTCTGCGTCGCGTCGACCAGATGGTCCGCATTCACGAGCGGGAGGCCGCTAAGCGCAGCGAGCCGCGTCACGACGTCGCGAATATAGCGCGGGTCGGCATTGAGCCCGGTGCCCACCGCCGTGGCGCCCATGTTGACCTCGTACAGATGCTGGCGCGTTGCGGCAATCCGCTTGATGTCGCGCGCCAGTACCCGGCTGTACGCCTCGAACTCTTGGCCGAGCCGAATCGGCACGCCGTCCTGCAGATGGGTGCGTCCCATCTTGATGACGCCGTCGAACTCTTGGGCTTTAGCCTGGAACGCCGCATGCAGCTGCTCCATCGTTTCCAGCAGCTTGTTCAGCAAGGAAAGAACGGCGATATGAATCGCCGTAGGAAAAGCGTCGTTCGTCGATTGCGCCATATTGACATGGCTGTTCGGGCTTACGGTAAAGTAGTCGCCTTTGCTGCCGCCCAGCAGCTCGATCGCGCGATTAGCGATCACTTCATTCATGTTCATATTAATCGAAGTGCCGGCGCCGCCTTGAATCGGATCAACGATGAATTGGTCGTGCCACTTGCCTGCGATAATTTCCTCGGCTGCCTGCACGATCATGTCGCCTTGCTTCGGATTCAGCTGCTTGATCGCCATATTGGCTTGCGCGGCCGCTTTTTTGACGATGGCCATTGCAACGATTAATTCAGGATGAATCCGATAACCCGTAATCGGAAAGTTTTCGATCGCCCGCAGCGTCTGAATGCCATAATAAGCTGCTTCATCCACTTCTTTGGAGCCTAGAAAATCTTTTTCAATCCGTGTTTTTCCCATCTGAGTCTGCACCCCAAGTGTTTATGAATTTGGAATCAACATCAATGTTACGCCGCTTTTTTCATTTCGTCTATCGAATTCAAGTACTCTGCCGCTTGTTTTTTATCATATTGCCCTTCCAGCTTCGACATGACGATCGCCGCGAGGCCGTTGCCAAGTACGTTGACGACCGTGCGAGCCATGTCCAGCAGACGGTCGATACCTGCAATAATCGCGAGGCCTTCTACCGGAATGCCGACCGACCCAAGCGTCGCGAGCAGCACGACGAAGGAAACGCCGGGTACGCCAGCAATGCCCTTAGATGTGACCATCAAAACAAGAACGAGCGTAATTTGTGTCGAAATCGGCATATGAATGCCGTACATTTGGGCGATGAATAAAGCTGCGATTGCCTGGTACAGCGTCGAGCCGTCCAGATTAAACGAATATCCCGTCGGAATGACAAAGGACGTAATCGCTTTGGGGCAGCCGAACTTCTCCATCTTCTGCATCAGCTTCGGCAGCACCGTCTCGGAGCTCGCCGTCGAATAAGACAGCACAAGCTCGTCCTTCAAAATTTTGATCATCGAAAAGATGCTTGTCCCGGCGAATTTTGCGATAAGTCCGAACACGACGATGATGAAAAAGATCATCGCGCCGTATACGGTCGCAACCAGCTTGCCGAGCGGCAGCAGTGAAGAAATGCCGAATTTGGATACCGTCACGCCGATTAAGGCAAACACGCCGAACGGCGCGAATTTCATAATTTGGTTCGTCACCCAGAACATCGCTTCCGATACGCCTTGGAAAAATCCAATTACCGGTTTCCCTTTGTCGCCGACCGCGGCAACCCCTAGTCCGAACAGGACGGAGAAGAAAATAACGGCCAGCATGTTCCCGCTCGTTAATGCTTCGAAAATATTGCTCGGAACGATATTCACAAACGTATCGGCAAAGCCGTGGCTTTGAACGGTGTGTGCCGTATCCACATATTTCGTAATATCGGTTTTGGTCAGATGATTCATGTCGACGCCGGCACCAGGCTGGAATACATTGGCGAGCAGCAATCCGACAACGATCGCAATCGTCGTTACAAGCTCAAAATAAATGAGCGTTTTCCCGCCTAGTTTGCCAAGCTTCTTCATATCGCCGACGCCCGCAACGCCAACGATCAGCGAGGAGACGACAATCGGAACGACAATCATCTTAATCAAACGGATAAAAATATCGCCAACGGGCTGCAAATAGGCGGCAATCGTCGGATTCCCGTAAAAAATAGCTCCGACCGCAATACCTAACGCCAGGCCGATAAACACCTGCAAAGCCAGTCCGAATTTTTTCATGGTATCACCTCACAATGGATTTAAGCGCTTTCTTAATTGAATCTTGTATGAATTGTAAATGCAGTCCTACCGGTTTCGACCGAATCCTACAGAATTGTTTTTTACCAGATCGAAAACACTATATGATACACTGTGCATATGATGTCGCGAACTGGAAGTGATTCATTGAACGGTAGATGGATGACCGTAGCTCTCATGGCGGTGATCGTATGTTTAGCCGGTGAATTTAAGTTTTTTCCGTACCAAAACGAATTTCGCATCAGTCTGGCGCCAACCGCGTTTTTCTTCTGTTTGTTATGGATACGCCGCGTGCACCCGCTCGTGTCGGGGACAGTCACTGCGGTATCCGTTATCCTCTTTCGGATCGTCATGGACACGCTGGTATGGCATCGAGAGACGTTCTCCGAATCGTTCGAGGTGCATTATCCGTCGTTTTTTTATTATGCCGCGTTTGTTGTTCTGTTCGCTTTGCTGCGAATGCGGCGCTACCGCCAGCGCCCTCTTGTCCTAGGCTTGATGGCCGTAGCCGTCGAATTGATCGCCAACGCATCGGAGCTGCTGTTTCGTTATCCGGCGGCTCTAAGCGACGTGGCGCTGCCCGGCGTCAATGAAGTCGTGCTCATCGCCATTTTCCGAAGCTTTTTCGTCGTCGGTATCTATTCAATCGTACAGAAACGGGAGCAGCAGGCAGCGGAAAAACAACGGCAGCGCCAATATGAAAATATGGTTCTGCTCATTTCCAGCTTGTACGAGGAAGTGATCCAATTGGACAAAACGATGCTGCAGGCCGAGAGCATTACGCGAGACAGCTATACGTTATACCGGCGGCTCAAGGCCGAAGCTTCTTTGCAAGACAACGAAAAGCTGGCCCAGACCGCCCTTCGCATCGCCGGGCAAGTCCATGAGATCAAAAAGGACAGTCAACGCATTCATGCCGGCTTATCTCATATCATATCCAGCGAAAGCGTCGCCGAAACGATGCCGCTTTCCGAGCTGTGCGGAATCGTGGTAAAATCGAACCGCAAATATGCGACGATGCTCGGCAAGTCGATCGATTTCAAGCTGCAGGTTGAAGGCGAGCATCCGCCTTATCGGCTCTATACGCTGCTTTCGCTGCTGAATAACCTCGTCGCGAATGCCGTCGAGGCGATCGGAAACCGCGGCGAAATCGACGTTATGGCCCGTCGTCAAGGCGACTGGCTCTTGGTCGATATTACGGACGACGGTCCGGGTATCCCGCCCGCCATTCGCGAAACGGTATTCGTGCCGGGATTTACGACGAAATACGATGCGGCCGGCAAGCCTTCTACGGGCATCGGTTTGTATTATGTCCGGGAAATTGCGGAACAGCTGCAAGGGGAAATCAACGTTCGGAGCAAGCCGGGGCAAACGGGAGCAACGTTCCGTCTGCGGCTGCCGATCGCAAGCTTGATTAGCGGGGAGTGAACGGATTGCGATATTTTATTACGGACGATGATCCGGCCATTCGGATGATGCTTGCGCAAATCATCGAGAACGAAGACCTTGGCCATGTCGTCGGAGAGGCCGAGGACGGCTATTATGTTGACAGTCAGCTTCTTGCCGCCAAAGAAGTTGACGTTCTGCTTATCGATCTGCTTATGCCGATCCGCGACGGCATTGAAACGGTACGCCAGCTCGCCGGTTCGTTCGCAGGCAAAATCGTCATGATCTCGCAGGTGGAGGATAAAGATATGATCGGCAGCGCGTATGCGCTCGGAATCGAATACTACATTACGAAACCGATCAATCGCCTTGAAGTGATCGGCGTATTGCAAAGAGTTTCGCAGCGGATGAAGCTGGAGCATTCCATTCAAGACATTCAGCGTTCGTTGTCCGGGCTCGGCATTCGTCAAAATAATCGGGAAGAGCAGCCCTATACGGCCAAAAGCATCGTCACGCCCGGCAACTATTTATTGTCGGAGCTTGGCATGATCGGGGAGTCCGGCTGCAAGGACTTGCTGGACATGCTGGAGGTGCTGTATGCGCAGGACAAAGAGAACGCCTTGGAGCAAGGGTTCCCTTCGCTGCAGCTGTTATTTCGTCTAGTTGCGGAGAAAAAATTGGGAGCCGCGGCGGGGCAGCAAGCGCTGGGCAAAGAAATGAAAGCGGCGGAGCAGCGGATGCGCCGCGCGATCGTCCAGGCGCTCAATCATTTGGCTTCGCTTGGTCTAACCGACTATTCGAATACCAAATTCGAAAACTACGCCTCCAAATTTTTCGAATTTACGGAGGTTCGCAAAAAAATGCTGGAGCTCGAAAACAATATCTCTCCTTCCAAATCAGGCGTACGCCTGAATATGAAGAAGTTCGTTCAAGTCCTGTATTTGGAAGCAAAGCAACTCATGGGCTAGATGGATGCCGGATACGTCTAGCCATTCGCATATCCCTGGGGCAGACTGTCTCGGAACGCCTTGGGGCTTATGCCGGTCGTTTTTTTGAAAATGCGGCTGAAATGCTCCGGATTCATGTAGCCTACCTTTTCCGCGGCCTCCGTAATCTTGACTCCCTTCTGCATCAACCGTTTCGACTCCTCGATGCGCAGCTTCGTCACATAACCGATGAAATTGCAGCCCACTTCCTTCGCGAATTGCTTGCTCAAATAACTTTCCGTCACGCCGACCAGTTCGCTGATCAACGTCAAATTCACGTCTTCGCGGAAATGGGCGTCGATGAACGTTTTGGCCTTGGTGACCGGTGCGCTGTGGGGCTGCCGAACGACCCGGTTCCGGTCGTGCAGCGTTGCATGCAAACCATGCAGCAAATGCTCAAGCCAGTGCAGCGTTTCGTCCAGCGTATCAAACTTGCCGACTTCCTCCAGCGGGTTGTTGAATCCCTCCTGGAGCTCATCCCAGCGCAGTCCTTTCGGATACAGCAGTGCGCCCAGCTCCCACAGCAGATCGACCAGCGCCGACTGGATTTCTCTTGGATCGGCTTGCGCCGAGTCTTCCAGCAGCCGTTTGCGCAATTGCCCGAACGGAGCAAGCCAAGCCGCCTCATCCGGGTCGCCCGCCGAATGGACGAGCGATCTGCGAATATCCGTCAGGGCACGGTGACGCGCGGCAAAAGGCAAGCTTTCCTGGGTGACAGGCCCAATCAGCATCTCGGGGTAAAATAGTTTGCCGAACCCTTCGAAGTAGCTTCGCCCGGCAAGCTTCCGGGCTTGCCGGTACAGCTTGGGCCACTCTCGCAGGCCGCTTGCGACGCCGCTGACGCCGATGGCGATCTTCATGTTCATATATTGGGACAGGCGGGTTTGGATCAGGGTGAGCGCCGCATGGATTTTCTCGCGGATCGCCGCCACGCTCCGCAGCTGCGGGAATGCGGTCAGCAGCGCATATTCATCCGGCGCGGTACGGCATATTCGGGCGTCGATCGCCAGCGAATCCACCACGGTACGGATCGTTTGCCGGATCGAGCCGTGCAGGTCGTCGCCGGTTCCCGCCGCTTTCGCCAGCCGAATGACGGCGCACGTCTGGTTCGCCTCGCCCGGCTTGGCTACAAGCCGCGTCCAAGCCTCCGTCTCGTTCGCACTGCTTTCGCCTTGCGCCAAAAGCGCGCACAATACGGCTTCGTCGCGGCCACCCTCCGCGCCGTTCTCACCATCGGCAGATTCCGCCGCTTTCTCCGGCCTGTTGCCGCTCTCTTCCCGCCGCTCAAGCGACGCGGCTGCCTTGAGGAGCACCGGTACGATATGCTCTTGGTCCATATCCGCCTTCACGACATAATCGATCGCGCCGAGCAGGAACGCCTCGCGAACATATTTGTAATCACTGTACGCGCTCAGCATGACAGGCACCGGCATCCGCAGCCCGGTGCGTTCGCCTTCGGCGCGCAGCCCGCGAAGCAGCTCGATGCCGTTCATGACCGGCATCTGAATATCGGCCAGCAGGATGTCTACATGCTCTACCTGGCGCAGCATTTCTAGCGCCTCCGCCCCGTCGCCGGCTTCACCCACGATCTGCATGCCGAGCTCCTGCCAAGCGATCATCCGGTGCAACGCCAGCCGCACGAGCGGTTCGTCGTCGACAATCATCACATTCAACATGGCGTTCGTTCGCCCCCCCGAGCAATTCCACGAGTGCTACCCGCTCGCGGTTACCTTGAATACGCTTAAGCTTATCCTTTGATTGCACCATCCATCAAGCCTTTAAAAATATACCTTTGGAACAAGATGTACAGCAGTGTGCTCGGAATCAATACAAGCACAATGCCCGCGCACAGCAGCGTCAAGTCCGAACCGCGCTCTCCGACAAACGACATGAGCGACGTGGACAGCGTAACCAGCTTTTTATCCGGCATATATAAGAAAGGCACGTATATATCGTTCATGATTGTAACGCTTTTTAGAATGCCTAACGTTGCCGTTGCGGGCAGAAGCAGCGGGAACACGATCGAGCGGAAAATCCGCACGTAGGACGCTCCGTCCAGCATCGCGCTTTCGTCCAACTGCACCGATATTTTCTCCAGAAACTGAATATAGATGTAGATTTGCATAATGTCCGTGCCGATGTAGATGATCAATGGAGCGGACAACGTATTGTACAGCCCTATCGAATGCAGCAGCTGGAATCGGGCGATTTCCGTCGTGTAGGCCGGGATGATCATCGAGATGATAAAGAGCAGGAATATCGCTTTTTTCAATTTAAAGTCGAACCGATTCAATGCATAAGCCGTCATCGTGCCCAAAATCGCATTGCCGGCTACGCTCAGCACCGTCAGCAAGGTGGAGTTCCATAAGCCGCGCAGCATATTGCCTTGCTCGAACGCCGTTTTGAAATTTTCGAAATGCAGCGTTGGCGGGAGCTGGAACGGTGACGTGTTCACCATATCGTTGTTCGATTTCACCGCTCCGATCAATACGATCAGGATCGGTACGAAGACAGCTAACACGACAAGCGCGAATAACAAATAATAAATCGTGTTGCGGGCCCACCGGCTCTTGCGAACCGAGGAGGCTGCATATCGGTTGCCCAAGGAATGGGCTGTTGTCGCAGGTTTCATGTCAGTTCCCACTCCTGTCTTTAATTAGCCAATTTTGCAGTGATGAGAAGACGATGATCAGAAACATCAGAACAACCGCCATCGCCGACGCCAAGCCGTACTGATTGAATTTAAAAGCCATGAACAACGAGAATAAGCCGAACGTGCTGCTTGCTTCGCCCGGTCCGCCGCTTGTCGTGACGAACGGAATGTCGAATTGCAGCAAAGCTCCCGTTACGTTCAAGAACAAGACGATTTCCAGCACGCGCCGTATGCCCGGGATCGTGACGTACAGCTGCTGCTTCCAAAACCCGGCGCCGTCGATCGAAGCCGCTTCATACAAGTCGTTCGGGATCGATTGCAGCCCCGACAAGAACAGGATGACGTGAACGCCGCTGAACCTCCATACCGAGATAGCGATCAGCGAATAATTGACAACCTTCGGATCGCTCAGCCACCCCTGAATCCACGATTCCAGGCCAAGCGCGGTCAGCAGCTCGTTAAGCGGGCCGTTGATCGGATAATAGATGTAGCTGAACATATAAGCGACCGCAACGCCGTTGATGATATACGGCATAAGCACGGAAAACCGAAACAAGGAACTGCCTCGCATGGCCCGGTTCAGCAACACTGCCAACAGCAGCTCAAGAGGAATGACCAGGGCATGGATGATAAAATAAAGGCCGTTATGGCCGATTGTTTTCCACACTTCGGGCATGTCGAACAACACTTGCTTGAAGTTGTCCAAGCCGATGTAGCTATAGGTTTGGCTGTAGCCGTCCCAGTTGGTGAAGCTGTAGCGGAACAATTCGAACGTCGGATAAATAAGAAATAAAAGCAATAACGATACGGGGATCACTAAAAATCCAAAAATGACAAGCTTTTGCTGCATACGATAATTCATGTCCATCACTCCCGCGGAAAAAGAAAGGGTACTAATCCGCAAACCTGAATAGTACCCTTCAGATGTTTGATTGCCTTGCCGCTTACGGATTCGCTTCGACCGCTTTTTTCCACTTGCCGTTTAACGCTTTTTCCACGTCTTCAATCGATTGTCCGGCAAATATATCCTGCGCTGTCTTCTTCTCGTCGTATTGCGCCGCCGCTTTCACTTTGGCGAACTTCTCGTCAAACGCCTGATACAGGAACGGTTTGAACGGATGCTGCTCGCTGACCTTGTTGAAGAACGGATTGTTGGAGACAACATCATTCATCGTCGAAATATTTTTCTTGTCGTCGATATACGTTTGATATACGTCTTTGCTGAATACCCATTCCATAAACGCTTTCGCTTCCTGCACGTTTTTGGAGTTTTTACTGATGCCGATATATTGGTCGACCATCGTCATGTTCGTCAGGTCTTCGCTTTCCGAGTTTCTCCAAGGCAAAGCGAACGCGTCCAGATCGTCCTCGCTGTTCACTCTTTTCATATAGTCCGGATAATACCACTGGCCAAGCGCGATCATCGCCGCTTTTTTCGATTCGAACAGCTGCGTCGATTGATCGAACGTAATCGCGAGCGCATCCGGTCCGGCTAGCTTTTCGTCGGAAATTTTCTTCACGAGATTCGCGACTTTGTCGAAGGTCGAGCCTGCGCCGAACGGTTCGGCCGTTTTCACAAGATTCGCCAGGTAATCGGGATCGCCGGAAAGGATGTGCGGCCCGAATTCGGAAATCGGATAAAACGTCCAGTTGTCTTTGCCGCCGATCGATAGCGGGATATATTTGCCATGCGCCTTGATTTTTTCCATAACAGCGACGAATTCGTCCAGCGTCTTCGGAACGTCGACGCCGACTTCCTTGAAGATGCTAGGATGGTAATAAACGAATTCCGAAAACGAGATTAACGGAAGTCCAAGCTTTTTGCCGTCGATAATCGCCGGAAATTTGTTTTGGCTCGTCGCTTGCAGATCGTCGAGCGGCAGCAAAGATTCCTTATAGATTTGCAGGTGCGCCGGCTTCATGTAGAACAGGTCCGGCAGGTCGTTGGCCGCAAGGCGAACCTTCAAATATTGGCCGTTATTGTCCGGCACCATTTCCACTTCTACCGTGACATTCGGCTTGACTTTGGAATATTCTTTTACTTTCTCCGTCCAGAATTCCACGTCGCCTTTCGATTCCCACATCGCCAATTTCAGCTTGACCGGTTCGGTACTATCCGCCGTCGTTGAGCTCTGATGATCGGTGCCGGTTGCCGTTTTCTCCGGCTCCTTGTCCGATTTTCCGCAGCCGGTCAATGCAGTCACGATCACAAAACATAAGATCATCAGCGTGCCCAGCCATCTTTGTTTGCTCATTGCTTAACCCCTCCATATATATTGGTGTCGGTTACGATCAACCTGCTCTTATGATACAACGGCTGAAAGCGCATCCAAATGACGGTTTTTGAGGTGGAGTTGATCTTTTTTGCACTGAATTCAACCCATCAAACCGCTTCTTCCTCGTCGCCCTGCCGGAGGATCGGCAGCTTGATCCATACGATCGTACCGAAAGGCTCGTTGTTTTCGATACGGAGGCCATAATGGTTGCCGTAATGGAGCTGGATGCGCCGGTGCACGTTGCCGATGCCCATGCCGCTGAACGTCCGGTCCTGCCCTCCGGCCTGATACGCCTCAAGCAGTTGCTCCGGCATGCCGATGCCGTCGTCCGCTATGCTGAATAGCAGGTCGCCTGCGCTGACCGATGCGCGAATGCGGATCGTACCGCCGTTCTCCTTATTGTGCAAACCGTGTACGATGCAGTTCTCGAGGATCGGCTGTAGCAGCAGCTTTAAGATATAGAAGGACTGCACCTCGTCGTCGATCTCCCACTCCACGGTTAATTTGTTGCCGTAGCGGATCTCCATAATGTATAAATAATGGCGCAGGTTTTCGATCTCGTCGGACAGCCTCGTGAGGCTGCCCCCCCGGTTGAACGAGGAAGAAAGCAGCCGGGTGAGCGCATGCGTCATGCTGCGGATGTTGTCCGCATTGCTGATGAGCGCCATCAGCTTGATCGAATTCAGCGTATTGATCAAAAAATGCGGATTGATCTGTGATTGAAGCGCGGCGAACTCTGCCTTGCTTTTCGCCTTCTCCTGCTCCTCCCGCTGCACGATCAACAGTCCGATTTGATCCAGCATGTGGTTGAACGTACGGCCGAGCGTCACCGTCTCCCGGCTGCCCGACGTTTGGATTTTCGCATCAAGGTCGCCGCCCATGACGCGCGACATTTGCCGGACGAGCCGATGAATCGGCCTTGTTACGTTCGATACGAGATAAAGCGAAATCGCCAAGAAAGCAAAACCGATGGCTACTGCCACAACCATGATGAATCGGAAAATCGTTTCGTAATTGGCCATGACTTCGCCGTAGGGCGACTCATGAATCACCTTCCAGCTTGTCCCTTCCACAGAGGCGTACGCGACCAGTTTCTTCTCCCCGCCGATCTTATCGATGAAATGGCCTTGCTTGCTGCCGCGCACCTTATCGAACAGCTCCGGGTATAGGGAGCTGCCCTGCTTCAAGAAGCTGTTGGAGGCAATCACCTTGCCGTCCTCGCCGACAATGTAGAAGGCGGACGAGCTGTCGTATTTTTTGCGCAAAATATTTTCGAACGAAGTGCCGTCGAATACGAAATAAATCATCTCCACGTTATGCAGAACATGAAAGTCGCTTGGCGCAAGCGCCGCGGCCATCACATGCGGACTGCTGCCGTATAGCGGGTTCGCGCCCATGCCGAGAAAATGGACATGGTCCTTCTGCTTCATCGCCGACCGGTACCATGCGGACGAGCGCAAAGCCGCCTCGTCTTCGCTCAGGTTGCCCATGTAAGAATAGGAGCCTCCTGTCTTATAGAAGAAGGTGATTGACAGCACGCTTCCCGACACGGAGGACGTATAGCTGTCAAGCAGTTGATCCAGATCGTTGCCGTAGGAATACCGCTCGGTCTGCAGCGCACCCTGGATCGCCGTCGAATATTCCAGCACGTGCTGGTCCATGCCGATCGTCGCGAATACGCCGACCATGCGCGCGATTTCCTGCTGCGTCGAATAAGCGAAAGCCTGCATCGTCTGCTGCGAGCGGGCGGTTGCTTGCTGGAGCAGGTCGTTTTTGTACACCTGCAGCACGACGGTGCTGATGAGCGCGATCGGAATGATGACGACGAGGAAAAAGAATATTCGCAGCGTCGTGGAGAGGCTGCGATTGCCTGCAAAATTGCGTAGCCGAAGTTTCATCAAGGGACCCCCGTAATTCGTTTGTGAGCGTTTACAGCATGCTCTATTGTATCTTAGGCGCGCTTCCGGCGTCCATGACTTTTGCTTTCGGTTCGACCGACTCTGGAAATCGTTTTTAAGGTTTACAGATATAGCGTTATTTTTTAAAATAGCAGAGAGTATAAGACTTCAGCGACAAGGAGTGATCAAATGAGCAGCGATCCGAGCATATTGCGTTTCGGATTATGCACAGACGTCCACAACGATATTGCCCACGACGGCCGCGACAGGCTGACGGCATTCATCGACCGGATGAACGAAGAAAACGTCGATTTTATCGTTCAGATGGGCGATTTTTGCCATCCGATTC
Source organism: Paenibacillus sp. sgz302148 (assembly GCF_056120465.1). Taxonomy (NCBI): domain Bacteria; kingdom Bacillati; phylum Bacillota; class Bacilli; order Caryophanales; family Paenibacillaceae; genus Paenibacillus; species Paenibacillus sp. sgz302148. The sequence continues at coordinate 13,583 of NZ_JBVYOJ010000005.1, forward strand.
CGGAGAACGAATCTTTTTTGGCGATATGGCATCGATTCGAAGGCCCGAAATATCATGTGCTTGGCAATCACGACATGGACAGCTGCGACAAGCGGACGGTCATGAATTTTATCGGAATGGAACGAAATTATTACGCCTTCGATCATGGCGATTACCATTTTGTCGTGCTCGATGCCAACTTTATTAAGCATGACGGTCAGTATCTGGATTATGAACACGGCAATTATTTCAAATACCGCGGCGAGATCCCTTATTTGACCGATGAACAGCTCGAATGGCTGAAGGAAGATTTGCGGAACACCGATAAACGTACGGTCATTTTTAGCCATCAAAGCTTGGAAAATGAATGGGACGGCATTCTCAATCGCGATCAACTGCATTCGATTCTCGTTTCCGCAAACGAGGAAGCCGGTTACTCCAAGGTTATTGCCTGCTTGAACGGGCATAACCATCTCGATGCGGTCACGACCTTCGATGGCATTTCGTATATCGAGATCAACAGCATGTCCTACCAGTGGCTCGGCTCCGGGTATGAATGCATCCGGTATTCCGAGGAAGTCGACAAGCAGTATCCGACGTTGAAATATACCGTTCCTTACAAAGATCCGCTGTATGCGATCGTTACGCTGAAACCGGGCGAGCTGTCGATCGAGGGCGTTCAAAGCGAATTTGTCGGGCCGAGTCCGATTGATTTGGGGCACAGCAACATGGAGTCGGGCCACGAAATTACGCCGGTCATATCGTCCCGCAAGTTCACTTATAAATAATCATATGACGATCCAAGATCAAACCCATTGGGGGAGGCGATTCGAATGAAAAGATTAAGCTTTCAAGTGATCAGCGACATCCATATTAATGAGACGGATCTGCAATCATCCCATAGCCAAAGGCTGATCCGCGTTTTGGAGGACATTCGGGACAATGACCCGGATAGCGCAGCGCTGGTCATGGCCGGGGATATTACCGACAATGGGATGGAGAAAGAATACGACGGTTTTTTGGCGGTGTTGGAGCAGTTCCCTCATCCTCAGCCGTATTTTGCGATGGGCAATCACGATATACGGTGGCATGAAAGCTACAAGATCAAAAGAAAGCGCTTCGAGGAAAAGCTCGGCACGAGCATTACATACGATTTTTGGCTGAACGGCTATCATTTTATCGTACTGGGAACGGAGTATAAAGACGAGGCGACGTTAAAAGATAATTCGTATATTTCCGAGATGCAGTTCGAATGGCTCGAACAAAAGCTTGCCGAGCGGTCGGATCCGGCCAAACCGATCTTCGTCGTTCTGCATCAGCCGTTCCAGGAAACGGTTGCCGGATCGGTCGAATGGCACGGCGTCGTTCCGGATGAGCAGCTGAGAAGCTTGCTTAATCGGTATCCGCAAGTCATCTATTTTTCGGGACATTCTCATGCGGCGCTCGAAATGCCCCATGCGATGCACCGCGAACGGTTCACGATGGTGAATACGGCGAGCGTGATGGCATCATGGAACAGCATAACCCGTGAACAAAGCAGCCAAGGGCTGTACGTGGAAGTGTACGACGACAAAGTTCGGATCAAGGGAAGAGATTTTGCGAAGAAGGAATGGGTGAAGGAAGCCCAATATTGCATTGAGTTTCCGGCTCGAGCGACCACCGCATAGCATATAACCCGTGAATGAGTAGCCCGGCAGACGATACTGCCGGGCCGTTGCGGTTATACGGTTTCTCTTAAATTAGACACGCCCCTGCGATATTCGCTAGGCGTTACGCCGGTAAACCGTTTGAACGCCCGATTGAAAGAGCTCATCGTGACGTATCCGGTTTTGCCGGCAATGTCCTGGATTTTCATATCGGTATGCAGCAGCAGGTCCTTCGCCTTCTGAATCCGGAATTCGCCCACGTAATCGACGAAGTTGATGCCCGTTTTCTCCTTGAAATACGTCGATAAATATCCGCCGGTAATGCCCAGCCGTTCGGCCAGCAGATCGAGCGAGACGTCCTCCGCGTAATACGTCTCCACATATTGGGCTACGCCGTCAATAATCGGGTCGCGCTCGTCTTTTTTATGCCGGACGCGCCGGCATACCTCGCTAACCAGCCGCTCCAAATACTGCTCCAGCTCATCCGGCGTATGAATCCGTTCGATCTCCCGCAGCCAGCCGGATAATCCGCTAGTCTCGGAATCAAGCCCGAGCGTATGAACCGTTCGCACCGCTTTTCTCGCCACTTCTTCGGCAAACTGCCGATAATAAACCGACGGGTACCGTTTTTTGTTCATGTGCGCCAGCATGCGCTTGACGGTTTGCAGCACGAGCGCTTCGTTGCCTTCGTGAAGGTTCACATGAAGCTCTTGCTCGATCGACGCATACAAGGAATGAGGCTCGTCCTTGACGCCAGGCAGCCTGTCCATCAGCACCGTTTCTTCGCTAAACGGACGGTGCTTGTTCAGCATGAGCACCTCTTCGTACGCTTCCGTCATTTGGGACGAGCGCTCGTAAAGGGAGCTGACCGAAATCGTGATCAGGCAATATCGGCCGTCCTCCGATAAAACGTGCTTCAGCCTTTCCAAAGCTTCCTTCCACCGTTCATCGGCCCCATTCGTATACATGATCGATAGAATCTGATCCGATTCCACCTGAAATGTCCGCGCATCCTCGATATGCGAGACGATCGACTGGTGCACGAACTCGCGGATAAAATAAGTGGCCCGCTCCTCCTCGCCGCCGAGTTCGTCCCAGAACGGCTGCTTGAACGCAAGCTGGAACAACACGAAACGGAACGGCAATTGCTCCTGTTCGGCTGCACGTGGCTCGGCAAAGCCGCTGCGGATTCGCTTCAGCCGGTTCATGAGCGAATAATGGTGCAGCAAGCTGTTATTTTGTTCGAGCCGTGCGCCCGCATCCTTGCTCATTTCCACGAGACGCCCGATATTTTCATGAATCAGGTCAAATTCGTTGACAGGCCCGTTCCCCGTCTTAAGCTCGTTCAACTGGCGAATCGACTCGACGATCCTCCGCACCGGATTGTTGAACCGCATGCTGAAAAATACCGATACCGTAATGCTGATCACGACGGCAATGACAAGCAAAACGATCAGCGTAACGACCAGCCGGTAAAGATGTGCGGAAATTTCGGCTCCCGGCACGATGTTGACGTACGTATACCCGCTTGTGCCGCCCTTTTGGTAGAAATAATAATTGCCGTGCTCCTTTACCCAGTTTTTGTCCGCCGGCAGGACGGGAAGCTTCAGTTCCCCCGTCGAATCCGAAGAAAAAACCGGAACGCCCTGCGGATCGAGAATATAAAAGTTATCGTTTATCGATTGATGGTAATTCAGAAACAGCTTCCGCGCATCGATAAACGCAAGCAGCACAAGGTCCGCATTCAGCTTGGTTTTGATCATATAAGGCATGACAAGCTCCATCTGCGGCGCCGGCGGCTTATTAGACATATCTGAAGCCGTGAACGACGCGGCCGGATACAGCTTGAAATAAAATTGCTTTGCGAACTCCCGCCGCCAAAATTCAAACGGATATTTCGAATTGTTGTAGTGGCTGCGGAACAGCTCCTCCGGATTTCCTCCTCGCGATTTTTCCAGAAGAAAATCAAGCTTGACGTTATACACGAATAAATTGTTCAAATACAATTGCGGGTTGTCGGCCATGCTCTGCAATCCGTCGATGACTTTGCCGGCGGCGACATAGTCCAGCTTCGGCTTGTTGAATTTTTGCAGGTCTTCGTCTTTTAAGTACCAATTGACCAGCGTAACGTTCAGCAGCTGAAAATATTGCTCGAAGCCGCGTGTCGTGTTGGACAGGTTCGTTTCGTTATAGGTGATGATTTCATCGTGGGCGGAATCACGAAATATAAATAGCGACAGCAAATTAAACGAAACAAAGAGCAGGATGATCGCCATAAAGCTGATGAGCAGCTTCATCAAGATGGATTGGCGGTTAAGCTTTAATTGCAATATGGATTTCATCCTTCAAGCTTCCTCCCCGGGAAATGAGCATTTTTACGAAACCTGTGCAAATCTTCGAAAAACCCGCAATTTCGCACGAAAACCGCAGTATTGCAGGTGGTTCGGCCGTGTTGCCTATTATACTATAGCAATGCCGCAACAAATCAAGACACAAACTTTTTACGGGAGGGTCGGCGCGATGGCCGCAAGGTTATGGAAAGAACGTTACTTGTTTTTGCTTCTTCTGCCCGGGCTTATTTATTTCCTCGTATACCGGTACGTTCCGATGGCCGGTAACGTCATCGCCTTTCAAGACTTCAGCGCTTTTAAGGGCTTTATGCATAGCGACTGGGTCGGGCTGAAGCATTTTCGCAAAATTTTCGAAGACAGCGAAGTCGTCCGGGTCATCTGGAACACGCTATACTTGTCGTTTCTGCAAATCGTTTTTGCGTTTCCGGTCTCGATCATCCTTTCACTTATGCTGAATGAGGTGCGGAATGAAAGGTATAAACGGATCGTCCAATCGATCGTTTATTTGCCTCATTTTTTATCCTGGGTTGTCGTTATTGGTGTTGTAACCGTTTTCTTGAAAAGCGAAGGCATCATCAATAAGCTGCTGCACGCGGCGTTCGGCACGGAAGCCATTTCTTTCCTGCAGGAGCCCGGCTGGTTTATGCCGCTTGTCGTGCTCGAGGTCATTTGGAAGGAATCCGGCTGGGGCACGATTATATTCCTGGCTGCGCTGTCGGGCGTCAATCCGAACTTGTACGAGGCCGCCGTTGTCGACGGGGCGAACCGGTGGCGGCAAATATGGCACATTACGCTGCCGGCGATTCGCAGCACGATCGTTATTTTGCTCATCTTGCGTTTGGGAAGCGTTCTTGACGTCGGCTTCGAGCAAATCTTCCTCATGCTGAACCCGTTCAACAAAGAAATGGGCAACGTACTCGACACCTTTGTTTATTACAAAGGGATCGAGCAGTCCGATTTCAGCTTCGCAACAGCCGTCGGGTTATTCAAATCCTTCGTTGGCCTTGTGCTGATTGTCGGGGCGAACCGGCTTGCCAAAAAATTCGGCGAAGAAGGGGTTTATTAACGTGCAACACACACTTCCTGAAAAACTGGGCAATCTAGTAAACATCGTCCTACTAACCGTAATTGCACTGGTCATGTTGTTCCCGTTCTATTACATGGTCACCGTGTCATTCACATCGTACGCGGAATACGTACAAAAAGAAATCGTGTTATTTCCTCAAAAGTGGGTATTCGACGCTTATGAGTACATTTTTCATTCGAAAGCGTTCACCCGCTCCATCGTGGTAACCGTGCTTGTTACGGCTGCAGGCACCTTGCTCAGTCTCATGCTGACTTCCATGATGGCCTATTCTCTTTCGCGCAATATTACGGGACAGCGGTTCTTCCTCTTTCTCGTCCTGTTCACCTTCGTCTTCGGGGCCGGCATTATTCCGACTTATATGGTCGTAAGGGCAACGCACCTGCTTGATACGTATTGGGCGCTGATCATTCCGGGCGCGATCAATTCGTTTAACTTGATCGTGATGCGGCAGTTTTTCCTCGGCATTCCGCAAGAGCTCACCGAAGCGGCACGGATCGACGGCGCGAACGATTTGCAAATTTTCGCCCGGATCATCCTTCCGTTGTCCAAGCCCGCATTAGCCGCATTCGGCTTGTTTTATGCGGTGAACAACTGGAACACGTATTTCTCGGCATTGATCTACATTAGCGATCCGGCGAAATGGACGGTCCAGGTCATTTTGCGGCAAATCGTCATTTTGGAGCAGGCGACGAACACCTTGTCCGAAGGCAAGCAGATGGCGCTCGGGCAAAACCCGCCTCCGGCCGAAACGATCGGCATGGCGGCGATATTAATCGCAACGATTCCGATACTCATCGTTTATCCGTTTCTGCAAAAGCATTTTGCGAAAGGGGTGATGCTCGGATCCGTGAAAGGGTAACGGCAAACCATGTTAGGGGAAAAAATGTTGTACAATGACTCGGGGAGGGTTTTCATTGAAAAAACGTCTGATGACCGCTGCATTATCCGTCTTGCTGATCGGCAGCATCGTAGGCTGCTCCGGCGGACAAACCAAAGATTCGGCCGAGCCGTCCGGAACGGCGGATTCGGCTGCCGATGCGAAAAACGAAAAAATTACGATCAACTGGTTTGACGGTACTTGGGAAGATCCGGTGCCCGCTCCGCAAAGCGAAGCCGTTACGAAAATCAACGAGAAATTCAACGTCGACTTCAAATCGCAATATATCCCGTGGGATACGTATGAAGAAAAATTGGCGGTCAAAATGGCCTCCGGCGATTTGCCGGACGTTATCGGCATGGAGGAAGTGAACTCGAACTACCTCAAATGGGCAAAAGAAGGCGCATTTTTGCCTTTGGATGAGTTTTTGAGCCAATATGAGACGTTCAAGCTTGTACCCGGCTACATCTGGGATTCGCTGAAAGTCGACGGCCATGTTTACGGCATTCCGACGTATTTTTCGGCCAAAGGCGGCAAAAAACCGCTCATCCGCAAAGACTGGCTCGACAAGCTCGGGTTAAAAATGCCGACCAATTACGACGAGCTGAAGCAGGTTATTATCGCGTTTAACAACAACGATCCGGACGGCAACAACAAAGCGGATACGCAAGGCCTCGGCCTCGCAAAAGGCATTTATTACGATCCGGCATTCGGCACGTACTACAGCAATACGGCTTGGTATCACAAAAACGAAGCCGGCCAATATATCCCGGGCAACATTTCGCAAGCGAACAAGGCAAAAATCGAGTTCCTTGCCGATCTGTACAAAGCAGGGACGCTTAACAAAGACTGGGCCGTCACAAACTATAACGATGTGTTCAAAGCATTTAACGCAGGAAAAGTCGGCATCTGGTATGAGCAGCCCGGCGGCACTGGAATCGACTTTGCGACATTAAAGCAGAACGATCCGAAAGCCGAGGTGGTGCCGATTCCTCCTTTCGCGGCTCCGGACGGTTCCCAAGGCTTGAAGATGGGGTCGGGCTGGTATCGCATGTACATGATTTCGTCCAAGCTGAAGGACGAGCCGGAAAAAGTGAAGCGCATTCTCGAAATGATCGATTATTTCCGCACCTATGTGCCGGCCGATCAACAAAATGCGCAAAACGCGTATTACGACTGGATGAACGGCGGAGAAGGCAAAGGCTACAAAGTCGTGGACGGCATCGCTCAATACATTCCGGAAAACCGTTCCTCCGTCGCGCCAAGCGCTTATATTTTGAATTTCGGCATGGCATTAAACGACGCCGATTTGGACGAGTTCGCCTACACCGCTAAAACACCGGAAGGCAAAGCGTTTAACAAGGCGCTTGCCGGTATGCTGAAGTCGACCAAATTTTACGTTGATCCGACAAGCCGCATTATCGCTCCGACGTACATGGCCAAAAAAACCGAGCTGAACCAATACATTACGGATGAAACAACGAAGATGGTCGTTGGCCAAAGACCGGTATCCGATTGGGACAAGATGGTCGAGGAATTTATGGCCAAAGGCGGCAAAGAAGCGATCGATGAAGTGAATCAGGAGCTTACGAAAAACAATATTCAAGGCGAGTGGAAATAACGGCGATACGTTGTATACGAAAAGCCCGGTTCGATGAAGAACCGGGCAATGTTTTTTGGCGCGGATTAAAAAAAGTCCATCAAATAAGGCAATTTGTGCGGGATCAAGCTTTCCAGCAGCTGAACCGCATCGGCATCGCCTTGCAGGCGGCCGATCACACTCATCAGCGCCGGACGACGGTAGCCGAGCATCATCGCCGTTAACGTCTGGATGTCGCATGACAATTGCGGCACAGTCGCCGATTCGCCACCGTCATTCCGCAGCGGTTCTGCACTCCCCCGTCCATCGGCGTCCACGGAAAGCATGAAGCCGCCATCGTTCCACGGCGCATGCTTGTCGGCGATCTTTAGCCGCAGAACGCGCGTCGTTCCATCCGCCGATGGATTCGCAGCGAATGCATACGATTCGACGAATGCGGGGAAGTCCACGATACGTGCCATAAAATACGGCACGACCTCCTGCTTGATACGCGGATTCGGCAGCAGAAACGCCAGCGGGTCGTCCGCCGGGGCGTCCAGCGTGACGCGTTCCAGCATGGAATCGTGATTGGCGATAAATTTCAGCAGTCCGAGCCTGGCCGATTCATCGAGGAATATAAGCTCGCGGATCGTCATGGCGCTGTTCTTGACCTCATAATAAATATAACCGCGAGGCTCCTCTTGCCCGTCGTAATATACGGCGATCTGGCCCGGAGCCCGCAAGTTGATATTCGACCAGAGATGCTCCGTCCGCTTGATCGTCCCGTTATAAGCTCGTGCGTACTCGTCATAGATCCGATCAAGCAGCGGCCACTCCTGCTTCGTTTTGCGGACGACCCGGCCGCCCGCTTCGATCGAAGTCGGCAACAGCGCTTTTTCGATCGTATATCTCTTCTTCTCCACGTACGTTTCCCAGCCGTATTTGCGATAGAATGGGAAGTCAAACGGACTGAGGAACGAAACGATTTGGCCCTTCTCCTTCATCGCTTTCAAGGCGACGGACAGCAGTTTTCCGACTTTGCCACCGCGGCGGTGCTCCGGCCAAGTGGCAACGCCCGCGATGCCGCCCATCGATATCGGCTTGCCTTGGATGTACGTTTCGAAAGGCAGTATGACGACTTTGGCGGCAAGCTGGCCCTCCGTAAAATATCCCCAGATCCAATCCGGCTCAAACCATGGCTTGCGCAGCTCAATTTCTTCCGGCGTAATGTCGTATTGAAAGGCGAACGATGACAGAGCGAAATGCTGATCCATCTCATCAGCCCGCACATTCCGGATTTCATCGTTCAGTTCATGATGATTCATATGGAGTCCTCCTATCGTTTCTCGGTATTTTGATCCAAAGTCCGTCCTTTTTCCGCGATCCTTAGCCAGGTTCGCCCGTTATCCGCGGATCGGTAAACGTCTTTCGCCGCCGTAGCGACGGCTAATTCATTCGGTGATGCGGCATTTTGCGCGATAAAGGCAACGCCGTCCCCGCCCGCGAGCTGCGGCAAAGCCATCATATCCATTTTCCCGGTCTCGCGGGACAGCCGGAACAGCTTTGGCTTGCCGTCCATGAAGCCCGCGGCAAGCAGATGCCCGGACGAATCAAAGGCAACGGCCGTTGCTTGAACCTTGAAGGCGATTTGCTCGAAGCGGCTGCCGGCGTCGTCCGAAACGAAGACGCCGGTTTCCGTTGCGATCGCCACCGTTCCGGAAGCGGTAGGGTGCGCCGCGATGGCGTACAGATCGCCATACACGCCGTTCATCGCGACTTGATTCCATGTGGCCGCGTCATTCAACGAATGATACAAACCGGGCTGCTCCATGCGCGCATTTGGCTTCGAATTCACGACATACAGCACATGCGAGCGGTAGCCGGCGGCAAGCAAAGAGAAATTGGCTTCGCCGTATAGATCCAGGATGTCCAACGTTCGGCCGTCATCCCGGCTGCGGACGACGCCAAGCGGATCTTTCAGCGAAATCCCTTCACCCGGACGGCCACTTGCGTAATACCCATTGTCCACTATGCTGAACCCAGCATACCGGTGCGATCCATCTATCGTCTTGTTCCACACCCGGTTCGCGTATTCATGTATGCCTTCCGCGGAGGAAACGAGCAGCCGCTTGCCGTCGGGCGAAAATCCGATTCCTTGAATGCCCGTCAACTCGAGCGTTCGCGGAACGGCATTCGCCTTTTGAGCGGCTTCCGTCACTGCAAAAAGCCCGCCGCACAGCATCGCCCCCGCCAGTCCCGCAATCCAAATCCATCGCAGCCAAAGGACAGGACCGCCGACCCTCTTGCGGATATAATGCAGCGTGAAGAAGATCATAAACAAAACTAAAAACGCAAAAATGCCGTACAAAAAGTAAGCGCTTTGCTTCAGGACAACGGCGGCAACCATGCTCCGACTACTGCTCCTTTCCATGAAGGCAACTGATCAGACGTGCATATCACTGCCATTGTACACCAACTGTCGAAGGATGAACATATGGAAGATCGCATGAACGCGGGGCGCTTGTAACCCGTCATGGCGACAACAAGATGATGCTCCAATTATTGTAACCCTGGATTCAATTCATCGTTACGGTCATTGTACTGCATCGCGACGCGCAAGACAGCACCAAAAACGGTTACAGCCGTCTTCTGCACATACGGATCATGTCCGGTCCGACTGAGGGTCGGCTACGACGAGCACGTCGATATGCCGCGCCGAACGAAGCACGCTCCGGACGATCGAGCCGTGAAGCCACTCGTACCAGAACGGTCTCCGCGACCCACCGATGATAAGCTGGGTCGCGCGATACTCGTTCGCTTTGTCCACGAGCACCTGCGCGATCCGTTTCCGGCGGCGCGATTCCTGCATTTCGAACGTCCCGCCGAACCGTTCGGTTAACGAGCGAAGCGTATCGATCCGCTTCGCCGTCCCTTCATCCACCGGTTTGCCTTCTTCGTGCACATATAGGACGAACCAAGCCGCCTTCAGCCGGTACGCGATGCGAAAGCCTCTGCGGATCAGCCGCTCCGCGCGTTCTCCCGTATGGATGCAGACGAAGATAACCTCCTTCCTTCGCCAAGGGCCGCGCAGCGTTTTCCGGCGTTCCCACGATTCCAGCCGCTCGTCGACATCGTCGGCGATTTCGCGCAGCGCAAGCTCCCGCAAGGCAATCAAATTGCCTATCTTGAAAAAAGCGCCGAGCGCTTGCTCTACCTTGGCCATCGCGTAAATTTTGCCCTCCTTCATCCGCTGGCGCAGCGATTCGGGCGCCACGTCGATCAGCTCGACCTCGTCCGCCATGCGCAGGATGGAATCGGGCACCGTTTCCCGTACGCGCACGCCGGTAATTTGCTCCACCGCATCATTTAAGCTTTCCAGATGCTGCACGTTCACCGTCGAGATCACGGATATGCCGGCTTCCAATATCCGAATGACATCCTCGTACCGTTTTTTGTAAGTACTGCCCGGCACGTTCGTATGGGCCAATTCGTCGACGAGCACCACCTCCGGATTGCGCCGAATGATTTCGTCCGCATCCATTTCCTCAAGCTTCGCTTCTTTATAATGGATCGTCTTGCGCGGCAATACCGCCAATTCGCCGACCTGGGCGGCCGTTTCCTTCCTTCCGTGCGTTTCCAGCAGCCCAACGACGACGTCGATCCCTCTTTTGCGCAAATCGTTCCCTTCCCGCAGCATCGTATACGTTTTGCCGACGCCGGGCGCCGCGCCGACATACACCTTAAATTTGCCGCGACGGATCCGGTCGATTTTCTCCTCCACCTCGTCGTCGCTCAACCTCCGGAACAACTCGTCGGTTCGTTCCGGCTCGCGTTTCGCCGGGATAATGCGCTCGCCCTCATGCTCGGTGCGGTCGGCGACCATAAATACGTCGATATTGCGCGTATGCTTCAAAATTCCGCTTACAATAGAGCCTTGAATGAGCTCCTGCCAGCGTTTTTGCTTGGAGTGGCCCAGCACGATCCGTGTCACGTGCCGTTCAAGGGCATACCGGACGAGCGCGGCGGGCAAAGCGCGTCTCGGCGGAAGCGGCAGCTCTTCGAAGGCGGCGCCGACCTTTTCGGTCAGCTTGATCATCGATCTTCGGAACGTAGCCTGCTCCTTCGACAATTCCTTCTCCGGCGAGACGAAGGAAGCGACAACGAGCTCGCCGTTCAGCCGTTTGGCGATTTGCTGTCCGCGGCGAATATAGATCGAGCCGTTCCAGTGATACTGCACCGATACAAGAATGCGTTCCGCCGCGCCGGACGGCCCGACGAGGCCGAGCTTCTCGCGATGCTTCTCCAGCGAATCGTTGACGTCTTCGGCCATGAGCCGCAGCGACAGCTCACGAAGCACGCCGAGATTGCCCCGCTCCAGCCATTCGCCGTCCCGGCCGCCCCGTAGGCCGCCTTCCGCGAACCGCTTCAGCACCGTTTCGGGACTGACGTCGATGAGCCGGACTTCGTCCGCCAGCTCCAGCGTATCTGCGGGAACGGTTTCTTCGGCTTCGATGCCGGTCAGCTTCTGCGCAATTTCATGCATGCCTTCCAGTTCATATACATTAATCGTCGTAATGACGCTGATTCCTTTGTTCAGCAAATAATGAATGTCGTCCAGTCTCGTAGCGAACCGGGCGCCTTCCCTGTTGCGGTGGGCCAAGTTATCGACGAGCACGACTTCCGGATTGCGTGCCACGAGCGCTTCGAGATTCAAATCCTTTTTCTCTACACCATCCTTCACCCAATGGATGCTCGGCACGCGCTCCAGACTGCCGATTTGTTCCACCGTTTCCGGCCGCCCCAGCGTCGACACGCCGCAAATGACGACATCGATGCCTTGCTGCTGCAAATGCTGCCCCTCTCGCAGCATTTGATACGTTTTACCCGATCCGCTTACGGCTCCGACCAACACTTTCAGCCGACCGCGCCCCAGCTTGTAGATCGACAGCAATATTTCTTCCGGCGTTTTTCTCTTGAAATTTTCCACCATGACTCCCCCTTATCAACAACCGCACAATGACCGACCGGTACAGTGATTACGTGATTCGTACCACGCGCAGCTAGCAGCTCCCGGCGCGTAGTGCGTGGTCCCATGACGATGCTCAACAACATGCCGAAACCCCGCCTGATTTCTGCAATCAGGCAGGTTTTTCGAACGGCTATTGTATCATCGCCGACAACGCAATATTCAGCTGCAGCACGTTCACATGCTTCTCGCCGAACAAGCCAAGCTCCCGTCCCTCGGTATGCTCCTCGACCAGTGCATTTAGCTTCTCGGCCGGGATGCCGGTCAGCTTGCTGATTCGCGGCACCTGTACCTTCGCCGATTCCGGCGAAATGTGCGGGTCCAGCCCGGAACCGGAGTTTGTGATCAGATCGACGGGCAACTGACTGACCGGAACGTCCGGGTTTTCCCGCTTCCATGCTTCGATCGAATCCTTCGTCCTCTGCAGCATATCCGGGTTGGAAGGCGCGTAGTTATTGGAGCCGGAGCCCGCGCCGTTATAATCGATGCTGGACACGCGGCCGTGGAAAAATTTCGGATCGGCGAAGGTTTGCCCGATCAGCTCCGAGCCGATCACTTGTCCGGCTTCATTCTTGATCAAACTGCCGTTCGCTTGATCCGGCATCGCCAGCTGCGCGATCCCCGTGCAGACAAGCGGATAGACGATTCCGCACAGCACGATGAACAATACACTGATACGCAGGATGGTAAACAAATATGATCCCGCCGACGGCGACGGAGCGTTTATCGAATCATTCATACCTTTTCATCTCCTAATAGGTATAAGTCTTTAAATCCAAATCGTCACGACGAGGTCGATCAGCTTGATGCCGACAAACGGCACCATCACGCCGCCAAGGCCGTAGATCAGCAAGTTCCTGCTCAGAAGTTGGGTCGAGCTCATCGGCTTGTAGGCAACGCCTTTCATCGCAAGCGGGATAAGCAGCGGAATGATGATCGCGTTAAAAATAAGCGCCGACAGAATTGCGGATAACGGTGAGCCTAATCCCATCACGTTGAGCGCGTTCATCTCCGGTATCGCTAACATGAACATCGCAGGGATGATGGCGAAATATTTGGCGATATCGTTCGCGATGCTGAACGTCGTCAAAGCGCCGCGCGTCATGAGCAGCTGTTTACCGATCGCAACGACCTCGATGATCTTCGACGGGTCGGAGTCGAGATCGACCATGTTGGCCGCTTCCTTCGCGGCGATCGTGCCGCTGTTCATCGCTAGGCCGACATCGGCTTGGGCAAGCGCCGGCGCGTCGTTCGTGCCGTCGCCGGTCATGGCAACAAGCTTGCCTTCCGCCTGCTCGCGGCGAATGACGGCGATTTTGTCCTCCGGCTTGCTTTCGGCGATAAATTCGTCCACGCCCGCTTCGCGAGCGATCGTTGCCGCGGTCAGCGGATTGTCGCCGGTACACATGATCGTTTTGATGCCCATCTTGCGAAGCTGGTCGAACCGTTCCTTCATGCCCGGCTTCACTGTATCCTTCAAATAGATCAAGCCGACGATTTCGCTGTCTACTGCAACGGCAAGCGGCGTTCCGCCCTCCGAGGCGATTCCGTTGCTCCGTTCGTCCAAATCCGCCGGTATCGCGCCTCCTTGCGCCGCGACCCATCGCTTGATCGAATCGACCGCGCCTTTGCGCACTTTGCGGCCGTCCGTCAAATCCAGGCCGCTCATCCGCGTCTCCGCCTTAAACTCGATAAACTCGGCGCCATTGCCCAAAGAAGCGTCATAGCTCAATTCATTCCGCTTCATTAACTCCAGCACCGACCGTCCTTCCGGCGTTTCGTCCTTCAGCGAGCTGATCGCGGCCCACTCGGCGACCTTGTTTCCCGATTGGGAGCCGACCGCAATGAATTCGCTCGCCATCCGGTTGCCGAACGTAATCGTTCCCGTCTTGTCGAGAATCATCGTATTGATGTCGCCGGATGCCTCCACCGCTTTGCCGGACATTGCCAGCACGTTGAACTGCGTCACGCGGTCCATTCCCGCAATGCCGATTGCGGACAACAAACCGCCGATCGTCGTCGGAATGAGACAGACGAGCAATGAAATCAATACCGGGATTTTCAAATCCACGTTCACGAACGCGGCGATCGGATTCAGCGTAACGACAACGATGAGGAAAATAAGCGTTAAGCTGATGAGCAGCGTGTTTAACGCGATTTCGTTCGGCGTTTTTTGGCGTTTTGCCCCTTCGACGAGGGAAATCATCCGATCGATGAACGACTCGCCCGGATCGCTCGTAATGCGGATCTTGATCGTATCGCTAACGACGCGGGTTCCGCCCGTGACCGAGCTGAAGTCGCCGCCCGCTTCTTTAATGACCGGGGCCGATTCGCCGGTAATCGCCGACTCGTCGACCGAAGCGAGCCCTTCAATCACTTCGCCGTCGCCCGGAATCAGCTCGCCTTGCGCGACGATGACAATGTCGCCTTTTCGAAGCTCGGTCGACGGAACGGCTTTGACGCCGGAACCGCCGGAAATCACCTTGTTCGCCATCGTTTCTTTTTTCGTCTGCTTGAGCGTGGCCGCTTGCGCTTTGCCTCGGCCTTCCGCGAGCGACTCGGCGAAGTTCGCGAACAGCAGCGTGAACAGTAGAATCAAGAACACGGTAATGTTAAACCCAAGGTCCCCGGTCGTATGAAAATATCCGGGAAACAACACCATCAACAGCACGATGAATGTGCCAACCTCAACAACGAACATGACCGGATTTTTCATCATTTGCACCGGGTTTAGTTTCTTAAAGCTATCTTTAACCGCTTGATTCACAATCGGCGCGGTCAACATTTTTTTACGCGGAGTTCCCATGATCATTGCACCTCTCCCATTATCGAAGCGTCAAATATTCGGCGATCGGTCCAAGCGCCAGCACCGGCAGGAAGGTCAATGCGCCGATGAGCAGCACGATTCCGACAAGAATGCCGGTAAACAGCTTGTTGTCCGTGCGGAACGTGCCGATCGTTTCAGGCACCCATTGCTTGCGGACCATCGATCCCGCCACAGCCAGCAGCGCCACCATCGAAATATAGCGGCCGAACAGCATGACGAGTCCGGTCGAGATGTTCCAGAACGGCGTATTGTCGGCAAGTCCCTCGAAGCCGGAGCCGTTATTCGCAGCGGACGACGTATACTCGTACAACACTTGCGAGATGCCGTGGAAGCCCGGGTTCGTAATCGCGCCTTTTCCGAGATCGGTGAGAAACGCAATCGCGGTAGGTGCCAATATGATGAACGGATGCGCTAGAATCGCGATTGCAATTAGCTTCATTTCGCGCGCTTCGATTTTTCTGCCTAGAAATTCCGGCGTTCGCCCGACCATCAACCCGCACAAGAACACGGCCAGTATCGCGTACATCAGCATATTGACGAGTCCGACGCCTTTGCCGCCGAACACGCAGTTCAGCATCATCAAGGCAAGCGGCGTAATCTGACCGAGCGGCGTCAGCGTATCGTGCATATTGTTGACCGTACCGGTCGTTGCCGCCGTCGTCACCGTCGTGAACAAGGCCGACTGCGCGATACCGAAGCGGACTTCTTTGCCTTCCATGCTGCCTTGCGAAGCATCGACGCCAAGCGCATTAATGGCTGGATTGCCTTGGCTTTCCGAATAAAAGACAATCGACAGAAACAGGATGAACAACGTCATCATCGCTGAGAAAATCACCCAGCCTTGCTTTTTGTTACGGGCGAACAATCCGTACGTATACGGCAATGCCGCCGGCAGCGCCCACATCGACAGCATTTCGATGACGTTCGTTAACGCGTTCGGATTTTCAAACGGGTGCGAAGAGTTCGCTCCGAAAAATCCGCCGCCGTTCGTGCCTAAATGCTTGATTGATTCCAGCGAAGCAACCGGGCCCATCGCGATTTGCTGCACGGCCCCCTCAAGCGTTGTCGCCGTAACCGTAGGCTGCAGCGTCTGAGGCACCTGCAAGGCGACGAGCAGCAGCGTAATGACAACGGCGAACGGGAAAAAAATCCGCGTATGCGCCTTGATGAAATCTTCGAAGAAGTTGCCGATATGCTGCCCTTTGCTCGTAATGCCGCGCACGAACGCGATCGCCACCGAAAAGCCGGTCGCCGCCGAGGTGAACATCATCATCGTGATAACCGCCATTTGCGAGAAATAGCTAAGTCCTGATTCGCCGCTGTAATGCTGTAGGTTCGTGTTGGTCATAAAGCTGATGACCGTATTGAAAATCAGGGTCGGCTCCATGTTGTCGGTCCCGCTTGGGTTCAGCGGCAGACCTTTTTGCAGCCGCAATACAATATAACTGATCGCAACCAGCGCAATGTTGGTCAGAATAAAGCTTAACGCGTATTTTTTCCATGTCATCCCGGAGCGGTTGCGCAAGCCGACAGCTTTATATATCAGCTTCTCGACCGGCGCGAACAGCTTGTCGCTCCAATTCGATTCATTGGAAAAGACGCGATACACGTACGTCCCCAAAGGTTTGACAAGCAATAAAAGCAGCGCGATGACCGCGGCGATTTGTATCATTCCCATCTAAACTCTCCTCCGCATCTTTACATTAGAACTTCTCCGGATTCACTAGCGCATAAGCCAAATATACGAATACGAACAGCGCTGCGATCAGCACGACGATCATTTCGGCTCGCCTCCCGTCTCAACCACGCTGTCGCACCAACGGAGAAATCCGTAAAACAAGCCGAACGCGGCGGCTAGCGCCGAAATCATATATAAGTCCAACATTGAATATCAACTCCTACCCGTTCTCGGAGGATTGCAGCAGAAACGCAACCTCACCGGTTCTTGAATGCACGACGCAATCCGCGCCTAACCCCCGATAGATCATCCGCGGATTTGCCCCTTGCGTAATGACATAAATCGACTTGGACGTCCACGTCCGGCAAACCTGAATGAAACGGCAGCACAAATTCAGGCTTTGTTCGAAAATGTAAACATTGCCGACGGCCACCTCAGGCACGATCCAAGTCTGGTGATCCGCCGAATCGATGCAGATGACATGCTGTACGCCGAGGCCGGTCCAATAGCTTCTTGCCTCTTCGGTATTCGTCAAGACGGCATACGGAATTTTTTTATATTTCAAAAGCTTCACAAAATTTTCTCCCGCTTTGTTCGGTGCGTACACCAGCGTAAACTGCGGTTCCCCGTCGGATTCCTCCGGCTGATAGGTATTCTCCATTCCAATTCTCCTCCTTGTACTTTAAGGAGAAAGCAACAACAAAGAAGCCTGCGAGATGAGGAACTCTTCTCGCAGGCTTCCGGCATCATGCGATTCGTTATTCGAATCGCAGTTGGAAAGCACGACAATCGTTGCCTCTCCCTATACGCTTACGAGGTTAGCTGTCGGATTCGGACGTGGAAGTCGCCCTACCCCAAGGTCAACTTGTTTGACCTTAAGGATTCACCCCGTGGCTTCGGCCCGATGCTTATTCACATCGGCCCGCGGCCGTTGGTTCCCCCGCTCTCCTGCTCGGAGACTCAGCGATAAAGATGCATTATGATTCATCACATTTCGTTTTTGGACAATAAAAAACCACAGAGGCTTTAACCCCTGCGGTCGTTTACACGATCACGGTGTCACTCCTCTCTCCATCCACGCTTACGAGGTTAGCTGCCGGATTCGGGCGGTGAGAGTTCGCCCTACCCCAAGGTCATCTTGTTTGACCTTAAGGATTCACCCCATGCGACATCGCAATCCGCTCTCACACAGACGGCCATATCGCGGTTGGTTCCCCCGTTTTCCTGTTCGGAAACTCAGCGATCATTGAAGCAATTCGTTGAATTGGTAAATCATGAATTGAATCATACTCCTCGCTCTTGAAACTGTAAAGGCGGCTTTCAAGCGAAATGAGGCACGAATTGGAAACCTGCGAAGGAGTGGAGCGCTTACTTGACGGATAACCTTTTGTTTTCTTGGATTATCTCTGTCGTTCGGCGATTATCTCGAATCTTGCAGATCCAAGCTGCGAAAAGCAAGAAAAGAGCTCAAATCGTGTTCATAGTTGAGGAAATGGGAGGAAAGTATGATTTTAGTGCGTTTATTGAACTTCTGCTAGTCCAATAAAAATATTTTTCAAAAATCATCGGGCGATTCGAACTAATCTCGGTTTGATAACGACTATTGTAGTGAGGGGGTGGGGAAATGTGGAATTTGACGGAATCTACGAACAATTTGCAGATCGCGTCTATTCATATTTGAAATATAAGCTTCGTGACACGCATCTGATTGAAGATATTTTTCAAGACACCTTCTTATCTGTTTATACGAACCTGGACAAAGCGCCTCGCGTCAGATCCATGAAAGCTTGGATTTTAACAATCGCACACCATAAAATGGTCGATCGGCTTCGCAAGTCAAATATGGAAACAAGCAGTGAAATCGAGCTGGAGCAGGCACAGGCGCATGAGGCTTCCCCCGAACACCGGCTCATCTTGCGTGCTGATTTATCCGAAATGCTGAGTCGATTGGACGAAGTCTCCCGAACGATTATGTATTGTATTTACGTAGAATGTCTTACCTACCGGGAAGTTGCGCAGCTTACGGGATTATCGGAAGGGACTATCAAGAGCAAATGTTATTATGCAAAAAGAAAACTAATGAACTGGATGGAGGAGGGGTAGCATGGATCAGCGGGAACAAGAACTGCGGGAGCTTGCATTGCAATATGTTGCAGGCTGGTTGGATGCGGAGTCTAAAATGCAAGTGTTTGAATTGATCCGCCAAGATCCCCGGTTCAGACAATATTTGAAGGAAGAGCTGACATTGTTCCGGCAAATGCAGCAAATCTCCGCTTCGCTCCCTCCCGGTCAGAAGTCGGCGTGGCTCAAGCAAGTGAAGTCCAAAGCGACGGAGCTGGAGCAAACTGTGGATTCCCCGCTGGATTTGGTGAATTGGATCTTCAAGATGACAATGCCGAGCCTGGCATATCATACTTTAAATCAACTGATAAGGAGATGTTAGTTATGAGTAATATCCCTACAAAAGAAATCGGCGAACTGATGGAGGTCATGTCGGATAAAGTCCCCAAGCTAGTGAATGAGCTTATCAAATCGCTGTATTCAGAACAAGCAGGCGCTCAGATGGGGCTGGCCGTCGGCCAATTTTACAAAGGGCTTGTGGATGCGGGCATCCCTCCTGCAGATGCGCTGGAAATGGCCAAAGACTATATCGGAACGCTCAAGTCGGTAGCCTCCAGCTTTTCGAATCATTGATATGCGCTGGCTAGTTCTGCTATCAGGTATCCTAAAGGTTGTTGGGAAAGGGAGTCTGCTTGTTCCTGCGGTATTTTACCGAAGGCATCAAGGGATAAAGGCGTTCCGAAAAGCGTTGCGGCATGCCGGAATGAATACCGAACAAATCGAGCAATTGGTCGGTGTTTACAGAGAACAAGGGGACTTGTTGAATTATGTTCGCGGTAGGATTTCTTCTAAGTCGGGATAAGGACACATGTTTTCGACGTCCGACGACATCCATTCTTTGTCGTATGTGTTCAACAGCAGCAGCATCGACCGCATCAAGCCCTGTCAGATCATCATTGCATAACGAGCAATGGAAATCCTCTGAATTCGAGTAAAAAAGGAAATCCGTTGCAAAATGTGCAATCAAAATTGAATTCCCCCTCTTCAAATCACATGATTTGGAATTCCGATTGTACGAAATACAATCGAATGAACTTGTACCGGCACCATACTAGTATCCGTATAAAAAATGCAATGTTAGATCGACCACACGAAACTATGCGACGTAAAACTTGGGCTTTCCAACAAAAAACCTCCGCACCGCGAAAAAATTCGTGGAGCGGAGGTTGCTATTTATTACGATTAGTTCTGCATTACAAAATCTTTCTCCACGGTCGCGTTGTCGTCGAATACGCGCAGGATCTCGTAGCGCGTGTTGCGCTGCGCCGGGATTTTGCCCGCTTCGCGGATGATTTGCAGCGTCGAGCTGATGTTGACCTTATGCGTCGTGCCTGCCGCGGATACGACGTTCTCCTCGATCATCGTGCTGCCGAAATCGTTGCAGCCGTAGCTGAGCGTCAGCTTGCCGATCTCCGGCCCCATCGTCACCCATGACGATTGGAAGTTCGGAATGTTGTCGAGCATGATGCGGCTGATCGCGAGCGTCTTCAGATATTCCTCGGGCGACGCTTTTTCGACTTTCATGTTCGTATTGTCCGGCTGGAACGTCCACGGAATAAACGCCAGGAAGCCCGGCGTATTCAGCTTCTGCTGAATGCACTCGTCCTGCGCGTCGCGGATGCGCAGCAAATGCAGCGCGCGCTCCTCCATCGACTCGCCGAAGCCGATGACCATCGTGCCCGTCGTATGCATGCCTTGACGGTGCGCCGTTTGCATGACGTCCATCCAGTCGCGCCAGGAGCCTTTGAGGCGGCTGATTTTGCGGCGCGTGCGGTCGTCCAATATTTCAGCGCCGCCGCCCGGCAACGAATCGAGGCCTGCTTCGTTCAGCTGGCGAACGACTTCCTCCAACGACAAACCGCCGGACACTTCCTTCATTTTCATGATCTCCGCCGGAGAGAACGAATGCATCGTAATGTCGAAGCGCTGCTTGATCGCTTTCAGCAGGTCGGTATAATAGCTGAACGGCAAGTCCGGGTTCGTGCCGCCTTGCATCAAAATTTCGGTTCCGCCGACGTCGAGCGTCTCCTGAATTTTTTGGAAAATAACCTTGTCCGGAAGGACGTAACCTTCCTTGGAACCCGGCGCGCGGTAGAACGCGCAAAACCGGCAGTACACGTCGCAAATGTTCGTATAGTTAATGTTCCGTCCGACAACAAACGTCGTGATCGGCTCCGGATGCCATTTTTGCATAATGAGATTGGCGGTATGGCCCATTTTTTCGATTTCGTCGGATTCGAACAAGGCGATACACTCTTCCAGATTGATCCGTTCGCCGCTTGCGGCTTTATTCAATATTAAATCGATTTGGCTCATCGATATTCACTCCCATCCATTCCATCGTAACATAATTCGCCTACCAACGTCACCCTCCAAAATCGTGAACAATAACGGACTTTTTCCGCTGATTTGGAAGCCCCTTGGATAGAAATAACTGCGAAAATGCAGCTATTTCCCCAGGCTCTTACATGCGGTTAGTAATAAATGCAATTGTGCATCTATTTTTATCTAGTTCCCTTAAGTCGGCAGGTTCATCGAAAAATAGTTGCACATTTGCAGCAATTTACTGCTTTTTGCGTTCAAACGCAGAAAATACCTGTACTTTTGCAGCTATGCCGCATTCCCCATCTCCCTATGGGACATAGGGACGCAGAGAAGCGGGGATGCGTGGACGTGGGGGCGTGGATGCGTTGACTTGAGGACGTTGATACACGGATCTGAGGCCGTGGATGCGCGGATGTGAGAGCGTGGGTGCACGGACGTGAGGACTTGGATGCATGGACTTGAGGGCGGGGATGCACAGACGTGAGAACGTGGGTGCACGGAGTTGAGGGCGTGGATGCACCGACTTGAGGGTGTGGGTGCACGGACTTACGAGCGTGGATGCACCGACTTGAGGGCGTGGATGCGCGAACGTGGGGGCGTGGGATCGCGAGGACGCAAAGCGGGGGACGGTCGAGAACATAAAAAAGCCGACGGCAGCGGGAATCCTCCTTCCCCTCCGTCGGCAGTTTGTCTAGCCGAATATTTCGCGTTTTGCCGCTTCGATCGCGCCGCCCAAATCGGCGATCAAGTCGTCGATATGCTCGATGCCGACCGAGAAACGAAGCAGCTTGTCGTCAACGCCGACCTTGCGGCGGATTTCCTCCGGAATGTCGGCATGCGTCTGCACGGCCGGATACGTCATCAGCGATTCGACGCCGCCCAGACTTTCCGCGAACGCAATCAGCTTCACATGGCGCAGAATCGGCTCGATGAAGCGGGCATCCTTCATTTTGAACGAGAAGATGCCGGTATTGCCGCTCGACTGCTTGTTCTGGATGTCGTGCCCAGGATGGTTCGGCAGCGCCGGGTAAAACACTTCCTCCACGTCGGGATGTGCCGACAGGAACTCCGCCATCCGCGTCGCATTGTACTGGTGCCGTTCCATGCGAAGCGCGAGCGTCTTCATGCCGCGCATGAGCAGCCAAGAATCCTGCGGCCCGAGAACGGCGCCGATGGAATTATGCAAGAACGCCACTTGCTCGGACAGCTCCTTGCCTTTCGTTACGATCAAACCGGCCAGCACATCGTTATGTCCGCCCAGATACTTCGTCGCGCTGTGCACGACGATATCGGCGCCCTGCTCGATCGGACGCTGGAAGAACGGGGTCAGCAGCGTATTGTCGACGATGGAGAGGATGCCCTTCTTCTTCGCCCAGCCGCACACCAACTCAAGATCGGTCACCATCATGAGCGGATTCGTTGGAGTCTCGATCAGCAAGCCTTTCGTATTGTCGCGGAAGTTCGCCTCGAGCGCGTCCAGATCGTTCGTATCGACGTAGGTCGCCGTCACGCCGAAGCGGCTCATCACCTTCTCAAGCAGGCGATACGTCCCTCCGTACAAATCCAGCGAAACGAGCAGGTGATCGCCCTGGCTGAACAAAGCGAATACGATTTGCAGCGCGGCCATGCCGGAGCTGCAGGCGAATCCGGCGTCGCCCGATTCCAGTTCGGCGAACGCTTCCTCCAGCACGGCGCGGGTCGGGCTTTTGGTGCGGGAATAGTCGAACCCGGTGCTTTGTCCCAGCTTCGGGTGGCGGAATGCGGTTGCTTGGTAAACCGGGAAGCTGACCGCTCCGGTAACGGGCTCCTCCTGCGATCCGATTTGAGCTAAACGGCTTTCAATCTTCATGGTCGGTCATGTCCTCCTAAAAGTTTTGTGAAGCATTTGCTTCTTAGACAAGCTTCGCAACAAAACTCGCTTCGAAAGCATGTGCTTAATTCGGCAAAATCGCAAAATTATATTCCAGCGCCTAAATCAAACGGCGTTTCTTGGTAAACGTAATAGTTCAGCCAATTCGAGAACAGCAGGTTGGCATGCGCGCGCCATGTGGATAGCGGCAGACGGTTCGGGTCGTCGTGCGGAAAATAATTTTTCGGCAGCGCAATCGCAAGACCTTTGGCTACATCCCGATCGTATTCCCATTTCAGCGTCAGCGGATCGTATTCGGAATGTCCGGTCACGAAAATTTGCTTGCCGTCGGTCGAAGCCGCGATATATACGCCCGCTTCCTCCGATTCGGACAAAATTTCGAGGCCTTCGGCCTTCTCGATGTCTTCCTTGCGCACCTCGGTATGGCGGGACTGGGGAACGAAGAACATTTCGTCGAACCCGCGCAGCAGCTTCACGTTGCGCTTTGTGATCGTGTGCGGGAATACCCCGAATATTTTTTCGTCGAGCCCGTATTTCGGTACGCCGAAATGATAGTACAGGCCCGCTTGCGCGGCCCAACAAATATGCATCGTCGAGGTAACGTGCGTGCGGCTCCAGGACATGATGTCCTTCAGCTCTTCCCAGTATGTCACTTCCTCGAAATCCATCTGCTCGACGGGAGCGCCGGTAATGATCATGCCGTCAAACCGCTCGTGAGCGATTTCTTCAAACGTTTTGTAAAATTGCTCGAGGTGTTCGGGATCGGTATTTTTGGATGTATGGGTTTTCGGATGCAGCAGCACGAATTCAACCTGCAGCGGCGTGTTGCCGATAAGGCGAAGCAGCTGCGTTTCCGTCGTTTCTTTCGTCGGCATAATGTTCAGGATGACGATTTTGAGCGGGCGGATATCTTGGTGATACGCAACAGATTCGTCCATCACGAAAATATTTTCATTCACTAACACTTCTTTGGCAGGCAAATTGTCCGGTACTTTAATCGGCATAGCAACCGCTCCTTTTACAAAATAATAAATTCATGTTGGAGTAGGAGACGCTTGGCACCATGAAAAAAAGGACCCCTCCACAAAAAGAAAGGTGTCCTTGTCATCCATCATCAGGGCGCCTCTCTCATCTCTCAGAAACATTAAAGCTTCCGCAAGAATTAGCACCGTGCGTGACCTGTTCGGAAACGCCGGTTGCCGGGCATCATTGGGCTAGTCCCTCCGCCTACTCTTGATAAGAAAACAGCATGATTAATATGCAGTTGTCACAATCTTAATCCTTACTCTAATCGAAAAATCCTCTATCGTCAAGTCACAGTTTTCACTATAAGCCATAGTCTGTAAAGGGCGCGTAAACCGCGATAAATGATCATTTTGCCGCTTGCCCGCGCCTTCATTTGCATTATATACTAGACAGGTACTGCAAACTGTGTGCAAAGAGGTGGAACATGTATGGAAGGCGACCGACCGAAGCCCGCAATATGCTGCGGCATGCGTAACCGCCGGAATGAAAAGGCAATACTAGCTTCGAGGGCATCGTTAAAGAACGTAACCTGTCGGCGCGCACTCCCTGCATGACCTAACATAAGGGTGCCGTGGCCGCTGATATCGTCCTGCCCGTTTTTCGGAGCTGGTTTGAGCTTCCCGCAAACGAAAAGGAGGAATATCAGATGAAAATTCGCATGGTCAACAACGGCATTTTCACGCTCGTCGAGGATATTGCCACAACGCTAACGCCGCCGGATAGCGGCTTTTATTGGATTGATGCCGGGATTGAAGATTTGGAAGTGCTGCAGCCGTTATTCCACATGCATGATCTCGCGGTGGAAGACTGCTTAAGCGTCGAAGAGCAGCGTCCGAAGATCGAAATTTACGAAGGCCATTATTTTATCGTGATCAACAGCATCCGGTACGACGACGAAGAGATTTTCCTGCGCGCCCTGAACATCTTCTTGGGCAAACATTTCATCATTACGGTGACGAAGCAGAAAATCAACGAGCTGCGCGCGCTCAAGCCGCTCCTATGGGAAGAGGAAGTCAGCACGCCGGACCGGTTCCTGTATCACCTCGTCGACTTGGTCGTGGACAATTATTTCTCGGTCGGCGACCGGATTGAAGCCAAAATCGAAAATCTTGAAGAAGACATTCTTATGCATACAAAAAAATCGCATCTGATCGAAATTATCGGTCTGCGAAGCGAAATTTTGTGGCTCCGTAAAGTGCTTGGCCCGCAAAAAGAGCTTATCTTTACGTTAAACAAAAAAGATCTGAAGCTGATTGACGATCAGCTGCAAAAATATTTTAGCGACATCCATGAAAATGCCGTCAAAATTTCCGAGACGTTCGAAACGTTCCGAGAGCTGGTAGGCAACTTACGAGAAGCCTATCAATCCAGCCTGGCCAACCGGGCGAACGAAATCATGCGCGTGTTCACGGCGCTGACGACGATTTTCATGCCGCTTACCTTCATTACCGGCATTTACGGAATGAACTTTGATTTTATTCCGCTGATGCATTACCAATACGGCTCCATCGTCCTGCTTGCCGTCATGTTCCTGCTCGGCGCGGCGATGCTGTATATTTTCCGCAAAAAAGACTGGTTGTGACGATGGCCCTGTTTAATTAAAAAACGTGCGCAACACGTTGATCCGATCTGCGGTTCGGTTCGAGGTGCGGCGCACGTTTTTTGTATCGTCAGATTCACTTGGGGAAATCGCTCATCCCGCTTGCGCAGCGTCCTGATCGTGCAGCGCTTTCTCCCGGCGGTAACGAAGACGAATCAGACGCAGCCATTCGTAGGCCTGATCGAGATCTTTGCCCTTGAGCTCCTCTTCGCCGTACACCTTCTTCAGGAGCGGCTTCAAGTACCGGTCGCCCTCCTCCTCCAGTGCCTTCCACGCCGCTTCCTGCTCGGCCATCGGGACGCGCTGCAGCTCAACCTCGACGAGCGGCTCCGTGTCGTAGCCTTCCTTGTCCAGCTCTTCGATCCAGAGCAGCAGTTCCCTTCTCGGCATCGACACGCCTTGCTGCAGCTCGTTCAAGCTTTCGCCGCGCCGCATGCCCTCGAGTATTTTGCGTTTGTCGACCTGCTTGTCCATCTCCATTCTGTACTTCATCTCGCGCTGCTTCTGCTGCCATTGCAGAAACTGCTGCGGATCGACCTCCTGGCGCACCCAATCCAGCGGGAACGTTGTCGTTCGCTCGTAGGCGCGTGTCAGCTCGATGATCGCTTCGCCGTACAGCTTCACCTTGCTGTCGCCGAAGCCGGGAATTTGCTGCAGCTCCGCCGGCGTCTGCGGCAGAAACGCGCAGATCATCCGCAGCTCTCGGTTGGAAGCGAGAATGTACGGCACTTTGCTGTCCTTCGCCGCTTGCGTCCGGCGCCACCCGCGAAGCTGCTCGTACAGCTCCTCGCTGCCGTTCGTCTCGCTGTAAAATTGCAGCGCCTGCGTATATTTGCCCCGATTGCTCTGCGACGGCTCGTCCAGCATGCTCTCCAGCACCGGGCGGTAGCCCTCGCCGATCTTCAATGCGATGCGGTGGCGGAATACGGTGATCATTTCGTCCCAATAAGCGCCCTCGAACCAGACTGATTGCTCCTCCTGCCCGTTCTCCCGCGGTTCGTTCCAGAATACGTGCCATATGCCCTGCTGCTCGCAAATCGACACCTGCGCCGTCGTGACGCGATCTTCATCCACCCTCTTCTCCAAGCTGTTCATAAAAATCAGATTCATTCCATGCCCTCCTTATGGTCGTTTATCCATCGCAACGACAAAAAGCACCTCTCCTACTGAGTCGTAGAAGAGGTGCTTCCTCCGGGTTGATGAATATAATGAAATCATAGCATACGGTTCCATATTTTACAATCCCAATCTCTCTCCGATCCAATTGACGGTTCGAATCGTTCGCGTCCGGAACGTATGTATAGGAAGTGCTTTGCCCGCTCATTGCCGTTCATGTATAATCATCTGTATGACTTTCAGAAGGAGTGAACCGGATGTCGAGATTTGAATTTGACTTTTTATCGGACAGCACGGAGCAAACGTCGACCCGTTACGTCTGTTTTATCGGCCATAGCATGCGGAGATTCGACCTGGCGATTACGACAACGAATCGTTTCTACGGCAAGAAGCTTGTAACCGACCTTCAATCCGGCAAAACGGCCATCATTGGACCGGACGACCTGGAGGAAGAAGGCTACCTGGAATATACGTTTAAGCTGACGGAGGAAGAAGCGGTTGATTTAACCGATTTCTTGTCGCTTGTCGTCGGCACCGTGCATTTCACGGACTGACGAGCGGCCGCATAGTTTTCCGGGATCAGGGAACAATGGCATCAAGTCCTTTTTGATGGAGGTGCCATGCCATGCCCAAATTTTTGCGCGAAAAAAAACAGCAATACACCGACCTTGCAACCGTCGAATCGCAGCGCAACGATTTGACGAGCGAAGAATTTCCCGAGGGCCCTTACGGCGCAACCATCGTCTCGTCCGAGCTTGGCAAAAGCACGCCGTGGCGCGACGACCAGCGATCGGGCAATGCATTCTCCTACGAGAATCAAACGCTGCACGAATCGATGCCTCGCGAATATCCGGATGAAGACGGGCCGCCCGAAGATGCGTTCAGGGGCCATTGGTGAAGGAATCAAAGAACGCTTCATAACGCGTGTGATTTGAAGGGCAGTCCCTATTCCCGGGGAGGCCCTTCTTGTCGTTCTAACGGCTGCTCTAAGCCGTACTCCCAACTTGCTCCAGGCAGCCTGTTCCCCCCCGAATCCCTTTTCATCTCGTATCGCAGTTGCGGTATTGCGCGACGAATCCCTTTTCATCTCGTATCGCAGTTGCGGTATTGCGCGACGAATCCATCTTCTCTCCGGATTGCGTATGGCAAAAGTTTGGAATCAAGCCCCAAGGCATTTTTTATTTTATTTTTGGAACAAAAATGATAGAATCTAATGAAATGGACTTATTCATAGGAGGATTCTGTCATGGCTAACGCTAAAATGAGAAGCGATATGATCAAAAAAGGCTTCGACCGTGCGCCGCACCGCAGCTTGTTGCGTGCCGCGGGCGTCAAAGAAGAAGATTTCGGGAAACCGTTTATCGCCGTCTGCAACTCTTATATCGACATTGTACCCGGTCACGTTCACTTGCAAGAATTCGGCAAACTGGTCAAAGAAGCGATCCGCGAAGCGGGCGGCGTTCCGTTCGAGTTCAACACGATCGGCGTCGACGACGGTATCGCCATGGGCCATATCGGCATGCGTTATTCGCTGCCGAGCCGCGAAATTATTGCCGACTCCCTGGAGACGGTCGTTAACGCGCACTGGTTCGACGGCATGGTCTGCATCCCGAACTGCGACAAAATTACCCCGGGCATGATGATGGGCGCCCTGCGCGTCAACATTCCGACCGTTTTCGTCAGCGGCGGACCGATGAAAGCCGGCAAAACGTCCGACGGGCGTTCGATTTCGCTGTCTTCCGTATTCGAAGGCGTCGGCGCATACCAAGCCGGCAAAATCGACGAAAAAGGACTGCAGGAGCTGGAGCAATACGGTTGTCCGACATGCGGCTCCTGTTCGGGCATGTTCACGGCCAACTCGATGAACTGTCTTGCCGAAGGTCTCGGCCTCGCTTTGCCGGGCAACGGCACCATTCTCGCCGTCGCACCGGAACGTAGAGATTTCGTGAAGCAATCGGCCAAACAGCTGATGAAGCTGATCGAGATGGATCTGAAGCCTCGCGACATCGTGACATTGGAAGCGATCGACAACGCGTTCGCGCTTGACATGGCGATGGGCGGTTCGACGAACACCGTACTTCATACGCTTGCCCTCGCTTATGAGGCCGGCTTCGAATATCCAATCGAACGGATCAATGAAGTAGCTGCGCGCGTGCCGCATTTGGCGAAAATCGCCCCGGCATCCGATTACCATATCGAAGACGTGCACAATGCGGGCGGCGTGAGCGCCATCCTGAACGAGCTGCTGAAAAAACCGGGTTCGCTGCACAGCGAATGCATTACCGTTACCGGCAAAACGCTCCGCGAAAATGTCGAAGGCTGCGAAATTCAAAATAAGGACGTCATCCGTACGATCGACAACCCGCACAGCGAGCAAGGCGGCCTTGCCGTATTGTTCGGCAACCTGGCGCCAAACGGCTCCATCATTAAAGTGGGTGCGGTCGACAAATCGGTTGGCGGCTACCATAAAGGCCCTGCCATCTGCTTCGATTCGCAGGAAGATGCGCTGCATGGCATTGCGAACGGCAAAGTCAAAGAAGGCCACGTCGTCGTTATCCGCTACGAAGGCCCTAAAGGCGGACCGGGTATGCCGGAAATGCTCGCGCCAACGTCGCAAATCGTCGGCATGGGCCTCGGCGCCAAAGTCGGCCTAATTACCGACGGACGTTTCTCGGGCGCATCGCGCGGCATCAGCATCGGCCACATTTCGCCGGAAGCGGCGGAAGGCGGACCGATCGCGTTCGTACAAGACGGCGATATCATCGAGCTTGATCTGACGAACCGCAAAATCGAACTGCTAATCAGCGACGAGGAAATGGAAAAACGGAAAGCGGCATGGCCAGGTTTCGAGCAAAAAGTAAAAACCGGCTACCTCGCCCGTTACTCCAAGCTCGTGACGTCGGCCAGCACCGGCGGCGTTATGAAAATCTAATTTACGAAACAAATCGTGCTCCGTTGCCGTTAGCGTCAGCGTGATCTAGACATCTTGATGCGTCAACGGTCGCACTGGGATAAATAACGGGAAAACATGCAGTTATTACTTGTGAGAATCGCTTATGGATGAAAATAACGGGAAATACTGCAGTTAAATTCTCTCTATTTCACCAAAGGCCTAGTTTCTCGCCGGATTAAATACATGTTTTCCAGTTAATCAGCCCAAAATGACCAACAACAATGAAATTAACAACATGTTTTACAGTTAATGCTTGAATGAAACATGCCCCCGACCGGTAACGAGAAGTTACCATCGGGGGCATTTCGTATTGCTATTGCTGCTAAACCCGGAATCTTGCGATTTCCGATTGCAGCTGGTCCGCTTCGCCGCGCAGGATGTCCGAGGAAGAAGCGATTTCCTGCATGATCGCCGTCTGATCTTGAACCGCGGATGCGACTTCTCTTGCGCCGACGGAAATTCGATCGGCAATTTGCGAAATCTCTTTCGTTTCGGCGAGCGCTTGCTTCAACAACCCGCTCTGCCCCGAGACGACATCGGCGATTTCGTGGATCGCCCCCGCCGTCTCCAGCACAGCCTCGTTCAACCGCTCAAACATGCGGTTCGCCGTTTCGCCGTGCTCCTGCTCGCGGACGGCGATGTCTTCCTGCGCCGATATTTTCGTAACGACGCTGGTTACGCCGGTTTCGATTTGGCCCAGCAGCTCATTGATGTCTTTGACGGCTACGGCGCTTTGCTCGGCCAGCTTGCGGATTTCGCCGGCGACAACGGCGAAGCCTCTGCCCGCCTCCCCGGCCCGCGCCGCTTCGATCGATGCGTTAAGGGCGAGCAAGTGGGTCTGGTCGGCAATGCCGCCCACCGCTTGCGAAATATCGCCGATCTGCTGCGCCTTCGCGTTCAGCTTGCCGACAAGCTGCATCGACTCGCCGTTCGACAACGCCAGCTCCCGCATTCCATTCAACAACGAGCGTACGACGCTTCCGCTTTCTTCAATGGCGCGAACCATTTCTTCGGATAACATGCGCGTACGGCGCCCCTTCTCGTCAATAACTTCGCCGGCCGCGGCCATACGCTCGACCGATGCTAGCATCGATTTGGCCGATTCGGCTTGCGCATCGGCGCCGCTTGCGATCCAATCGACGGTTTCGGCGATCGACTCGATCCGCAATGCGGCATGATTCATCGCGGCGCTTAGCGTCGAGGCATTTTGCCTGGTGAGCGCGACATTGCCCGTCATTTCCTTGATCATATGGCGGAGGTTTGCGATCATTTTGTCGAAGGACAGGCTCAGCTTGCGCAGTTCATCGTCGGAGCGGCGGCTCGGAATTTCCACCTTCAAGTTGCCCGTCGCCGCTTCGTCGGCAACAACGGCGAGCTTCAGTAACGGACCGATGAACCACCGGGCGGCGAGCCATCCGAGCAACCCCGTCCAGAAGATGCCAAGCCCAAGAATGATCGGAATGTACAGCAAATCCCGCATATCCGGCGCGATCAGCGGTTTAAGGAAAAAAATAAAAAACGCGCTGCAGCCGTAGGTCGTAATCGATAATGCAACGATGCCGGTAACCATTTTTTTGACGATGCTAAGCTTCATTCTTATGTATCCCCCGTCTATGTATCCTCATGGCTAGCATCAATGTAGCTCATCAAACAAGAAAATGCTGTGACAAATGTCACAGCACCCATTGGAGTCAAAACTAATCTATTTGTTCAGCTTCGTTCCGAAGATGATCGCGTTGCTGATAAGCCGGCCGGGCTTCGTGAGCGTTTTACCTTGGAAATACAGCCCGGACGAGGCGCCGCCGTCGAGGTTGATCGCCTGATATGCGCCCAGCTTCAGCATCACTTGCGCCCACTGGTCGATCGTAGCGCCGGATACGGTCGCGAGCAGGATCGTACCGTCCTTCTTCACCGCAATGGCGCTTCGCCCCGCTCCGCTCGACAAGATTTTCGTTTCGGTGAACCCTTCCGCCTTCGGATCAACCGCCTTCTTGCCGTCCTTGACCAGACGCGGCCCGGCGCCAAACGCCGTCTGTACCTTGCTCCAATCGAGCTCCTTGCGGTCCTTGTTCTCATAGCGAAGGCGATACTCCGCTTCCCCGCCAACCTTGAACCGGTCGGCAAGCACCCGCTCCGATCCGGTCAAGTTGAGCACGAAGCCGTCCGCCGGGATGGCGACATCTTCGTTTTTGACGATTTTGGTCACTTTGCCGCTTTGCACGACAACCGACGTTCCGTAAGCGAAGCCCAGCTTCGCTCCGCGATGCGGCGTGAACAAAATGGCGGCATTGCCGTTCGGAGACGGGGTCCTGTTGACGAAGTAGGCGTACCAGTTGTTCGGCCACGAATACGAGCCGCCCGCGCCGCCTTCGATCTTCACCCGCAGCGTGTCGAACAGTACTTGCCCGTCGCGCGTAAACCCTACCGCGGACCCGACATTGCCGACATGCGCGACTTGGCCTTGCGAAATGACCGTTCCCCACGGTTCGGGAATGCCGCCGTATGCCTCGAAGAACGTCCCGTTGATCGCAATGTCCGCGTTATACGCCTTGGCGATCGACGACAGATCGGCGACTTTGCCTACCTTGCGATCGGCGAGACCGGCCGCAACCGGCATTCCCTTCGGAATGAGCACCGTCTGGACGGTGAACGTCCTGCCTCCGACCGAAACCTTCTCCGAAGCTGCTCGCGGCTGAAAGGCCAGCACCGGCGGCTGCGGCTTCACGACGTTCAGCTTCAAGATGCCGGAGCCCTCATACAGCTTGTCTGCCACGTTTACCGCAATATCGGCTTTCCCTACGGCAATCGCCGTGACTTTACCTTTTCCATCAACCTTGGCAACCTTCGGATTGCTTGAAGTAAATGAAACCGGTACGTCGGCGCTGAGTTTCATTTTATCCGTGACGAAATACGTATCGCCGATTTCCACGCTTTCTTCTTTCGCCGGCAGCTGAACCTGCACCGGCTTGCGCGGGCCGATCGCGTGAAGCTTGCCGTCCGCCGTTCCGTACAGCAGCTTGCCATCCGCCGTTATGGCAAGGTTGCCGGTGATTTTGCCCGCGCTTCCTTTATAAGCGTATACCAGCTTGCCGTTCGCATCGTAACCGGCAAGTTCGCCTCCCGACGCTGCGATGTATATCGTTCCGGTGCTGTCGATGACGGGGGATGCGACGAACTGCTGCGATCCGCTGCCGCCGGCCGACCATTTGACGCTCCCGTCTCCGCCATGAACCGCCGTTAATCCGCCGTTCGCCGCAGTGACGTACAACGTGCCGTCCTTACCGATCGCAGGCGTCATAAGCGTACGGGATGCATAAGACGCTTCCCGCTCCCATAACAGTGTACCGTCGACCTTCAAAGCGAGCAGCTTCTCTCCCGTAATGATGTAAACCGTTCCGTTTTGGGCGATCACGGGATTTATGGGTTGCAAAGGGCTTGTCCCGCCGATTTCATACTCCCATACGAGCCGTCCGGCGGTATCGACCGCGAAGACGTATCCTCGGTCGGAAGTCATGGCGCTAACGTAGATCGTGTCATCTCCGCCGATCGAGACGCCGCGGTATTCCGCGCCATGGGGCAGCGCGAACGTCCAAATCGATTTGCCTTTCGGATCAAACGCCAGCAACCGGCTGCCGTAGGCCAGATAACCATTCCCCTCCGAATCCAGTACCGGCACGGAAGGCAGCTGCCCGTCTTTCTTGCCTTCGAAGAAAGCGATATGGGTCTCGCCGCCTTTGCCCGCCTGATCGAACTGCAGCAATCTGGCGTTGGCTCCGCCAAACCATAGTTTTCCGCCTCCGTCCAACACCGGCGAAGTCAGGTTCGTATACGTCGGTACGCGCCACTTCATAATGCCTTCACGATCCAGCGCGTACAGCATCCCGCTTTCCGTGGACGCATAGATCGTGCCGTTGCCCGCAACGACAGGCGTGCGTACGGCCCCGCTGCCTTCAAATGCCCATAGCTCAACCTCGGCTTTATTGACCGAATAGCTCGATGGACTCGAAACGCTGTTCATTTCCCGCGCATCGCCGGCTAATGCTCCCATCGACGTACTGCACATGACGAAAGCAGCCATAGCCGCCGAAACAAACTTTTTTTTCATTTACTCCCCGCCTCGTATGCTAGTAAAATCTCTATCTCCCTATTATGCCAAAATTCGACGTGACAGGATAGTTAAAATATACCATCCCGTCGAAGCGTTAGTTCTCGATTCCTGCAAATATCGCCTTATTAACACAAAGAGACTGTTCCATAGGAACAGCCCCGTCTTTCTGTGTTACATTGCTTCTCCGTTATTACGCCATGCTACTTCCGGTTTTATTCTTGCTGATTGTCGTCGTCATTCTTCCCTGGCTTTGACGGCTTCGGCGGCTTTGATTTTTTCGTCACCGTGACGGTAATCTCCGCATACTTGGACGGATCTATCGTGCTAGCCGCGCGAATCGTTGCCGTTCCTTGCTTATCCCCCATAACCGTACCATCCGGGTTAATATGGACGACTCCCTTCTTGGATTCGCCGGAAACCGACCAGATCACGCTTTTGTCATAGGCGCTTTCAGGCATAACTGTCGCAGTCAGCTTGACGCTTTCCCCGACCGCCACGCTGACATTCTTCTGATCGATCGTCACGGATTGCGGCGGAAGTTTCATGAGCGTAAACTGATCGACGATCCGATCATTGATCGTCCGCACGACGAATCGCATTTCATTGCCGTCGATTTCAGCGGAGATATACATTTGAACTTGCTCGCCGTCCGTCACCTTTTGCCAGCTTCGTTCAACGACCTGATAAAACTTCGGCCCGCTCGAGCCGCCGACAATGTAGGTTGTTCCTTCCCCGTCGGGCACGATCTCGTCGCCTTTCAGCGGATAGGTGCGCAAATAAATATGGTCGTGCCCGTTCATGACGAGGTCGACATGGAACTCGTCAAAAATCGGTACCCATGCGTCCCGAATGTGGGCGGAATCATACATGCTGCCGTAAGGTCCGCGATGGAACGCGACGATTTTCCACTTTTTGTCCGTATGGGCCAAGTCGTTGCGCAGCCACTCTTTTTGCTGCTCAAAATCATATTCGCTGTTCAGCACAACGAAATGGGCGTTTTTATAATCAAACGAGAAGTTTGTTCCTTTCAAGCTGTCGATTCCGTTCTGCGGATGATTGAAGTGCGCCAGAAAATCGTCGTTTTTCCTTGTTCCCGTTACTTCATGGTTGCCGACAACGGGAACGACCGTCGTTTTCATCAGCTCTCCCTGCGCCGCGGCAAACCACATGTTCCACTCGTTTTCTTTGAAGCCGTCTTCCACCAGATCTCCGCCTTGCACGACGAATTCGGCATCCGGATTGTCGGCCATCGCTTTTTTCAAAATGTCGCCCCAAAGCTTAAATCCGGCTTCATTCGTCGCTTGGGAGTCTCCGAGGAAAATAAACTTCGTCCGTTCGCCGCTCGCCGCAGCCGTTTGGAACGTTCCTTGGCTGCTATAGTTGCCTGCTCCGTCGCCGACGCGGTACGTATATGTTGTCCCCGGTTCAAGTCCTTCGGCAATGGCTTTGTGCACACGTACCGTGCCCGTGTCCCATGTATTGAACATATAGCTGCTGCCGGTAAATTTGAGCACATTCGGCTGAGCAAAGTCAACAAATCCGTCCAGCTTCGCCACTTCGACTACCGTACCTTCAATAGCTGTATTCGTATGCCAGTTGAAAGCCCGAGACGTCGTCGGATCCGCCCCCATTGTAACGGCGACATTCATCGGCGTAGGGCTTCCCGCCATCTTCGATACTTTGAACTTCTCGACGGCGCTGTACATGCTGTCTTTCATGGCTTGCAATCGATATTCCTTCACTTCGGCGGTCAAAACATTCGTTCGCAGCAAACCGTTCGCATCCGTGATCCCGATCTCGGGTCCGTTCACCTGCGCGACTTTTGCATCTGCAATCGGCACTCCGTCCTCGCCCGTAACTTTAAGCGTAGTCGTGAGGCCCTCTACGACGCCAAATTCGTCCCACGTCAGCTTCAGATGGTTCTTGATCTCGGCTGCAACCGGCAAGCCGAAAAACCCGAATTGCGTATTTCCTTGATCCTTAAACGTAATCGCCCCGGAGCGGAACACGGCATTCAGCGTACCTGCCGCATCCGATTTCACCCGGAATTGAATTTGCCCGATCAAATCCTGGTCAGTCAGTCCTGCTTCATACAAATTGCTGAATTGCACACGAACCGTTCCTGCAGCCGGATCGACTATTGAAGTAAGCTGATCATTCGTAAGTTTGTCGCCTTTAATAACTTGAAGCTCATCTACCTTCGACATGTCAAAACCGAATTCGATATGACCGTCTCTAATATTAGAAGCTTGGAAAGCTTTAAGATCGACCGTATACGCATTGCCGGCATATACGGCTTGCGGACTGTCGTACATGATTTTCGACGATCCCGTATCTACCGTGAACATCCATTCTTTTTCCGTTATGTTGCCGGAAAGATCCCTAATCTTGAGCTTTGCCAGATGAACCCCATCCGCCAAAGGAACATTCGGCGTATAATGAATTTGCCCTTTCGGCGGGTACAGCGTATGCTGCACGAGCGCACCGTCAACATAAAGACGGATTTTGTCCGGATCGATCAGCGTAGTCCCCGGATGGGTGGCTGGATCGTACCCAAAATCTTCACCGAACGCCTGAATTTTTGGCGTATTCGTATGCACCGTGCTGCCTTCGGCAGGCGACAAATCCTTGATTACCGGCGGATCCATGTCGTCGCTCACCGGCCCATAAACGGCCCGAATCTGGTCGATGTAGAGGACTCCGCTCGTTTTGTTGTCGTTTTTCGTTTCCATGTAACGTATCGGCTGGTCCATGCGCAGCGGCAGCGGTCTGCCTTGGGGCACAACGGCCTCCAAATACCGCCAGCCGGTGAAATCAACGCCGACCGTTTGATCGACGAAATCGATGCCTACCGCACCGCCGTTGCCGTCGCGGATTTGTCCGCGAAGCCAATGCTTTTTGCCGTCCCCGTACACCCATACGCTTATTTTTTCGGGATAACCGGGAATTTGAATATTCGTGCTCAAGTCCTTGGCCGCAATATAGGCTCCTGAAGTGCCGATCGTATCTGTAAAATCGTACTCAAGCTTAGCCGCTTTGTTGCCGAATCGGACGAAATCCTCATTCGTCTCTTCGCTCAGCGTTACCGATTTGTATCTTGCGCCGGCAGTCGTCAAATAATTGCCGACACCATTCTCGAAATCTTCCAGGATGACCGGAGGAAGTCCAACGTTGACGTCCATCGACGTTTCGACGTTCTGATATTTGACATAAATTTTGCCGTTTACTCCCTTTTCGATCGTCGCCGTAAATACGCCGTTTGCGTCGATCGAGCCGATCGGGCCTTCCGTCCGCCATTCGAACTTCGCGTTATCCGCGCGAATGACTTGCCCGTCGCGCAAAGCGGTCACCGAAAGCGGCACCGACTGGCCGGAGGAAAATGTTTTGACCGCGTCGGGAAGCTTCAGCTCCGTCAACGCATCGACAACCTCTACCTTGCCGCTGCCCGTCAAGCCGCCTGCCGTTACGGAAATATTCGCAATCCCGGCAGTGCTGCCGGCTATGAACATGTCTGCTCCGTCAAACGCGCCGATCGCCGGATCCACCGTCCATGCCGGCGTTCCGTCGAAAGCGGTCGGATGGCCGTTGGCATCGACCGCGGCCGTTTTGAACGATACGGACGATCCCACGAGCACCCGTTCCATATTCGGCCGAACGACAAGCTTGGCAGCCGGGCCTTCCGGCGCTTTATTAACAAGCAACAGGCCGTTGGCCGTTTTACGCTCGCTTCCGTCCGACGGACGGTTCAAAATTTTCCGCAGCGGCTCCCCTGAAAGCTTCGCCACGAAAGTTGAGGAACCGCCCCCGTCCAGACAAAGTGCATTGACGACGCCCATATCCTTCATAATTTTGCCTAGATCGTCATAGGATACGCCTTCGCTGAAGCCCGGCGCCCTGCCGTCGATTTCGATCATGACGATCGAACCGTCCGCTTTTGTGCCGATGCCGACCCGCGGATGCAATGTTTTGTCCTCATGTATTTGCGCCACGCCGTCCTTCACGAGCATGAACACGCCGCCGATCGCCATTTTTACGTCTTTCCACTTATCTTCGAGCTCAAAGCTAGCGGTAAGCTCATCGCCGATCTGCAGACCGGCAAGCTCGGCACGATATTGTCCGGAGGCGGACAATACGACTTTACCCGGTTCAAGCAATGTATTTCCTTTGTCCTTGTAAATGCCGGAAACTTTCAGCCGCATCGTTTGCCCGCTCTTGACTTCACCCTCGAGCACGTCCAGCACGACCTCGTCGCCAAGGTCGTTCGTCATCGTCGACGTGTAAAAAGACGGCGTATACAGCATGAGCGCTTCCGAGTTTTCCCGCATCCGGTTGATGTGGGAAATCTCCACCGTTTTGCTTCCGATCGTCAGCGTTCTTTTTAAGGTTGGGCTGAATCCGTAAACGGTCGTTCCGTCATTCTTCAAGCCGAATGCAAGCCAATCCCACGGCGCGGGAGGACTCGTCAATATTTCGCCGTCCCCCATGAACAAGCCAAGCGGCACGCCTGTCGACATATCGTAAAAATCCCCGTTGATCGCGGCGATAACCCGATTGCCTTCTTTGTCCGCATCGTTTGCCATTTTCGTGACGCCCTGCATGCCATATACTTTGCCATCCGTCATCCCGGGCTGCAAATCAAGCGCCGGGTTTTTCGGATCGAATTCGACAGTGTGCACCTTCTCAGAACCTTGCGGCAGTTTCATATCATACCAGGAATACGCGGCCCCAGGACCAATTTCCATTTTCCGCTCGTCCAAAATTTGTCCGAAAGCAGGTTGCGTTTCTTCCGCCCGCGCCTTCCCGAATGGAGCTGCAACCGTAAAAACCATCAATAAAGCAAAGGATAATGCCATCACGCGGCGTAATCTACTCATCTTTCTCTCTTGCCTCCTTCTATTTTCTCGAATTTCCTTCTTAACGATCTCTCCATTCTATTCTGCAATGTGAAAAAGTAGGCCTACCACCTCCCGTAACAACTACCAGTATAAAATCAGAAGAGCGCGAAGTAATGAAACGAATCGACTTTTTATTCGCTGATTTTCTTCTTAACCAAATCTTTAAAACGCAAAAAAACGCAGTGCCCCTTGATCCAGGACATTGCGTTTATTGGGTTGATTATGCGATCGATCGGCTTCATCCGAAGCCGGAGTCATATAAAAAGGTCAGCGTATATAAAGGAATGTAGCAGTATACGCCTAGTTTTTTGCGAAATTCGTTTGGGGTCATGCCGACCGCGTTCTTGAACATTTTATTAAAATATTGCACGGTGGCGAAGCCGACCTCATGCGCGACTTCATAAATCATCACGTTCGGCAGAAGCAGAAGCTCGCGCGACTTCCGTATTCGAACCGAATTGACGTATTCAACAAAAGAACGGCCCGTCGAACGTTTGAATTGGGCGCTGAAGTACGAAACGCTCATCCCGAACCGCTCGCTTATTTCCGACAACGTGAACGACTCCATATAGTGCTGCTGAATGTAATCGCAAGCCATCTTGATCACGAGCTTCCCGTTATGGTCAACCGGCGCTGTCGAGCGGGCAATCCACAGCTCCGCTATCCGCTGAAAATAGTCTTCGACGGCTTCGTCCGCTCCCCGGGCAGGCGGTTCTTGCACAAGACCGTGCACAATGAGCCAATCATGCCATTTGGCGGCAAACATACGCAGCATGCCGAAGCTCGCGCTTTTTGGCCAGACCGATGGGGAAAGCATGCTCTGGACGATTTCGGCCTGTTCTCGTACCATCGCAGCCGGGCTCAGGTCGTTCAAGCGGTCAAAAAAAAGCTCGACCCGCTGAAACAAGCCGCTAGAGCGGCGGAACTCCTCGGAACGCTTGGCAGCTCGTTGAAACGCGCATGCAAGTTCTTCCTCTTCAATCGGCAGGGTCAGAAAATCGACCGCACCGCCTCGCATCGCTTGCCGGATCAGCTCGGGACAGCTCTTGCCGCTCACGGCGATCGTAACGATCGGCAGAAGCTGTTCATCGATTTGCCGGATCAACGACAATCCGTCCACTTGGACCGAACCGATATCGGATAGGAGAACGGTCGGCCAGCCTCTTTCGATTT
The DNA here is from genome assembly GCF_056120465.1 of Paenibacillus sp. sgz302148. Classification (NCBI taxonomy): domain Bacteria; kingdom Bacillati; phylum Bacillota; class Bacilli; order Caryophanales; family Paenibacillaceae; genus Paenibacillus; species Paenibacillus sp. sgz302148. Next base: position 53,820 of record NZ_JBVYOJ010000005.1, read on the forward strand.
CCGTCCATATTTCTTCCGGGCTTTCTGCTACTCCGACAATGGCATGTCCGCATGCTTCAGCTGTCCGCGCAATCGTATTCCTTACCATGATGTCTTCGCATGCTGTCAAAATATAAAGCATAAAACCTCTCCTCCATGCCTCGAACGTAGCATAAATCAGGAGTGAAAAGTATCCTTGCGCGAAAAACTTATCAATATTTTTACATTATGCGATCGTTCGAATAATAGCCCGGAACTCCAGCTCCTCCAGCTTGTTCATCAGCTTCGTCCGGTCCCATTGCCACAAGCATTGATCCAGCTCGCACTCAAACGCCACGTCGGTTCGGATCGTCGCCAAGTCGCGGGATAGATAGACCAGCTCTTTATGCTCCAGCAATCTCTCCTTCAGCTTACCTTTCACTTCATCGATCCGCTCGTACACGCCGTCAATCGTATCGAATTCTTCGAGCAGCTTAATCGCCGTCTTCGGTCCGACGTTCGGGCAGCCCGGAATGTTGTCGGACGTGTCGCCCATGAGTCCCTTCATTTCGATAATATGATAGGGGCTTTGGACGCCTTTGATCTCGAACAGATTGTCTACGGTAACAACCTCGTAGTTGCCGAACCCTTTCTTGAACATGATGACCTCGGTAGTATCGTTCAGCAGCTGGAGCGAATCGCCGTCGCCGGTCAAGATGCGTACCTTCATCCCCGAAGCCGAATAATGCTTCGCCATCGAGCCGATCATGTCGTCGGCCTCGTACCCGACTTGGCCGATGCAAGGAATGTCGAACGCTTCTACCAAATCCCACAGCTGGTCGAACTGGGGAATCAGTTCCATAGGCGGTTCGCCGCGGTTGCCCTTATAGTCCGGATACAGCGTGTTGCGGAACGTCTCCTTGCCCATATCGAAAGCGCAGACGACGTGCGTCGGCTCGAATTTCTTGACCGCATCGAGCAAATAACGGGTAAATTGGTACAACCCGCTCGTATATAAGCCTTTTGAGTTTTTCATATAGTTGCCGCTTAGCGCCAGCGCGTAAAATCCTCTGAACAATAAAGCGAAGCTGTCGACGATCAACAGCGAAGGTTCTTTTGCGTTGTTTCCGTTGTTTTCCAATGTCATGGGAACGTAGATCTCCTTTATCTTTTTGTGCTTAGTATATGATTTCGACACAAAACGCCACTTTCCCTCCCTGATCCGACAATGGCAAACAACACCAAAAAAACTTTGCGAACCGTCGAACCTCGAAGCAGCAAGAACCTTCCCCGCCGCAAAAAAACGAGCACATAAAAAACGAACCCGGGCTCAGAACTTTGCGTTCTTCATCCGAGTTCGTTCATCTTTCATTATTGCGTCCAGGCGGCTCCTATTCGCGAACGAGCTACGACGCTTCCTCTTCCGACAGCTCCTCGTTCATTTGCTTGAACAGCTGCACCATTCTCGTATGCTTCTTCAGCGATTTCTCGTGGATCAGATTCAGCTTGCCGTTATCCAGCTTGCCGAAATGCTCGCTTAGCATCTCGTTGTCCTGCGTCCAGTCGAACCCTTCGAAGATGTTCAGGCAAGCCGTCCAGCCTTTGTTGTATTCCCCGCCCGCAAACAAGTAATCATGCGCGTACAAAGCGATGCTCTCCTGAACGGCGCGATTGGCGGACGTAAACTGCGACTGCCCCGGCTGCTCCGGCATGAACGGCAGTATCGCGTTATAAAATTGGTGCAATATTTCAATGTACGACGACGGGTCGCGCCGAATTTTGCGCGCGAGCTCGTAGGACGGCTGCATTCTGCCGGAGAACAGCATCGTCGCCGCCGAATACATCCAGCTGAAGCAGGTGAAATTCTGGTTGAACGCCGTCAAGTTGTTGCGGCGCTCCACGCCGGCACCTTTTAGGAATACGTTGTGGTCCGCAATCTGCTGGATGACGATATTGAGCGGATCGGTCGAGTCGAACGAGTGCCCGAGCTCCTTGCTGACGAGCATGATCTTCGAGTTAATGTCGCCGAACAGCTGGCGTTCGCCTTCCTCGGACAACCCGATATAGATTTGGACCGACAGCTCGGTTTCCATCAAGTCGAGGCGTCTTGCCTCCATTTGCTCGACCAGTCCCTCAAGCTGGGTCAGTTCCTCGGCGAGCGCCTGATCTTCCGGCTGACGGCGCTGTTTCACTTTTAGCGAAGCCGCCTTGCGTTCATAACGCCGCACTTCCTTCAGCATCTGCTCGTTGACGTAACCTAACGCCAGAATACGGTGCTGGCCGTCCAAAATGCTCAGCTTGGAGCCATGGCGCAGGTACAGCTCGTTCTGTACCTTCATCAATTGGCTGACATCGCGAAGCGATAGCGTCACCGGGCCGAAGAACACATGGTCCAGCTCGCGCTCCTGCAAGTAGTTCGATATTTTACGGCGCTGCATCGCGCTCAGTTTGCGCTGGACCATCGGGTCGATCGTCGTGTAATTTAGCAAATCCTGCACCCGCAGCGAAATCGTCGAGAGCCCGAATTGTCCGCACAGCGGGTGTATCGTCATCTGTAAACGCAATCCGTCCATTATCCGGCATCCTCCTTATCGCTGATCAGGAACAAGTGATTTTGCTCATAGAAGTCTTTAATAAACTGGTAAGCTTTCATAATTCTCGAACGACGCGGCAACCGGTGGCTTTCGTCGCCTTGGTAAATATCGTCCCAGCGAATATGCGGCAAAATTTTCATCGCGTGCTCCAGCGTATACCGGTTGAACGTGCCGGTTCTTGTCGCTTCCTCGTGCATGAACAATGCGAGTGCGATTTGAACGTTCTCCGTCCAGCAAGTCCGGTTGTTGCCAGGGTGCGGCAAGTAGTGGAACATCCGCTCGATATAGGCGTTCGCCTGCCCGACGCGTTCGGCCACTTCGCTTTCCTCAAAGGCATACCCGTTGTTGCGGGCCGCCGATTTCAGACGACCTTCGAACAAGGCCGCCAATATTTCAATCAGCAAATGGTACGAAAACAAATAGTCGGGATCCTTGCCCCGTTCCGAGAACATGTCGACCGAAAACGCCTCAATGCCCGGTTCGTTAGCCGCCACCTGCGTCGCCACGACATGGTAGAAACGCCGCTGGTCGCGCAATACGGCCAAATTGCCGCCGATTTTGCGAGGCAGCTTGTTGATGTCGGAGAACAATTGCCGCTCCTGGCGCGCGTTGATGTCCAAATAAATCATGACCGACATCGGGAACTCGTAGATTTTGCGAAGCTTCTCCGTAATTTCCTCCATACGGTCGTATTCCCGGCGGTCCTTCGCGCGAGTCATCGAGCTTTGCAAAGTTTCCATCAATCGACGGAATGCGGCCAGACGATGCTGGCCGTCTACGACGTACAACTTCTCGATCGCCGACAATCGGTAAACTTTCTTCTCCTCGTCATATTCGCCTGCGCCTCTTGCGGACAAAATGATGCCCGGGAAATAAATCGCCTGCAAATTTTCGAGATAAAGCATGACGTAATCGATCAGTTTCGATAAATTTTGCGGAATGATCGCCCGCTGTACTTCCAAATCGACCTCGTAAAGCGAAAATAGCTTGCTCATAGGCAGCGTCGTAGACAATGTCCGCTGACCGAACGTATTCGCCGCCGCTCCCGGGATTTCGAGGTAGGACGCCGATTTATGGGCATCCATCAATTCCGATAACGATGAAACCGTATCCATTTGTTAGCTCCTTTCAACCTGATCTGGTTATTTCAAATTATATAGGAATTGTAACAATTATTAAATTGTATTTTCATATCCAGCCGCGATTTTCCTGAGAAAGCTTCCGATCCGCCGAACCGCCTCTACCAGCCTTTCTTCTTCCTGAACTAGCGCTATGCGTACGTAACCTTCCCCCTCTTGGCCGAACGCGTCACCCGGTATGACGACGACGCCGGTATTTAACAGCATTTCCCGGGAAATCGACCGCGACGTCCAGCCTTTCGGAATCGGCGCCCAAATAAACATGGTTGCTTGCGGCTTCGGTATCATCCACCCTGCTTCCCGCAAACCTTCGACGAAAATATCCCTGCGGCGCTCGTAGAGAGACGCGACGGTTTCCCGACCCTCCATGTCTTCCTCCAAAGCAGTCACCGCCGCTTCCTGAACGGCAAGGAAGGTGCCATAGTCGATATTCGCCTTCAGCTCCCTCAGAAGTCCGACCGCAGTCGCATTTCCTACGAGAAAACCGATTCGGCAGCCCGCCATGTTGAAGCTTTTGGACATCGAATGAAATTCGACCGCAACGTCCTTCGCCCCTTCGATCTCGAGAATGCTGATCGGCCTTACGCCGTCGAACGCCATTTCCGAATAAGCAAGGTCATGAACGACGAGTAATTCATATGTATGCGCGAAGTTCACCAATTTTTCAAAAAATTCGCGGTCTGCGACAGCGGAAATCGGATTGCTTGGATAATTGAGCAAAATAAACTTCGCTTTGCGGGCGATAGGTTCCGGAATTTGATCGAGCTGCGGCAAAAAGCGGTGTTGTTCCCGAAGCGGCACGGCATAAGGCTGGACGCCTGCGACGGCAAGACTGGCCGAATAGATCGGATAGCCGGGATCGGGCACGATTACGACATCTCCCGGGTCGGTGACCGCAAGAGCCAAATGAGCAAGGCCGTCCTGCGAGCCCATCAGGGCAAGCACCTCGCGACTCGGGTCCAGCTCCACGCCGAAGCGGTGACGGTACCAGCGGGTTACCGCCTGCCGGAACGCAGCGCTCCCCTCCGAGGTCGGATAACCGTAGTTCGCGGGATTGCGTACCGCCTGCTCTAGGGCATGCATGACGCGCGGGGAAGGCGGGCGATCGGGGCTGCCGATGCCGAGATCGATGATCTCATGGCCTCGCTGCTTCGCTTCTTCTTTCCAGGCGGCCACTTCGGCGAAGATCGCCGAGCCGAGTTTGCCGAGCCGTGCGGAGCCGAGCCGCTGCATAAAGTCTTTATTTACGTTCATCGGCCTGCTCCCCACACTTGCGCGTATTCGTCTTCCTTGAAGCCGACCGTTACCTTCGCGCCGTCCGTTACGATGGGCCGCTTGACGAGCCTTCCGTTCGATGCCAGCAGCGCGATCTGCTCTTCGTCCGACATGCCGCCCAGTTTATCTTTAAGCCCCATTTCCTTGTACACCTCGCCGGATACGTTAAAAAACTTTTTTAACGGCAAGCCGCTGATGCGGATCAATTCCGTAAGCTCGACTGCGGAAGGCGCCTGCTGGAACAGATCGGACGTCTTAAGCGTATACCCTTTGGCTTCCAGCCATTTGGCGGCACTGCGGCAAGTTCCGCATTTCGGATACCAGTATACGGTCAAATCGTTGGACATTGTTTTTCATCCTTACTCTATATTATTCTATCATTCTTTTCAAAGGTTAAACCTAGGTTCAGAAAAAAAGCCGACCGGCGGGCCGCCGATCGACTCGCGAGGCCGATTGCCCGGTATCCTATTCTCGCAACGCAGCAGCGAGCACTTTCATATCGTCAGGAAGGCCGGCCGTTAGCTCAAGCCGCTGCCGGGTTGCAGGGTGCACGAACGCAAGCTTGTGCGCATGCAGCGCATGGCGGTCGATGAGCGCCGCCATAACCTCCGCTTCGCCCGCGAACCTTTCGTCCATATACATTTTGTCGCCGATCAGCGGACAGCCGATATGCTTCATGTGAACGCGGATTTGGTGCGTTCGCCCGGTCTCGAGCCGCAGCTTCATGAAAGCTCCCTTGGCGAATTGCTCGATCGTTTCATAGTGGGTAACCGATGGGTAGCCGTCTTCGCGCACGACCCGAATGTACGGATTGTCCGAATCACGGTCGATCGGCGCGTCGACGGTCCCTGACGTTGCGGGAGGAGTGCCGTATACGATGGCGACGTATTCCTTCTCGACCGTGCCCGCGATCATTTGCTCCGATATAAACTGGTGCGCGTACGGATTTTTGGCGATCGCGACAAGTCCCGTCGTTTCCTGGTCCAGCCGATGGATGGGCCGGAAGCGGCAAATCTCGTTGTTTTGCTGCCAGTAGTAGACAACCGCATTCGCCAAGGTGTTGACATAATGCCCGTTCGTCGGATGGACGATCATGCCCGCCTCCTTGTTTACGACAAGCAAGTGCTCATCCTCGTAGACGATTTCAATCGGTATCGGCTGAGGCAAAATATCGTCCGAAACTTCCTGCTCCATGCGCACCTCGATACGGTCCCCCGCTTGAACCCGCGTACTCACATACCGGCGTTCTCCGTTCACCGTAATGCCTTGCTCCGTCATTTTCAATCGGGACAGCAGCCTGCGAGAAACGTTCATTTCCCGGTGCAATATCGTTTTGAGCATTTGGCCGTCCTCTTGCGGAGCAACGACATGCACAATCGGTTCATAATAAGATTTCATGTGTGATCAGATAACTCCCTGCCGCTTACATATTCCACGTCCGCTACGCCTTCTCGCACATTCGCCGCGCGAGCGACCGTAAACATCAGATCCGACAGCCGGTTCAAATAACGAACGATGACGGCGTTCGTCGATTGCACGCGCGTCAAAGCAACGACCTGCCGTTCCGCGCGCCGGCAAACGGTTCTGCATACATGAAGAGCTGCCGACAGGGACGACCCGCCGGGCAGGATAAACCGCGTTAACGGCTGCGCTTCGGCATCGTAACGGTCAATCCATTGCTCCAGCCGATCGACCGTGACGCTCTTCACGGCATATTCCGCTTCCTCGCCATGCACTCTCGCCAAATCGGCTCCGCAGTCGAACAGCTCATGCTGGATTCGCGACATATCCGCACGAAGATCGCGGTACCGATCCCCGGCCATCAGCGCCACGGCAACGCCGATGAAGCTGTTCAGCTCATCCACCGTTCCGATTGCTTCCAAACGGGCATCGTCCTTCGGCAATCTCCCTCCGATGACGCCCGTCTCTCCTCCGTCGCCCGTACGCGTATATATTTTCATCTCGGCTCACTCTCCCATTGAAATCGCTTCGCCTTCACTTCAACGGGAATCCCCGCCGTCAATACGAACATTTCGCGGCTTATCGCCGCCAATCGGCGATTCATATCGCCAAGAAACTTATAATAAACCCGCTCCGGCTCCGTCATCCGAACGAACGGCAAGCCGGTCGTCTCATGGGTCACGATGATCATCTTTCCTTGGAAAGAGCCGATTTCGACAAGCAGCTGCTCCGTTTTCGCCCGCAATGCTTCCGAGTCTCCAGCCGCCCCGTTTTCCATCCAATAATGGAGCCAGGATGCCAGGTTATCGATAACGAGCACTCGGCGATAAGCGCGAAAAAAATTCGAATCGCGGTTTATTTGCTCGATCAGGTGGGACAGATCGTAAGCCGCCTCAATCGTCGTCCACGCGAATGGCGAATCCTCTTCACCGGGCGGGCGCTCTTTGGTCCGATCGGGGATTATTGCTTGTCCGGCAGGCTCGGTTACCAGGTAAATGCCTTCTTTGCCCCATGCCGCAGCATAGCCGATCGCAAAATCGGTTTTCCCGCTGGCCGCAGTGCCCATAACCGTAATGACCATTTTCGTCCCCTCCCCGTCATACCGTATGCCGTCGCCTTCGTTGCAATGCTTGAACGAACTTAAATTTTCTTATCCTTCGACAAGCGCCTTAAGCGCTTGCTTCGCATATTCGACATTCGGCGCATTCACCGGAATGAAGGCGAACAAATCTTTCCCCGTATAACCTATATCGGTAAACATCTTGGCCTGCTCCATCGGGATGGCGTACAAACCGGTTTTTTTCGTTTCTTTTTCTTTTTCCGTGATCGTGATTTCCATGACGCCGTTCGGATACTTCGTCTTGTCGAACGTGTCTTCCAGGCTTTGAAAGGCTCCTTGGTTTGCAAGCGCCTTGACTTGCGTTCCCGACAATACAATAATGCCGTTTTCACCTGCCGCAAGCTCCACGATCATTTTCTCCGGCGAGAACATCGGGCTTACGTTTACGCTCACCGTCGGCTTTTCCCCTAGCTTAGCCTGAAGCTTCGGCTTCAAATCGGCGGACAAATCGGTCGGAAAACCGCCGTCGCCCATAATAAAAATACTGACGTCTTCCTTCGGCCCGCCGCACCCGGCGATTACGAACAGAATCGTCAATAATAGAACTGCAATTGTTCCGCGTCTCCACTTCATAGGTCCAACACCCTCCATATCTCGTCTCCAACGTCCATCATACCATATCCGGAGGTTTAACCGAAACTTTACATCCTATCGCAACGAAACGGAAAAGAGACTCCCGCAAGCGGAAGTCTCTTAAGTCAAGCAGCTCCGGCACCTCGGCTACTTGTTTTCGTTTTGTTTCTTTTTCATATATTCATTGATTTTCAAATCGAGCAAACGGCTGATTTCCATGACGGGATCCGATGACAACGACTTTTCCTGCACAAACATGAGTTCCATCTTTTTGCGCAAGCTGTAAATTTCGTCTTCTAACGATTTAAGCGGAGATGGGGACAATTTTCTTGCTTTGTAAGGCCATTTTGCAGCATCATTTCTTTGTTCAGACAACAAACAGTCACTAAACGACGGCAGACCGTATTCTACAAAAGCCAAGATCATCCCTCCTTCCGGCATCGCCCGGGTTCCCGGGCATCAGACCGTGATACTACGATTATATCAGAAATTCCGACAGGAAGCTAACAGATATCCCCTTTTTTCAACTTATTCAGGAAGTTGCCGATACGCTCGAGCGATTCTGTCAGTTGCACAAGCGACGTTGCGTACGAACAGCGAAGGAACCCTTCCCCGCCTAAGCCGAACACGCTGCCCGGAACGGCTGCAACCTTCGATTCCTGAAGCAGTTTTAAAGCAAAATCTTCGGAAGACAGTCCCGTCGAGGCGACCGACGGGAACGCGTAAAAAGCGCCTTCCGGCTCGTGGCAATCGAGCCCGATGTCGCGGAAGCCTTTCACGACGAGACGCCGGCGCTGATTGTACGATTCGACCATTCGGTCCTTCTCGTCCATCCCGTATTTCAATGCATCCAGCGCGGCGACCTGGCCCATGACCGGAGCGCACATGATCGTATACTGATGGATTTTCAGCATCGCCGAAATGATGTCGGGGTGACCGCAAGCGTAACCCATCCGCCAGCCGGTCATCGCGAACGCCTTGGAGAAGCCGCTGACCAGAATGGTCCGGTCGCGCATGCCCGGCATCGAAGCGAAGCTTACGTGCTTCTGCCCGTATGTCAGCTCGGCGTAAATTTCGTCGGAAATGACGATCAAATCGTTCTCTTCGACGATCTTGGCGATCGGCAGCATATCCTCGTAGGTCATGATGCCGCCCGTCGGATTGCTTGGATAGGACAAAATAAGCACCTTCGACTTCGGCGTGATGGCGGCTTGCAGCGACTCCGGCGTCAGCTTGAATTTGTCCTTGGCGAACGTTTCGATGCCGACCGGAATGCCGCCGCCAATCGCGGTGATCGGCGAATAAGCGACGAAGCTCGGCTCGGGAATCAAGATTTCATCCCCCGGAACGATCAAAGCGCGAAGCGCCAAATCCAGCGCCTCGCTGCCTCCTACCGTCACGATGATCTCGTCTTCCGGCTCATACTTGATTTGGAAATTGCTATGCAAATATTCTCCGATCGCTTCCCGCAGCTCGATGAGCCCGGCGTTCGACGTATACTTCGTTCTCCCCCGCTCGAGCGATTGCACCGCCGCTTCGCGCATATGCCATGGCGTCGAAAAATCCGGCTCTCCTACGCCAAGGGAAATGATATCCTTGTCTTTGCTTGCGCTGACCAAATCAAAAAACTTGCGGATACCAGACGGCGGAATCGTCCTTACCAAAGGAGACAAAAAATCTTTCATCGATCTCTGCTCTTTAATCATCACGATTCTCCCTCTACGGTGAAATCAACAGGCGATGGTCATCCTCGTATTCTTCGAAGATAATGCCGTCCTGCTTATATTTTTTCAGAATGAAGTGGGTTTTAGTCGACAATACCGACTCGATCGGCGACAGCTTGTTGGATACGAAGGAGGCGACCTCCTTCAAGTTTTTCCCTTCCACTTCAACGAGCAAATCGTATGCGCCGGACATCAGATATACCGACTTCACTTCCGGATATACGTAAATGCGCTCCGCAATGCCTTCGAAGCCGCGGCCGCGCTCCGGCGTAATTTGCACCTCGATCAGCGCCGTCACCTTCTCGTCGTCAACCTTGCTCCAGTTGACAACCGTCGCGTATTTCACAATGACATGATCGGCTTCCATTTCGTTAATGGCCGTTTTGACGGCAGACTCGGACGCGTCCAGCATGGTCGCTATCGTTTCGGTGCTAAGACGCGCGTCTTCCTTCAGCAGGTCCAATATTTTCATCTTGAATCCATCCATCGATTACAAAACCTCCCCGCGCCGGATTATCAGCCCCGCGAATATAATCTCTATATTACAACGAATTTGCATGTACTGCAAAGCAAAATAAGTGCGGTACGGGAGCCTGCGTCAAGCATCGCCATAGGATCGTAGCAGGTTCACTAGCGCCTCCAGCAGGCAGTTCATTTCCGCATTGGTTCCTATCGAAATGCGCAGCTTGTCTGCGAGTCTCGGATGCTCGAAATAGCGGATATAGATGTTCCGGCCGACCAAGTCGTCGTGCACTTTCCGGACGCCGACGGCTTTTTTGTTGTCAGGAAGCGTGCATAACACGAAATTCGACTGGGACGGTAGAACTGAAAAGCCCATCCGGCGCAGCTCCTCGCAAAAAGTATCCCGAGTCCGCTTGACCCTCTTAATCGTCTCCTCCGTATACGGCTTATCCCGCAAGGCTGCCAAAGCTAAGCTGCGGCTGATCGAATTGACGTTATAAATGTCTTTGCCTTTGTCCAATGCTTCAATCAGCGGGATTGCCCCGAAGCAATAGCCGACCCGCGCGCCGCACAAGGCATAGGCTTTGGAAAAGGTGCGGACGACGATAAGATTGGCGTAACGGTCGAGCAAAGTGAGCGCGGACGCGCCCGATTCAGCGAAGTCGATATAAGCTTCGTCAATGACGACAAGACCGGGGAAGGCGCTCACGAGCCGCTCGATCTCGGATAGCGGCGTCAGCAGCCCTGTCGGCGCGTTCGGGTTGACGAGCACGATCGCTTGGACGTCCTGGGCGAGCAGCCCGTCGATATCGGTCGCGTAATCGTCCTTGATCGGCACCGCTATACTCCCCGCTTGCTGCGATGCGGCAACCGTATGGTACAGGCCGAAGGATGGATCGGGCAGCGCGATGCGTCCGCCCGGGCCGACGAACACTTTAACGATCAGCGAAATGATCTCGCTCGAGCCGTTGCCGCAGAAGATCATTTCCTTCTTCACGCCGTAGGCGGCCGCAAGCTCGTCTCTCAGCTCGCTGCACGTCGGATCGGGATACCGCCGCAGCCCTTCTTCCGCCATCGAGCGCAGCGCTTCGAGAACAAGCGGCGAAGGCGGATACGGGCTTTCGTTCTGGTTCAGCTTGATCGCCTCCGTTCCGTCCGGCGGCAACGCGCCCAAAGCGTAGGGCTTTAATGTTTCGATATGCTGCAATACTAAGCTCATCGGATAGTCCTCCTTGGCGACCGGTAAGGGCAGGTGTGTCACAAGGTCGATTGTTTTTAGTAGATCAGGTTTCATGCTGTTGTTTCTGTAACCATGACATTCTAATCCACGGACAATTCTGATCCATGACATTTCTGATCCACGACATCTCTGGTCCAAGAACGCGGTCGATTTTGTTTTTCCCAGCTTCCGTTTCGTCAGCAGGGATGTTACGATGAGTTTAAATCAGATTTGTCATTTGCTAAATGTACAGAATCGTTAAGTTGTATGTGTCAGTTTTCATTGGAATGAGCCCCTTCTGACTAGCGATTCCAAAGAAAGATAAGTTCCTATTAGACGGTTCCAAAGTAAAAACATAATTCACGTCGTTCCTCGATTTGACATTCAGTTGATGTTCAACAATAACTGTAAAACCTGCTGTTATTTTTGCCGGACATGCTCGTTTTTGGTCCATTACATGGAAAACATGCTGTTAATTTGGCCCCCTTACCCGTTTTTCGTGAATATACGGTGAAATAGATGCAGCTTTTCCAGTTATTTCTTTCAATGCTCCTTTCTTCTTCATATTAACTACGCTTTTTCCAGTTATTTAGCGGCTTCTAGCGGTTCGGCCGGTAAAGGAGAAGTTACTTTTATTGAACTTTGAGTTTTTGAGCTTTGAGTTTTGAGTTATCGAGCTTTTGAGTTATCGAGCTCTCGAGCTATCGTACAATTAAGCTATCGAGCTACTTCTACTAGTTCCATTTTTCGTGAGAGGGGAATCGACCATGTTTGAACTTACGCCGAAGCTGGACGAGTCTTCCGGCGAACCGGTTTACTTACAGCTGTACCGGTTTATCCGGGAAGAGATTCGCGCCGGGCGCATCCCCGCACACGTGCGCTTGCCGTCCATCCGCAAGCTGTCCGCCCACCTCGGCGTAAGCCGGACACCTGTCGCGCTCGCTTATGATCAGCTGATCGCCGAGGGCTACGTGCGGAGCTCGCCGCGAAGCGGATTATTCGCCGCCGAACTTGAGACGCCAGCCGTCTCCAAGAGCATGTCGGCTGCCCAAGACGAAAGTCCAACCGCCGAAGTGCCGCAATCTCCGCCGCGCGCGTATCACGCCTCGCCGCAGGACTCGGGTGCGATTCGCTACGACTTCGGGTACGGCAGCATCGACTTAGCCAGCTTCCCTCTCGCCAAATGGCGCAGGCTGATGAACCGCTGCTTGCTGCCGGAGAACAGTCGCCTGCTGCTGTACGGCGATTTGCAAGGCGAAGCGGAGCTGCGCTCGGAAATCGCGGCGTATTTGTATCAAATCCGCGGCGTCCGCTGCAAGCCGGAGCAAATTGTCGTTGGTGCAGGCACGTACCATTCGCTCGACCTGCTGTTCCAGCTGCTGAAGGAGGATCTGAGCTGCATCGCAGCCGAAGAATCGGTGAACGACGGGGTCAAGGCACTGCTGGAGCAATACCGCTTCCAGGTTCACCCCGCCCGACTGGATCCGGACGGCATCCGCCTGGAGGACGTTCAACATAGCGGCGCGCAGGCCGTGTACGTCACGCCGTCCCATCAGTTCCCGTTCGGCATGACTTTGTCCGCGGGCAAGCGAATTCGGCTGCTGAACTGGGCCAAGGAACGGCATGCTTACATTATCGAGAACGACTACGACGGCGAGTTCCGCTACGGCGGCCGGCCGATTCCGTCGCTGCAAAGCATGGACGACGACGGCAGCGTCGTCTACGTCGGCACGTTCTCCAGAGCGCTGACGCCATCGTTCCGACTCAGCTACCTTGTGCTGCCGCCGGCGCTGCTGGAACGGTTTCGGCGCCGGTCGCACAGCTACGATCAACTGGCATCGCCCATTTTCCAAAAAACGCTGCAGCTGTTCATGGAATCGGGCGACTTCGAAAGGCATATGCGCAAAATGCGCAGCTTGTACAACAGGAAGCATGATGCACTGCTGCTAGCCGTTCGCAGCTTGTTTCCTGCAGGAGTGGACATCGTCGGCGCCGGGTCTGGCCTGCATATTCTGCTGCGCGTCGGCAACGGAATGTGCGAAGCCGAGCTTGTCCGTTCGGCCCGGCACGCGGGTGTCGGCGTTTATCCGACTTCAACCTATGCCCTCGTTCCCGGACATGCCGAACGTTCCACAGTACTGCTCGGGTTCGGCGGGTTGTCCGACGCGGACATTTCACTCGGTGTCGAGCGGTTGGCTGCGGCGTGGAACGTTGCATCGAATTGATGGGAACTGGCTGCGTCGTGGAATGTTGGCTCGAGTTGATAAACGGTGGCTGCGGCTTGGAACGTTGCATCGAGTTGATGAACGGATGGCTGCGGCTTGGAACGTGGATCGAGTTGATGAACGGATTGCGGCGTGGAACGTGGATCGAGCAGACTAGCGTAAATTGGGCTGGAGGCAGATGGGGATTCACATGGGCTATTTCGCAGTTCCATCGGAGTTCCATCGGAGTTCCATCGGAGTTCCATCGGAGTTCCATCGGGGCTTTACCGAAGCTTCATCGGGGCCACATAAGGGTCAGAGCTAATCGGTGCTTCTTCGCGGCTCCTTCGGAGCTTCACCGAAGCTTCGCCATGGCTTCATCGGGCCTTCAGAAAGCTTCGGTCCTGTAGGTGACATTCATTCAGAAATTATTGGCTGAAATTCAGCACAAGATTTCTGAATATTTTATATCTGCTCACGTTCAACCATCAATTCAGAAATTATTTTCCGAAAAACAGAAATTTTTGGCTAATAACAGAAATTAATTTCTGAGTTGCGCTCATTTCCCCTCTTTTGCCCAAAAATTAAGAAAATAAGTTCTTCTTTTCAGAAATTTTTTTCTGAATCTCAGCACAGCACAACACAACACATTCGCTTTATGAAATAGAGAAAACCCGTTCCTTCCGGAACGGGTTCCTTTACAACACCGATTTAACCAACGTCGTATGCAGCTCACCAGGCAGCTCGATATCGCGGTCTGCCCAGACCATGCCGGGGGCTTCGCTCGGCGGCTCGGCAAAGCCGCTTTTTTCGTAAAAGCCTTTTTTGCCCTTGGCGCTGAACAGCTGGGCATCCTTAATGCCGCTTGATTTGCATTGCGTCAGCAGCAGCTTCAGCAGCGTATTGCCGATGCCGCGCTGCTGGTATTCCGGCGCGATCATCATATCGACGATCGGCGCATGGAACACGCCATCGGTTACAATCCGGCCGAAGCCAACCAGGTGATCGCCGTCATAAGCGGATACCGCGTACCAGCTTCCCCCTGCCGCTGCATGCAGCTCCATTTGCGTTAATTGCAGTTTTTCGTTCCAGCCCGTTGTATGAATTAATTCGGCAAGCCGATCTTGCGGCGGCAGCGCCGTATCAAAAGCGATTTTCATCATGGATCTCCCGCTTTCCCAATACGTTATTGATAATATAATTATACATCTTAGTGTATATTTATTCAATAGACCTTACAAATATTCATCCGATTATTTTTAACGGCGCCTAATTTCGGATAAAAATTGACACTGTCCTCCAAATCGCAACTTGGTATAATGAACTCAGACGTGGTTAAGTTTTCCATCCTCTGAAGATGAGGTGATTCAATCAACGACATCCGAACGGTACAATCGATGCTCGATTATATCGAAGAACGGCTGCATGAAACCATCACGCTGGACGAAATCGCAGCTTGTGCCTGCGTCTCCCAGCCTCAGCTGTACAGGCTGTTCCAGGCCAATACCGGACACCCGGTCAAAGAGTACATACGAAAACGAAAAATAAGCGAAGCCGCGCGATTGATCACGGAAACCGGCCATTCATTAACTCATATTGCGCAGGCCGGCGGATTCGACTCCTTTCAATCCTTTGCCAAGCTGTTCAAAAAATGCACCGGCTTCACCCCGTCGCAATATCGGGCCGCTGTCGGCATCTATTACAGCTTCGAGCCGATCCGTCTGACTTCGGAAGACGAGCAAGCCACCGTCAAAATCATAACCTTGCCGACGATGCGTGTGCTTGCCTGCCGCTATCTCGCAGCGGAACCGGAACAGCTCGAGCCGGGAGCTTTCCAATCGGCTTACCGTGAAATTATGAGGCTTGGATGGAACGGCACGCAAACCCGGTTTTTCGGGTACAATTGCGATCCGCCGTTTACCGAAGATCAACCCGATCTTCGACACGCCTATCGAATGATGCTAGCACCGCCGCAAGGTGAGGCAACGATCGGGAAATCGGCGGGACATGGGGGTGGTGGCGAGTCGAACGATTCGATAGCCGATAGCACGTGGGAGTGGGATACTTTTCCCGGCGGGCTGTATGCGGTGACGAGCACCGCGTTCGGCAATCCTGAAGCGATCGTCCGTACTTGGAACCGGCTGCTCTCCGATTGGCTTCCGTCCAGCAAGTTTTCGCTTGCGGAAGGTCCTTTCCTTGAGGAGTTCATATCCTACCGGGGCAAGGCTGCACGTTTGCATCTTTATATGCCGGTTCGCCGCAGGCTTGCACAACCTTTTATTCGCATTGTCCATGTCGGCATCCGACGGGTAGCATTCGCCCGAGCATATGGAAACGACGCGCAACAACGGGCCGAAGCATCGCTAACGGAATGGATATGCCGGGCCGATTGGCTGCCAAGCCAGCGGGAATGCCGTTATTATATGGCTTATGCATGGCCCGTACCTGAATCGCCCTTCCATCGCTGGTGGGAAGCCGGGATCCAGTTGGCAGTAGATATCGACGGATTTGCTGCCGAAATGGCAAAAGATTTTGGCGGATGTGTTAGCAGAGATTTGATAGAGGGTGGGGAAGCACACATTACTGAAGGCAACGCTGAAGGTAATGCCGGAGCGATTTCCAGAGCTATTTCCGAAGCCATTCCACCCCAATTATGTGCAAAATCGCTAGGCGGCGGAGAATACGCTTGCCTCACGACGGAAGTGTATGGAACGATGAGCGGAGTTGTGGAGCAGATTTCCGCTTGGTTGGAACGCCAGCCGGTCTATGAGCGGGACGATACCCGGCAATGGTTTGCGGAGTATGTCGTACGAGGCGACCAAGCCATCGAGCGATTGCAAGTAACCTGTTACGTACCGGTAAGGCGCCGCGAGCGCCCGATTCAGCCGATTACATTTTGAAATGGAAAAGAGGAATAAACGATGAGCGAAAACGCCAAGAAGCTTCCCGTCGAACAACCGGAAAATTACCAGCCTCAGCTAGTCCCGCCTTCCCTTCGGATCATCCACGGCCGATTGCACAAGTCGGCTGTTGAAGCCGGAGAATCCAGCACCTCCCAGCATAGACGAGCTATCCCCGCTTTAGCATATGACGGAGGAAATATCCACGTCCCTATGGCGGTTCACGACGAAGTTGTCAACTTCTGTACGACCCACATGGGATGGAAGCTGCAGCATCAATTCGACAACCGGCCTTCCCACCCGCTGAACCCGATTATTCGAGAACGGAAAACGCTGCTGGGCTTCGGCTCCTGCATCCAATCTCTCGAGCTTCGCGGAGATGCCGATCCTTTGCTGACCGCTCTTACTGCCGAAACGCGCGTCCGCTGGTGCTGGCGCACAAGAGACATTGACGAAACGCACGCTTATTTGCGGGAGCAAGGCGTTCGTGTCGGACCATTTTACACCGGTCCCGGGGGCAGCACCTGCTTTGACTTTTGGGCAACTAGCGAACAAATTATGCTGACGGCACAAAGCGATCCTCAAATACCCGAGGGCGAGCCGCGATTTGTCCCGTCCTGGAATCGAATCGGCGTCTCCGACTTGAGCCTCGCCAGAGCTTGGTACGAACAATATGTCGGCATGCGATTGCTGGACGATCGGACAAAAGAAGGATATTTGCTCATGGGACTCGATTTGGAGCATCATCCCGATGAATATTCGATGTGGGTATTGGAGGTCTCGCGAGAACAAAAAAGCGCCGCCCCTAGCCGGTTGGACGGCGCCGCAAGACCAAATTGCGTCATGCATGACAAGCAGCAGTTCGCCGAATATCATGCTTTCCTAAGAAAAGAAGGGGTTATCGTTTCCGATATATTAGGGTACCCGCCGGTCGACGGGTTTTCATGGTTCCATTTCTACGATCGCGACGGAAACCGTTTCGATGTGTACCGATACTAAACTGTACAAAACACCGACTCAGAACACGTCCATGCTCAAATAACGCTCGCCCGTATCAGGAGCGATGCACAACACCCGCTTGCCGCTTCCGAGACGGCGCGCAACTTGAAGCGCGGTCCACACCGACGCCCCGGACGACGGACCGACCAAAATTCCTTCCTTGCGCGCCAAATCTCTCATTGTCGAGAGCGCATCCTCGTCGGATACCTGCACGATCTCATCGTATATGGAAGTATTCAAAATCGCAGGAACGAATCCGGGGCTCGTACCGACGAGCTTGTGCGGTCCCGGGGAGCCCCCTGACAGGACGGGCGAGCCTTGCGGCTCGACAACATAAATCCGGATGCCGGGCAGCGTTTCTTTGAGCACTTCGCCCGTTCCCGTAATCGTGCCGCCGGTTCCCGAAGTTGCAACGAACGCATCGAGCCGTCGATCCATCTGCTCGAGTATTTCCCGCGCCGTCGTGATGCGATGAATATCCGGGTTCGCCGGATTTTCGAATTGCTGCGGAATGAAGCTGCCCGGAATATCCGCCGCAAGCTCCAGCGCCTTGCGAATGGCGCCCGGCATCCGTTCCGCCGCAGGCGTCAACACGACTTCGGCTCCGTACGCCTTGAGCAGATTGATCCGCTCCTTCGTCATATTGTCGGGCATGATGAGAATCGCCCGATATCCTTTGGCCGCGGCATTCATCGCAAGCCCGATACCGGTATTGCCGCTTGTCGGCTCGATGATCGTTGCCCCCGGCTTAAGCAAGCCCTGCCGCTCCGCGGTCGCAATCAGATTAAACGCCGCACGGTCCTTCACGCTGCCGCTTGGGTTGAACATCTCCAGTTTCACGTACACTTCGGCATCTTCGCCGCCGACAAGCCGATTGAGACGCACGGCCGGCGTATCGCCGATCAGCTCCGTCACATTCGCGGCAACCAGTCTTTTCCCCATATCCATTCCACCTTTATTTCAATACCTTTATTTCACCTTGGCCGCTTTTCCGTTCAAGTAGCCCCGAATCATGAACCAACCGAAAATCGGCGCGCTTCCGATACATAGCATAAGCACGTTGACGACAAGCGGCGCCTTGCTTTGCGCGATGACGATAATAAAAGCCAATGTACCCGCCACCCGGCCGATCGTTAAGCCGAGTTCCCGCAATACGACATATTCGACCCGTTCTTTGGCGCTTTGTTCGTTTTGCCCGATTAAATCGAAGACGGAAGAAGTCATCGGGATCGTAAACAAAGGAATGAACAGCGACGTGCCGATGCCGAAGATAAGCAGCGTCGTATAATCGACCCGCCAAAAAAATGGCAGAATGACAACCGTCATCGCAACGGTTCCGACCAGCATCGCGAATTTTCGGTAACGCAGCTTGAGCAGCTTGCCGATCGCCCAATAACTGAGCAACGCAACCGCTGACGTAATTAATGAAAAATTGCCGAGCTTCATCTCGTTTTTCGTGGCGATGTATACCATCAGGCCGATCATAAAGCCGAAAACGCCCTCGCGCACTCCTTGCATGGCCAATGCGGGTACGACTAAACGCCACGGGTTGCCGGGTTCCTTTAGCTGAGCGATCGCATGGAGCCACATATATTCTCCGCGAACCTTCCGTTTTTTCAGAAAAAAACTGGCGACAACGCCAATGACGAATATAACAAGCGATACGGTAAAAATAACCCGGTAACCCGTTCCGTCACCAAGCCGCGTAATAAGCCAGCCCGATACCCAGGGTGCCAATATGCCGGAAAAGGAACCGAGCAATCCGGCCCAGCCGTTGAACTTGTCGCGGTTTTCCGGTCCCGTCACTTCAAAATAAACGACGTTAAATGCGAGCCAAAAAAAGCCGGACGCCATCCCTTGCACGATGCCGAGAGGCAGCACGTAATAAACCGCAAGCTTGCCCAGCGACAAAACGAGCAAATAAAATAAAGCCGATACGGCCACGCCAAGCCGCAGGCTGTTCATCTTGTTATGCTCCTTGACCCATTTGCCCGCAAGCCAAAAGGTGAAGCCCATCGTCAGCTGCTGCACCAGCGCAAACCAGCCGATCATGACAAAATCGTTTTTCGCTTTCCACAAATAGACGTTTACGTATGTGCCCGAGAGCGCATTCGCGATGGCAAACAAACTGTTAACCGCAAGGAGCAGGGCGGCCTGTCCGTTCAATCGGGAACCGGCGTCCCGGGTTGTTTCGCGATCCGAATCGGGGGTTCCGGCCTTACTGCCGGCGTCTGTGCCGGTAAGGCCCTTACGCGAAGCATCGTCCTTCAATCGATCCGATAACCGGCGCTTCACTCGTTCCATTACGATCACCTACCGTCAAGTTATGCACCTACCTGCCAACTTTTATAAGGTGCCCTACAAATGACGGGATGAAACGCCAATCAAACGATTATCCTTTATTTTCCGCTGCCGTGCCTTTGAATGGTTCGAACCCGATCTTCATCCGACAAGCTATATTCCACGCGGAAACAGCCGGGGCATACGTATACGTTCACGGCAAAAGGCGCTTCCAGAAACGAGGCTTTGCCCGCCGGTACGTTCGGCACAAACGTCGAAGCATCCAGCTTGTTCTGTCCGGTCAGCACCATGTCCTCGCGGCAGCTAATGCATTCGTGAATCTCTTCCTGCACGTCGAGGTAACTTTCCACCGCTTCCTCGTAGTTGCGCAGCTCCTCGTCCTCCGCGGCAAAATCGTCGTCAAGCTCATCCGCCGGAAAAGCATCGTCGTTATCCTCGGCATCATCCCAATCCTCGTCATCCGGTTCGTAGCCGGCTGTTCGTTTCGAATCGCCGCCGGCATCGTTCCGCCCGGTATCGACCTTGAATTGAATCGAACGATATCCGTCCAGCTCGTTGAAGCAATGCGGACATGTTTCCTCAGGACCGATCTCTTCATCCCAAGTAATCGGCGTTTCGCACCATGGACAAATTTGACTCATAACCCCATTCCTCCGTTAAGCAAATAATAAACGCCCACCGCAAAAAAAATAACGGCAAGTGCAAACAGCGTTCCCCACAAATATTTCATTTCCATTTGCCTCCGAATGTTCATGCTTCGCCGTTCCGTTATTCAATGCCGGAACCGATGACATAAGACAACGAAACAGAAATAACCATCGCGATGAAACCAACCGCGCGGTTATCTTTCCGAATCTCTTCATCGATTTTGAATACCGGCGTCAAAAACTCAAACATAAAATAAGCCGCGAGCAGCAGCACGAATCCGAAGGACGCCCACAGAAGCGCTTCGTAAATCGTATCGTTGGACTGCTGGCAGAACCGAAAGATGTTGCATATTCCGAAAATTTTACCGCCGGTCGCCATCGCAACGGACAAATTGCCGTTTTTGATTTCATCCCAGCATTTATATTTGGTCACAAATTCAAATAGCGCCAAAAAAATGATGAGCGCCAAGCAAGCGACAGAAAAAAAAGCCAGCATCTCAATATACGGATTCGCCAGCAATTGATCGATTTCACGATTCAAGGTGACACACCGCCTTTGACGGAATTATAGCATAATTCTAATCATTACGCGCGGGTGTGCCGAAAGTTTCAGGAAAAGAAAAGATCGCCGCCTATTTCAAGGCAGCGACCGTTACGCCGGCTCCTCCTTCTCCGTATTCGCCGAGCCGGTGTCCTTTCACATGTTTATGCTTGCGCAAAAATTCCTGGATCCCCGTTCGCAGCACGCCGGTGCCTTTGCCGTGGATGATATACACCTGGCCGAGATTCGACATGATCGCTTCATCGAGGAACCGATCGACCTCGACGAGCGCTTCCTCCAGATTCGCGCCGCGCAAATCGAGCTCGGTACGGACATTTTCGTCGCGGGATCGCTTGACGCTGGCCGCATGCTGCTTCTGTCCGGCAGGCTGAGAGGAAGCTTGCTTCACAAGCTCCAGGTCGTCAAGCCGCACCTTCATCTTCATGATGCCCAGCTGCACGAGCGCTTCCGTCGTGCCGACAAGCTCGACGACATGGCCTTTCTGGTTCAGGCTGTAGACGACGACCTCATCGCCTGCGCCGATTTTTTGCGGCTTCGCTTTCGTGCGTGTTGCCGCCTGCTTCTTGGCAAGCTCAGGCACCGCATCGTCAAGACGCTTCCGCGCTTCGATCAGCCTGTGCTCCTTCACCGAGCCGCGCTCTTCCATCGCCATGCGGCGCAGCTCTGCAATGATTTCGTCCGCTTCCTTGCGCGCCTTGGCTACGGCGGTGCGTGCGTCCTGCTCCGCTTTCTCCATCAGCTTCTCGCGCTGCCCCTCGAACCGCTCCCGCTCCGCTTCCAGTTGGCTGCGCAGCTGCTCTACCTCGCGGCGCAGCTGTTCGGCCGTATGGCGATCCGCTTCCGCGGATAACCGGTCTTCCTCGAGCGAGGCGATCATCGATTCGACGCGCTGGTCGTCGTCTTTCACATGGCCGCGAGCATCATCGATAATCCCCTTCGATAAGCCGAGCCTTTCCGCGATGGCAAACGCATTGCTTCGGCCGGGAACGCCGACGAGCAGCCGGTAAGTCGGGCTTAGCGTATTGATATCGAATTCCATGCTCGCATTGATCATGCCTTTGCGGTCATACGCATAAGCTTTCAACTCGCTGTAGTGCGTCGTCGCCACAATCCGGCATCCAAGCCGGTGCATATGCTCCAGCAGTGCGATCGCAAGCGCCGACCCTTCCGCCGGGTCGGTTCCCGCTCCAAGCTCGTCGAGCATGACCATGCTTTTCGGCGTCATATCCCGCAAGATGCCGATTATGTTCGTCATATGGCTGGAGAACGTACTCAAGTTTTGTTCAATGCTTTGCTCGTCGCCGATATCGGCATAGATTGCGTCGAACACGCACATTTGGCTGCCGTCTTCGGCAGGAATGAACAAACCCGACATCGCCATCAAATTCAATAAGCCGATCGTTTTCAGCGTTACCGTTTTGCCGCCCGTATTCGGACCGGTCACGAGTATCGCCGTATATTGATTGCCAAGCTCCACATCAATCGGAACGACTTTATCGGCCGGAATGAGCGGATGCCTTCCTTTGCGCAGCTTTAGAAAGCCGCGGTCGTTCATGAGCGGCAGCGATGCTTTCATTTCATGAGCAAGACGCGCCTTGGCGAATATAAAATCAAGCTCGGCCAACGCATCGACATGGACAAGCAGCGGATCGACCTCCACTTCGACGAGTGCAGTCAATCGCCGCAATATTTTTTCGATTTCCTGCTCTTCCTTCATCCGCAGCTCGCGCAGCCGGTTGTTCATCTGAACAATCGATTCCGGCTCGATAAACAACGTCGCTCCGGAACCGGATTGATCGTGTACGATGCCGCCGAAATTCGAACGGTACTCCTGCTTCACGGGAATAACGAACCGGTCGTTGCGGATCGTAATGATCAATTCCTGCAGCATCTTCTGCACCGACGAAGTTCTCAGCATTTGCTCCAGCTTCTCGCGGATGCGCGATTCGCCGTTGCGCAGCTCCTTGCGAATGGTCATGAGCGCCGGACTCGCGGAATCCAACACTTCTCCCTGCTCGTCGATGCAGCTTTTGATCTCGTCCTCCAGCGGTTTATTCTCGGATAATAAACCGCATATTCCATAAATCAACTGAACGGGTTCTTCTTCGTGTACGCTTTCGACAAACCGCTTCAGCCTGCGTCCGCCGAAAATCGAGTTCGCAATGGCGATCAACTCCGCCGGACCCAGCATACCGCCGATTCTGGCCCGATGCAGTCCGGGACGGATATCGGTTACGCCGCCGAACGGCGCGTTTCCTTTCAGCCGATCGATTCGGTACGCTTCGTCCGTTGCTTGCAGCCGGCGTTTGACTTCATCTACGTCGCTGCTCGGCGTTAACATTTCGGAGCGTTCCTTGCCTAAACCAGTTGCCGCATGAAAAGCTAATTTATGTAAAATTTTAGCATATTCCATCGTTTTTAATACTTTTTCGTTCAAAGGTTGACCCCTCCCTCTTCACATATTATATCCAAAGCGGTTTTAAAACGCCATGAACAAACGATTAATACCGATTTTCTCCTATAATGATGCAAATGCCTTGGAGGATTATGCCGTTCATATCGCTTGTCACGTTGGATAAGATATATAGTGCACCGAAAGATGCAACGATCCCCGGATTCAGCTTGTTACTGCTTTTCGCGGTCGCAAACCGGTTTTTGAGCAGCTTCAACATTTGGAGGAGGTTTTACGCATGAGCTTTTTGGGACACGTCGTACGATTTATCGTAGCGGCTTTAGTATTGATGTTTGTCGGTTGGATTGTCCCGCAATTTAGCGTAGGCGGCTTCTGGAGCGCCTTGTTCCTGGCTCTGGTCATCGCCGCCATCGGATGGGTAATTGAGGGCATATTCGGCAAAAGAGTCACTCCTTTCGGCCGAGGCATCGTCGGATTTTTAGTTAGTGCCTTGGTCATCTGGGTTGCTCAATTTATTGTCGGAGGCGTGAGCGTCACGGTTCTTGGCGCCATACTCGCCGCCCTTGTGATCGGGATTATCGATTTGTTCATTCCGGTCAGCACTCCGTTCGATGCGGCAAAGGATCGCCATAAATAACTTGAATTCGGTGCACATTCGGCAAATAGCCCAAATCCTTAACGGATTGGGCTATTTTGCGTTTTTTATTTCGTGCCGCATGGGATACGGCCGGAAATTCAATGATCCTTCATGAACAATTCATAACTTTGTCACTGCATTCGGAGCCGAAAAGCGGTATGATCTATTTGTAATTTATAGCAAAAACTTTTTTCGGAGGGGACTTCAAATGAAAAAATTATGGGTACTTATGGCAGCCGCTTTATTCGTATTCGGACTTGCCGCATGCGGAAGCAAAACGGAAGACACGTCCGCGGAGCAAACCGCATCGAAGGAAGTGGTCATTACAGCGAGCAACTTCAAATTCGACCAACCGGAATATAAAGTGAAGAAAGGCGAAGCCGTCAAGCTTACGTTCAAAAACGACGGCGGCAACCACGGCCTTATTATTAAAGAACTCGGGGTCGAGCTCAACAGCAACAAAAAATCGAAAGTGATCACGCCGGATACGGCAGGAACTTACGAATTCAAATGCAACATCATGTGCGGAAACGGACATAATGACATGGTGGCTAAACTGATCGTGGAAGAATAACATATATAGCATCATAACCCCTGCGAACTTAACGGTTTGCGGGGGTTTTTTATTGCTCCAAAAAACGCATAAGCGAAAACGCAATCCTGCATAAGAAACCGTGATAGCTCAGCCTCTTTCCCACAAAGGCCGGTTCTGTTATGATGTCGTTAAATACTAGTTTGGAGGTAGGAATTATGGGTGTTTTATCGGATCGCGTAGCTGTCGTTACAGGTGCGGGCAGCGGGCTGGGCAGAGCAACCGCTATGGCTTTTGCCGCGGAGGGAGCGGCGGTTGTGCTGGTCGGTCGCCGCAAAGATAAGATTGCCGAAACGGCGAAGCTCATCGACGAAGCCGGAGGGAAATCTGTCGTCGTAAACGGCGACGTTTCGAGGGAAGCCGATGTAGCGAACATCGTCAAGGAGACGGTTGCCTCGCTCGGCCGGATCGATATCCTTGTCAATAACGCTGCGATCGTCGAAATCGGCCAAACGATCGAAACCTCGCTTTCAGAATGGAATGAGCAGCTTGCCGTCAACCTGACCGGACCTTTTCTGCTCACGAAGGCATGCCTGCCGATTATGCGGAAGCAGCATTATGGACGAATTATCAATATTACATCTGGACTCGCCGTGAACGGGGCTGGCGGATATGCCGCCTACGGCGCAAGCAAGGCCGGTCTTGAATCTCTTACCCGGACGGTTGCCGAAGAGGAAAGCAATTATGGCATTCTCGCCAATCTGTACAATCCCGGTACGGTCCGAAGCGAAATGCACGCAACAGGAAAAGACCCGGCCACCTCGGCACCGGATCTTCTTCGTTTGGCATCGCTGCCGAAAAACGGCGCGAGCGGTTCTTTGTTCGAATATAGCGGAAAATAACAATATCTTGCACATCATACGGGCTTGGACCGTTCCGGTTCAGGCTCCTTATCGATCGGGAGAAGATCTTTAAGATTGAGCAATTTCGAGAGCGGCGCTTGCTCCAGCACGTATGGGGCGATTCGAGAATTTTTCACCCAGCCCTGCACATTGGCAGACGGCCATGCATTCAAGACATGAACGGCGATCATGATAAGAATCGCAACCTCGGCCAAAGCGAGCAGCGCCCCGCACCATTTGTTGAGCGTATTCAAGCCTGGCGCCTTGGCGATAAAATTCAGCACGTAACCAACGATCGTCAAGCCGAATTTTACGATAAAAAACAACAACGCGAAAGCTAAGGCATTATAAATATATTTGTCGAGCTGCAACCCCTGAACGATCGCATCATACTGCCGATAAGTTTCGTTTGTCGAAAAAGGAAGCATCGTGCGCAAAACCGGCGCGATGTCGTCGTAAAACGTCACCGCGACCAAATAAGCAATGAGCAAACCCGCAATGGAAATGAGCTGGTTAATAAATCCACGGCTATAACCCAGCATCATTCCCCCGATCAACGCAACGGAAAAGACGATATCTAGCGCGCTCACGGTCGCCTCTTACGCATTGCGCGGCGGATCCTGCTCGACGACGAGCTCGATCCATTCGTTAAATTCGACCTGCAGCTTCGCATATTCTTCTTTTAGCTTGCGATATTCCTCATGTACGGAATCGTCCTTGCGCTTTTCGCCTTCCAGTTCCTCGATCATCGTATGCCGCTCTTTCACGAGCTTCCGCCGCTCGTCTTCCAGCTGCTCATACGCATCACCCAGCTTCCGGTGCGCTTCGGCGATTTTTTCGTATTCCTCAAGCAGCCGTTTATGATCGTTCTCGAGCTTTTTACGTTCTGCGGCTTCGCGAAGATGTTCGTCGTGAAGCTGCAGGTGCTCCTCTTCCAGGTTGCGGTGTTCCGCGGCCAGCTTGTCCCGCTCCGCAGCCAGCGCTTGCTCGGCTCGGGACAATCGTTCGAGTCGCTCCTTCAGCCCTTCAATGGTTTCTTCCAGCATTTGCTGCGATTCCAATATCCGCAAACTATCCTCTTCGCTCTTCCGAAGCTGATCGGTCAGCTTCAGCTCGCGCTCAAGCAGGTCGCTCTGTCCGGATGCCGCTTGATCGTGAGCGTCTTGCAGCTGCCGCAAAGCTTGCTCCAGGCGGTCTTGTTCCTCGATCAGTTCGTTTTGTTCGCTCTCCAGCTTGGCGCAGCGTTCGGTCAACGATTGCTGCGAGGCCGACAACGTGCTTTTCTCTTCAGCCAGACGGTCCCGTTCGGCAAGCAGCTGCTTCTGCTGAAGTTCCAGCTGTTCGGCGGCCTGTCGGGAACGAATAAGCTCTTCGCCAAGTTTGCCGTTTTCTTCTCTCAACTGTTCGTAATCCGCACTCAGCTTCTTGAAGCTTCCTGCTTGCGCCGATTGATCCTGCTGCAGCTTGCGAATGTCGTTCTCAAGCAACGTTTGCAGCTCTTCCAGCTGCCCTCGAGCCTTCGCCTGCTGATCGAGCTCCGTCGCCAGCTTTTCGCATTCGGCCGCCAAGCTGCTTCGCTCCGACATCAGCTTGCCGCGTTCTTCGGCCAGCTTGCGGTTCTCTTCTTCAAGCTTAAGCGATTCTTCGATTTGCCCGTCCAATTCGGCGGACAGCCGGTCGCGTTCCGACACAAGCTTCGCATGCCCCGCTTCCAGTTCCGCGTGCTTGTCGGCAAGCTTGCGGTTTGACTCCTCCAGCTTGATCGTTTCCTCGACCTGCCCGTCCAGCTCGGCCGAAAGCTTCGCGCGGTCCGCAATCCATTTGTCCCGCTCGGCGATGAGCCTGTTGCGTTCCTCCGCAAGTTGGCGGTTGATTTGTTCCAGCTTGTCCACTT
The DNA here is from genome assembly GCF_056120465.1 of Paenibacillus sp. sgz302148. Lineage (NCBI taxonomy): Bacteria > Bacillati > Bacillota > Bacilli > Caryophanales > Paenibacillaceae > Paenibacillus > Paenibacillus sp. sgz302148. The sequence goes on from NZ_JBVYOJ010000005.1 coordinate 81,336, forward strand.
CCTCAAGCTGCGCTTCCAGCTCAGCAGACTGCTTCATCCGGTCTGCGACCAAATGATCGCGCTCCGCGATAACCTTGGCGCGGTCGGCAGCCAGCTGGCCGCGTTCCTCCGCCAGTTTGCGGTTCGTTTCCTCCAGCTTGAGCGCTTCTTCGAGCTGCGCCTCCAGATCGGCCGCTTGCGCTTCCAAATCCGCTGCGAGCTTGCTCCGCTCTGCCGTAAGGCTGTCGCGTTCCGCCAGAAGCTTCACTCGCTCCGCTGCCAGCACTTCACGTTCTTCCGTCAGCTTGCGGTTCGTTTCCTCCAGCTTAAGCGCTTCTTCGAGCTGCGCTTCCAGATCGGCCGCTTGCGCTTCCAAATCCGCCGCGAGCTTGCTCCGCTCTGCCGTGAGGCTGTCGCGTTCCGCCAGAAGCTTCGTACGCTCCGCTGTCAATGCTTCGCGTTCTTCCGTCAGCTTGCGGTTCGTTTCCTCCAGCTTAAGCGCTTCTTCGAGCTGAGCCTCCTGATCGGCCGCTTGCGCCTCCAAATCCGCCGCGAGCTTGCTCCGCTCTGCCGTGAGGCTGTCGCGTTCCGCAAGAAGCTTCACACGGTCCGCTGCCAGGACTTCGCGTTCTTCCGTCAGCTTGCGGTTCGTTTCCTCCAGCTTGAGCGCTTCTTCGAGCTGTGCTTCCAGATCGGCTGCAAGCTTCGTTTTGTCCGCCGAAAGGATGTTGCGCTCATTGGCCAGCTTCTCATGATCCTGCATTAATCGGTCATGTTCGTCGATGAGCTTGCCCCGCTCGTTATTGAGCTCCTCGAATTGGATGATATGCTGTTCGCGTTCGTCCATGAGCAGCTGGTTTTCTTCTTTAAGCTTCTGGCTATCGGCCGTTTCTTTATTGTACAAGCCTTCGAGATTGGCATGGTTTGCTTTCAGCTTATTGAATTCTTGAACGAGTCCTTCATGTCTGGCGGCTAACTTGCCGCGCTCGTCGGTCAGCTTCCGGTGCTCCTCCTCCAGACGCCGCCGTTCCGCCGTATGTTTGTCGACTTCTGCAGCGAGCTTGCTGCGCTCGGACATCAATCTGCCGCGCTCTTCAGTCAGCTTACGGTTGTCTTCCTCCAGCTTCTGACGATCGGTCGCTGCTTTGTCCCGCTCGGCTAACAGCTTGCCGCGCTCTTCGGTCAGCTTGCGGTTGTCGTCCGCCAGCTCGAGCCGGTCGGCCTCGCCTTTATCCCGCTCCGCGATTAGCCGGCTGCGTTCGTCCTCCAGCTTAAGCTGATCTTCCCGCAGCTTGTCCAGCTGTGCGGTGAGCTCGGCATCGCGGGTTTTTAAAGCGGCCGCTTGCTCCAGCTCCTGCTTGTAAGCATCGGACAGCTTGGCATGTTCGGCTTCCAGCTGCTTTAATCTTTCGATGATTTGCTTCTCGCGCTGCTCGAATTCATTCCTCGCCTTATAATTCTCATCCGCCATATGCACAGCGGCGAGTACGGCGATCCGAGGCATGTCCAGTCTCGGAAAACCTTGGGCCAGCTTTTTCATATGATCATCGACGTGGGATGCGATCGTCCTCATATAAGTGCCGCTGGCATCGCCCATCAGCTTGTATGTATTTCCGTATATTTCAACCGTTACGCGTACTTTATTTTCTGCGTTCACAGCGGTACCCTCCTAAAAGTTTCCGATAGGAAACTATCTTCGTAAGCATAGGCTAAGCTTCCTTTAGGAAGCTATCTTCATAAGCATAAGCTAAGCTTCCGTTAAGAAGCAATTATGTAAGCTTAGGCTAAGTTCCCGTTTGGAAACGGTCACCTTAAGCATAAGCGAAGTTTCCTCATGAAACTACTATTTTACCCCAAAACGATGCCCGAAGGAAATCTCCCTCTTAATCGCGACGGAACAAATCCGCCTTCGGTGGCGGTTGCACCAAAATTATGCTTCGATGCGCGCAAAAAAGCCACATCGAATAATATTCGATGCGGCTTTGCCTGTTTCCTGCTACTTTCTTAGTTCCGCGCCAAAAGATTGTGTCAAAACGTCAACGACAGTTCCGTGCAGCTCCGCGACTTCCTCGTCCGTGAGCGTTCGCTCCGGATGACGGTAAACGAGCGACAGCGCAACGCTCTTTTTGCCTTCGCCCAGCTTCTCGCCGGTGTAGATGTCGAATACGCGAACCGACTCCAGCAGCGTGCCCGCCGTTTCCTTCACTTTGTCGATCAAGCTGCCGACTTCGACGGCAAGGTCGAGCACAAGCGCCATGTCGCGCTCGCTTGCCGGATAACGCGGCAGAGTTTTGTAGTCGATGGTGAAATCGGCGCCGGCATAAACCGTATCCAGCTCGATTTCCAGCACGTACGTATCGTCGAGATCGTATTGCTGCTGAAGCAGCGGATGCACCTGACCGATGTAGCCGATGCGGGTTTCCTTTTGCCCGTCAACGAAAAACAGCGATGCCGAACGGCCCGGATGGAAGCCCGTCGGTTGATCCGCGACGAAACGGACTTTGTCTTTGATCCCGAGGTAATCGAGCGCGCCTTCGAGCAAACCTTTCATGTCGAAGAAATCTACCGGCTCGGCCTTTACGTTCCATTGCGGTGACAGGCGGCTGCCCGTAAGCAATGCGGAAAGCAGATGCTGCTGCTTCGGCAGTGTCGTCAGATTGGCTTCCTCCGTAACGTAGACGCTGCCGATTTCGAATACGGCGACATCGTTCGTCTTGCGGTTACGGTTATAGGCGGCCACTTCCAGCAGATGCGGCAGCAAGCTCGTGCGCAGTGTGCTGCGCTCCTCGCTCATCGGCATCGACAGGCGAATCGGTTGGGCCGTCAAGCCGGACACTCCCGCAAAATGCGTGAGCTGGCCCGGTCCCGTAAACGAATAGCTGATGACCTCCTGCAGGCCGCTTGCCGTCAGTAACTGGCGCAGCGAACGGCGGATTGCCTGCGGCTTCGTCAAGGAGCCCGGCGTTGTTTCGCCTTCGATCGCCGTTGTCGGAATGTTGTCATAGCCGTACAGCCGCGCGATTTCCTCGATCAAATCGACGTCGCGCGTAATGTCGCCGCGACGGTTCGGTACCGACACGCGAAGCGTATCGCCGGACAACTCCGTCTCGAACTGCAGCCGGGCAAAAATCGCTTGAATCTCGGCAGCCGACAGCGCGGTGCCAATATAGCGGTTTGCCTTGGTGATGGACAGCTCCACCGTTGTCGTTTGCGGCGCGGCAGCGATTTCCTCAACGATGCCTGCGGCAACGGAACCCCCGGCATATTGCGCCATCAGCGCGGCAGCCCGGTTCAGCGCCGGAATGACCGCCTGCGGGTTCGATTCCTTCTCGAAGCGCAAGCTCGCTTCGGAACGCAGCCCAAGCTGGCGGGACGTCTTGCGCACGGAGCTGCCTGCGAACTTCGCCGACTCCAGCAGGATGTTGACCGTTTCGCCGGTCACTTCCGAATTGGCTCCGCCCATGACGCCCGCGAGCGCAACCGGCTTCACGCCGTCGGTAATGAGCAGCATGTGCGGCTCCAACTTGCGCTCCTGGTCGTCCAGCGTCGTCAGCGTTTCGCCTTCGTTTGCGAGGCGGACGTCGATGCGGCCGTTCGTCAAACGGTCGGCGTCAAACGCATGCAGCGGTTGGCCGTATTCAAGCATAACGTAGTTCGTAATGTCAACGATGTTGTTGATCGGACGGATACCCGCCGCCATGAGCCTGTTCTGCATCCAGAGCGGCGAAACGCCGATGCGCACGTTCTGAATGTAACGCGCAGCGTAATGGCTGCACTGGTCTTTGGCCGTAATGCCGACGCTGATATGTTCCGATGCTTTCACGCCGCTTTCGATTGCGGCGACTTCGCCGTCCGCATTCGGCAGCTTGACTTCGCGGCCGAGCAACGCGGCGACTTCGTAAGCCGCTCCGATCATGCTCAAACAATCGGAACGGTTCGGCGTCAGGTCAAGCTCCAGCACCTCGTCGTCGATCGCCAGCACGTCGAGAATGCTGCGGCCGATTTCCGTATCCTCCGGCAGCACCAGAATGCCTTCTTGAATTTCCTTCGGCAGCAGCTTGTCGTTCAAGCCAAGCTCCTTCGCCGAGCAGATCATGCCTTGCGATTCGACGCCGCGCAGCTTCGCGCGTTTGATTTGGAAATCGCCCGGCAGCTTCGCGCCGATCAGCGCGACAGGCACCTTTTGTCCGGCGGCGACATTTTTCGCTCCGCACACGATTTGCAGGTCTTCACCTTGGCCGGCGTCGATGACGCACACGCTCAGCTTGTCCGCGTCGGGATGCTTTTCGCGCGATTTGACATAACCGACGACAACGCCGCTTACGCCTTTGTTGCGGTTTTCGACGATGTCGACCTCGATGCCGCCGCGCGTGAACAGCTCCGCCAGCTGCTCTCCCGTATATCCGTTAATATCTACGTAATCTTTTAGCCATTGATAGGATACCTTCATGTTTTTTCGCTCCTCTTCTTCCCGTTCTAACTGAATATCCGGGGTGGTCTATATCCGGGCAAACTGCTTCAAAAACCGCAGGTCGTTCGTATAGAAATGACGAATGTCGTCAATGCCGTATTTCAACATCGCAATCCGCTCGACGCCCATGCCGAACGCAAATCCGGTATATTTCGCCGAATCGTAGCCGCCGGCTTCCAGCACCTTCGGATGCACCATGCCGCAGCCGAGAATTTCGAGCCAGCCGGTTTGCTTGCAAATGCGGCAGCCGTTGCCGCGGCAGTGAACGCAAGTGACGTCCACTTCGGCGCTTGGCTCGGTGAACGGGAAGAAGCTCGGACGCAAACGGATTTGCGTATGCTGACCGAACATTTCGCGCACGAACATCAGCAGCGTCCCTTTCAGGTCGCTCATACGAATATTTTCGCCGATGACGAGGCCTTCGATTTGATGGAACTGGAACGAATGCGTCGCGTCGTCGTCGTCGCGGCGGTATACTTTGCCCGGGCAAATGATTTTGAGCGGCGCTTTGCCTTTGGCCGCTTCCATCGTGCGAACCTGAACCGGAGACGTTTGCGTGCGCATCAGGATATCTTCCGTGATGTAGAACGAATCCTGCATGTCGCGGGCCGGGTGGTCCTTCGGCAGGTTCAACGCCTCGAAGTTGTAGTAATCGCTTTCCACTTCAGGGCCTTCCGCAACCGTGTAACCCATGCCGATAAAAATATCTTCGATCTCTTGAATGACCTTGTTCAGCGGATGAACCGCGCCAGGCTGGCTCGGACGGCCCGGAAGCGTAACGTCGATCGTTTCCGCGCGCAGCCGGTTTTCCGTTTCTTCTTGTTGGAACCGCTCCTGCTTCGCCGCGATCACTTCCTCGATCGCCGCACGAACCTCGTTGCCGACTTGCCCGATGACCGGACGCTCCTCTGCGCTTAAGGAACCCATCCCGCGCAAAATTTCGGTGAGCGCTCCTTTTTTGCCGAGGTATTTGATCCGCAAATCGTTTAATTGCTGCTGGTTCGCCACTTGCTCGAGCTCGCCCAGCGCTTCTGTTTTTAATGCCGTTAACCGCTCTTTCATCGCTAATGCCCTCCTAAAAGTTTTTGCATCGAAACTTCCTTGTTGTGACAACAAAAAAGACCATTCCTCCCGTGAAGGGACGAAATGGCCGTGGTACCACCCTTGTTCGAATGCTTCCAACTCGCCGCTGCAGCGATGTCCGAACGCATTCACTCTTCGATTAACGGATCGTGACCGGTACCTTCTACTTGAGCCTAAGCCGAGTGGCCAGGGCGGTTCAAAGGACTGCTCGGGAGGGAACTTCGGCAGCCTGATTCCGTAGAGCCGCTCTCAATCTCCGGCGGCTCCTCCCTGTAAAGAGGCACTGCGTACTTTTCTCCGTCATCGCATTTATGATGGATATTAAAACAAGACACTAATGAACTATATTATATGCAAAATAAAGCGGCGTTGCAAGCGGCGATCTCTCCAGCCTGCGAACCGCTTTGACTAGCTCGTTCAAAACATTCTTCGTCAATAACTCGGTAATACCTGCTTCCCGACCCATTCCCGCGCCCGATCCACGTACCGCGCCGTAATCAGCTGTGGCCGCGTGATCGCGCTCCCGATGACGACCCACTCCGCGCCGGCAGCGAAAGCGGCGATCGCTTCTTCCGGCGACCAGATGCGCCCTTCGGCTACGACCGGCTTATTCACTTGCGCGCAAAGCTCGGCGACGAGCTGCAGATCCGGTCCTTTCAGCTTGCGGCTGTACGGCGTGTACCCTGACAAAGTCGTCGAGATCAGATCGGCGCCAAGCCGCTCCGCTATGATCCCCTCCTGCAAGGTCGAGACGTCGGCCATCGCCAGCTTGCCGGCTTGATGGATCTCTTCGACCAGCACGCCGAACCGCTCCATCCGGTCTTCGCGATCGGTGGCGTCAAGAGCCACGATATCGGCTCCCGCTTCGATAATCGATCTCACCTCGCGCATCGTCGGCGTAATGTAAATATCCGAGCCGCGAATAACGCGTTTGATCAAGCCGATGACGGGGATCGGAACCTCGCTTTTGATCGCCCGGATATCGTCGATGCCGTTCGTCCGGATACCGACTGCTCCTCCCTCCAAAGCAGCCTTTGCCATGCCGACCATCGCGTTCATCCCGTACAACGGTTCTCCGGGCAGCGCCTGGCATGAAACGATAATGCCTTTGTTGCATAAATCCGACTTCAATGTTTTCCGCCTCCAAAAGAGAAACCGCCAGGCTCTTCATTCCTAGCGGTTTCTCGACTGTTCCCCGTGTTGTGTTCGCCTAATATTGCACCCGTTTATTGAATTCCTCGTATTGCTTCAGCCATTCGGCTTTATAATCCGTCCACTTGCCTTTTTTCTCCAAATCGTCGCGGTATTTGCTCCAGAAATCCTCGAATTCGTCCGGCGTTTTGGCGATCATCAGCTTCGCGCGGTATTCGGTTTCGACCGCGTCGACCGCCGGCTTATATTTCTCGATAATGCCGCCTTGCAGCACCGGCACCGAATCGTAGTTATGGCCGTCCCGTTTCACGCCTTGGCCGGCGAGCAGCATGCCGCTTGCTTTTTGCAGCTCATATTTTAGCTTTTTGACGTTGTTTTCGTTCGTGTCGACGTCAGGCACGTTCGTATTGGCCAAGTACCAAGGCTGTTGGCCATACTTTTGCAGCTTATTCTGATCGCCGCTCGACAGATCGTCGGCGAATTCTTTGTTGAAATTCCAGATCGTTTTTGTATCGTCCACATAGTTCCATACGTATTTCGGCGCATCGCCCGGAGGGCCGTAATCAACCGTCATGACGTTGTTGCCGAGCGTCCAGTCCAAATATTTCAGCGAAGCTTCCAAGTTTTTGCCCTTCATGATGTAGGCGCCCGTCCAAGGAAGCGGATTTTTCGCTTCGATTGCGCCCAGCTTGTCGACGCCTTGCACTTTCGGGAACGGAATCGCTTGGAATTTCGTGGAAACCTCGTTTCGATCTTTAGCCGGCATCCATCCGCTTTCGGCGATATCGGACATCGAACCGATGTAGGCGGCCGCCCGGCCGGTCGTCAGCTTTTGCAGGTACAGCTCTTTTTTGTGCGTTGGCGCTTCTTTATCCAGCAACCCGGCGTTGTACATCTTGTTCAGCCACTGCCACGTCTTCTTGTAGTTTTCCAGATCGCGGGTCGCCGTGAATCCGCCGCTACCGTCGGGAATCATGCCGCTTGCTTCGCTGACCGATTCGACGCCGAACGATGCTCCGATCGAACGCCAGCCTTTAAAGCCGTCTCCCATCGTCAGCGGGATCAGCGCATTGCCCCCGGAATCCTTCAGCTTGGCGGCAGCCGTGAGGAATGCCTCGAAGCCTTCCATCGTCGCGAGATCTTCTTTTTTCATGCCGGTTTGCTCCAAAATATCGGTGCGGACGAAAATCCCGTTTTGCGCCCATGCCCAAAATCCGTCTTCCACCTTCTTCGACGGTCCGCCTTCGATGTCGATGAACAAAGGAATGAAATACGTATGACCGTCCGGCGCTTTGACGTAATCTTTAATCGCTTTCGAAATTTTGTTCAGGTTCGGATATTTGTCCGGCATGTTCAAATATTGCTCGATCGGAAGGGCGACGTCCGCGTTCAGAAAATCGGTTTGCGCCTGTCCGTTCGGGCCGTAAAACGCCCAGATGTCCGGCATGTCGCCGCTCGTCAGCTTGAGCCGCCGGCCGGTGTCTTCGTTATCGCTCGTTTCGTACGTCCATTTCGTATAAACGCCGGATGCTTCGGCGCGGAGCTGGTCGAAAATGCCGTCGTTTTTCACCGGAGCGATCCAGTTGATGCCGACATGCACCGTAATGTTCTCGGGTTCCTTCTTGTCGTCAGCCGGAGCGCTCTTCTTATCTCCCGATGATTCGGCGGAGGTTTCGCCGGTTTGCGATTTGCCGGAATCCGTGGAGCTGTCTTTGCCCGAGCAAGCCGCTAACAAAATCAAGGCCGCGATAATAAACAACTGAAAATATTTCAGCTTTCTCAATGTTTTCGATCCCCTTTTCGTAAAGTTGGAGTTGGCGTCGTTCATGCTGGAATCAAAATGTTCAAAAATTGCCTATATGGTGAACCGTGCCGGTTTCGGGCCCTTGAAACAAGCAGCGGAGCATCCCTTTATTCTTTGACGCCGCCGATCATGACGCCCTGCACGAAATATTTCTGCAGGAACGGATAAATGAGCAGCACCGGAATCGTCCCGAGTACGACAACGGCCATGCGCAGCGAAGTCGGCGTAACCGCGCGAGAAGCGGCGTCGCTGATCGCCTCGCTGTTGACGCCCTGGCGTAAGTTTTGCGCGGCTTCGGCATTGGCGAGCATGTTCTGCAAAAACGTCTGCAGCGGCTTGAGCTCAAGCGCGTTGACGAAATAAGCGCCGTCGAACCAATTGTTCCAATGCGCCACGGCCGTAAAAAGCGAAATCGCGGCGATCATCGGCAGCGAGGTCGGAATGACGATCCGCCAGAAAATGCGGAAAGCATTGGCGCCGTCGATTTCGGCGGCCTCGATGATCGCTTCCGGAATATTTTCGAAAAACGACCTCATCACAATCAGATTCCAAATGCTTAATGCGGAAGGAATGATGTATACCCAGAACGTGTTGATCAACCCTAAATCGCGAAGCTGAATGAAATAAGGAATTAACCCGCCGGAGAACAGCATCGGAATGAGAAAATAGAGCATCAGCGCCTTGCGCCCGGGAAGCTGTCGGAACGCCAAGCCGTAGGCGCAAATCCCGGTGACGAATACGCCTGTCGCCGTTCCGATCACGGTGCGCAGCAGCGAAATCGTAAAGGCGTCCTGAACGAGCGGGTTCGAGACAACCGTCATGATGTTGACCCAAGTGAACGAGCGGGGCAAGAAGTAAATGCCCCCTTTGAGCGCATCCAAGCCTTCGTTTAACGCCAGCGCCGTCATGTAGATAAAGGGATACAACGCCGAAGCCGCAAGCAGCAGCAGAAACGTGTTGTTGATGTAATGGTAGAAGCGTTCGCCCCTTGTCGCGTGCATGTCCGCACTCCTCTCTAGAATAATCGCGAGCCGCCCATGCGGCGCGACAGGCTGTTCGTCATGATAACGAGCGCAAACTGGATGATCGCCGTTGCGAGGCCGATCGCGGTCGCGGGTCCGTAGTAGCCGAGATTAAGCCCGGTCTTGACGACATAGGTATCGATGACTTCGGATACGGGCAGGTTCACCGGATTTTGCAGCGGAAAAATTTGGTCGAAGCCCGCATTGAGCAAATTCGGGATCGAAAGAATGAGCATAATCGATATCGTCGGCATCATGCCGGGAATCGTAATGTTCCACGTCTGCCGCCATCGGTTCGCCCCATCGACTTTGGCCGCCTCGTACAGCTGCGGGTCTAGCCCGGCGATCGCCGCCAAATAGATGATCGAGCCCCAGCCGACTTCCTTCCATACGGAAGTGAATACGATGATCGGCCTAAACCATGCTTCGTCGCCCATAAAGTATACCTTCTCGAAGCCAAGCGCTGCGATGACGTCGTTGACGAGGCCCGTCGATTGGGAGAGCAAAGCTTCCACGATATAAGCGACGATGATCCATGAGACAAAGTGCGGCATGTACGTGAGCGATTGAACGAATCGCTTGAACAGCGGACGCTTGACTTCGTTCAGCATGATCGCCAGTATAATGGGCGCCGGAAAGCCGAACGCGAACTTCAGCACGGTGATCCAAATCGTATTTTGGAACAACCGCCAAAATTCCGGATCGGACAAAAAGGAAAAATGCTCGAAGCCGACCCAAGGGCTTTTCCATACACCGGTAAAAATGTTGTAATCGCGGAACGCGATTTGGATGCCGACCATCGGCATGTAGTTGAACAACAACACGAGAATTACGCCCGGCAAAATCATGGCGTATTGCCACCGGTACTTGTACAGCGGATTGGCCTTCCTTCCCTGGCCTTTGGCTTGCGGCTTCGATACGGCCGCTTCTGGTTTCATCGTTTCTGCATTCAAGTGGCTCACCTCTGATGTTCCTGTCGAGCCCAATATACCACCTTCCGTATAGCGCTTACATAACGAACATTTTGCATTTATATCGTAAATGTTAGGGCGGCCGCAAAAGCGATAGAAATGCAAAAATTGCGATATCGCCATCGCAATTTTGACCGCTTCCTCTATGCAATTAACCGTTAATCTCGCGGAACGTGCCCGGGGTCATGCCGGTATAGTCGCCGAACACCTGCACGAAATGGCTGACGCTGACGTAGCCCACCTGCTGGGCAATGTCCTGAATTTTCATATTGCTCTCCACGAGCATTTTTTTGGCCATATTCATCCGGGCCGACGTGACGAATTCGGAGAACGAGCAGTTCATTTCCTGACGGAACAGCCTGCTGAACGAGGAGGCGTTCATGCTGATTTTGGCCGCAACCTCGGTTAACGTAACCGCCTTGCTCAAATCCTGATGGATCAGATCGCAGGCAAGCCGGATCGCATGGCGCTTCGCCTGTACGGTGCCTCCATCTTCGGCCGACTGGCCTTGGCTGCTTGTCCTGCCCGCCTTGCGCTCGAAACCGAGCTCCTCCATGACGACGAGCAAAGCGTCGATGATCTCCTCGTCCGGGCAAGGCTTCACCAGGTAGTTGGAAGCGCCCGCTTTAAGCGCTTCCCGGGCATACTCGAAATCGCTCCAGCCCGAAAGCAAAATCACTTTCAGCTGCGGCAGCTCTTTTCTCAATGCTTTCGTCAGTTCCAACCCGTTCATGTAAGGCATCCGAATATCGGTCAGCAGCACGTCGGGCTTCAGCCGAAGCGACATGTCGTAGGCTTCCTTGCCGTCCGCGGCAACCCCTTCCAGCATGATGCCGTACTGCCCCCACGGGATTTCCTCCGTAAACGTCGTACGCACATATTGTTCATCATCCGCGACCAGCAGTCTCATCATCTTCGTAATCCTTTCTCGGAATCCGGATCGTCGCAACGGTCCCTCGTCCGGGTACGCTATCGATTTGGAACAAGAAACGGGAGTGATACTTCAATTGAAGCCTGCGGTAAATATTGCGCAGCGCATAACCCGAACCCCGGATTTCGTCGCTGTCCGCACTGCTGCGGCCTTGCTCCGCATACGTTTCGTGCCGATTGCCCGTCATCGTCTCCCGGAGCCGTTCGAGCTGCTCCGGGCCCATGCCCGAGCCGTTGTCGGTCACCATGATCATCACATCGCGCTTGAGCAGCGTGACCGCCACCCGCACGATGCCTTGACCGGAAACGAGCTCCAAGCCGTGTTTGACGGCATTCTCGACGAGAGGCTGGACGATCAGCGTCGGGATGTGGAAGCTCTCCGCCCCGGGCTCGACATACATGTCGAGCCGATATTTGCCGGGATTGCGAATGTTCAGCAAGTATATGTAATTCGTAATATGCTCCATCGTGTCCCGCACGGTCATCGTATCTTTTCCTTCGTTCAGGCTGAGCCTGAACAATCTGGACATGGCAAGCAGCGATTGTGCGAGCGGTTCATTCACGCGTTTGGCCATTGAATAGAGCGCGCCGAGCGTATTGTATAGAAAATGCGGATTGATCTGCGCGGTCAAATAGTTCATCTCCGCTTCTTGCTTCGCGATCCGCTCCTGGTAGACGGTGCGGATCAAATGCTCCTGCGTCTCCGCCATCCGGTTGAACCCTTCGGCCACCTTGCCGAATTCGTCCCGGCGGTCATACGATACCCGTGCCGACATATCGCCTGTCTCGAACAGCTTCATCGCGCCAAGCAGCTGAAGCAGCGGCTGGTGCACGCCCCGGGTCAACACGCCGGCCGCCCAGATCGCCAGCACGACGGCGGTGAGCGTTAACGCTGTCGTTAACCCGTTAAGCAGCTTCAGCTCGCCCATGTACTTATCGAGCGGGGCGATCGACACGACCTGCCAGCCCGTCAGCTTCGATTCCGATGTGGTCACGAGCCAGCGTCCTTGGATGCGATATGGCTTGCCCGCAGGCTTCGCGATCGCATCCGTCGAGTAGTCGCTAAGGTAATCATCGACGTAGCTCCCCGTTTTTAACACGCTGTGTCCGTTCTGATTCAGCAATATAAGCGATGTTTTTGTTTTTTTAGCCGCCTCGATAACTAAATCCTGCAACGTATATTCCAAGTAGCCGACGCCAACGATGACCGGCAGCTCTTTCGTGCCGAATCCGGGAACGGAGCGCGTAAACGAAATTTGCAGGCTGCCGTTGCCTTTCAGCATCGTAAAATCAAGCAATGATCCCGCGTGAGGCAGCACCGTATCGTCGGGATAAATCCATGAGCGGAGATGTTCGCTTTCGCTTTGCCCCTTGAGCCAGTCCAACGCCACATAATCGCGTACCTTGTAGACCCCGAACTGAGTGGATAAAACTTCATTGCACTGCGGAAAATAGACCCATATCGAGGTCGCCCTCGATTCCGTCGCAAGAATTTCCTCCAGCCGCTGCTGCATGTCACGAATGTTCAGGATGCTCTCCTCTAACAGAGATTTCTCCTGATGCTCGAGCAGGAAATTCCGCAGCTTCGTATCCGATTCGACGAACGACGATACGCGAACAGCTCCGCGCAGCACCTCATCCATCCACGAGGTCGAAAGCTCGAGCGATTCGTTGTTGAGGTTGCCCGCCTTTTCCTCCAAAATCCGCTGCGATTGCAACAAGTATAAATAGGAAAACAACAATACCGGCACCAGCATCGAAAGCGTAAACAGCACTAGCTTTTCTTTAACCGTCAGAATTCGAACAAAAGGCCGTCGCCTGCCCATCCGCAGTGCCTCCCCCGCGGGTTTTCCGCTTCGAAGTTCAATTAAGATCAAACATACCGCATCCCGGACGGATTAGACAACAACGAATTTATGATGGAAGCGTATCGACACTACTGTAGCACAGCCGTTCGAGACGGCGCGATATCGAATCGTTTGCATTTATGTTCGTTTTTTGCAAGCGATGCCACTCTCTCAATTGTGATCCGCATAACGCCACCAACCTAGCGTACCGATGAAGCCGAACAAGCTGGCCGCTGCGACAATCACATAACTGACCGGTCCGACGTCGGCATGGTCTGGACCTGCCGCCCCGCTAACGATGGCAGGTACGGACCACGGGAAATAGGCTCCGTAGCCGACAATCGATATCATCTGGGATGCGAAAATAACGAGCACGACAATCCCCATCGGCGGCAAATAACCTCGGCCATAGCTTGCGGCAAGCGCTACGGGCGTGCTGAGCAGGCCGGTTAATAAAGCGGCTCGCAGCACCCGATAAACGCCGTCGGCCGCATGTCCGGCCGACCATTCGGGAAGCCCGATGAGCCAGCCGACTAGAAGGCCGAGCACGACGACGAGCAAGCTGAGCATGCCGCACCAGATCAGGATGGCGATAAACTTCGACAGCACGATCGTTGTTCTTCCTACGGGCAGCGCCAGCAAATCTTTGGCCGTCCGGTCGGAAAACTCCCTGCCGAAAACCCAGCTCGCCACAAACCCGAACAACACGATGCCGCCGATGGATACGACCTGAGCCAGCATGCCGAAAAACGTCGGCCAATCGGCCGAGCCTTGAAGCTGGGCTTTGGCCGACATCAAGCCGCTGCTGCGCGCAAACTGAGGATCCATCAGGATAAACATGAGAAATCCGCACATGAGCGTTGCAACCGCAAATCCGAGAAGCGTCGTCCAGATCATTTTGGATTTGCGTATTTTAAGCCATTCCGCTGCGAATGCTGCTCCGAACATCGTCATTTCGCTTCCTCCCCTTTTAATCCGATCGTTCTGAAGAAATACGATTCCAAATCCTCTTCCTCCACCTTTACTAGAGTTGGCGGGCATCCCGCCTGAACGAGTAAGGTTGCAATCCGGTCGGGATGATCGGTGGCCGATCGATCCGACGACTCCAGCATTCCGTCATTCGTTACTCGGTATGGAATAGCCGCCTTCTCGAGCACCGCCTGCGTCGCCTGGCGTTTGTTCGAATCGACGAGCAGACGCCTGCGCCGAAGCCGTTCCAATTGATGGGCGTCGACCTCCTGCACGAGGCGGCCCCCATGAATGATGCCGATCCGGGTCGCGAGCTTTGCGATTTCCCCGAGAATGTGACTGGATATAAATATCGTCACCCCATCGTTTAAGGCAAGCTCTTGCAGCAGGTGCCGGATTTCGAATATCCCGGCGGGGTCAAGACCGTTCGACGGTTCGTCCAGAATAAGAATATCCGGCTTGTGAATCATCGCTTTAGCGATGCCGAGGCGCTGCGCATTGCCAAGCGACAGGTGTTTCGCCTTCTTGTCCCGGTACGCGTTCAACTGCAGCTTCTCAATGATACGGCTGACCGCATGCCGATCCGAAAGCCCGCGAAGCTTCCGCATCATCTCCAAATTTTCGCTCACCGTCAGATCGGGATAAGAATATGGGGTTTCCACCATGCATCCTACATTATTCCACAAGGACGCCTGATCGGGGCCAACCCGCTTCCCTTTCAGAAATGCCGCTCCCGACGTTGGTTTTATCATGCCGAGCAGCATGCCGATCGTCGTTGTTTTCCCTGCGCCGTTCAAGCCAAGGAAGCCATAAATCTCCCCTTTCTTCACTCCGAGAGAAACGTCGGCGACCGCTTGAAAGCTTCCATATCGCTTCGAAAGCTGATCCGTAACAATGATATCGTTCATAGCACACTCCACCGCCAATCATTTTTATGAATATATTAATTTTTTATTCATATATACATAAAATATGCGCAGTCCGGGAAGTTGTCAAGATATTTCGGAGCTTCTGCAATCAACAGACACTCCTGCGGTCAGACATTCCCGTGTTCACACATTCCCTCGTTCATACATTCCACGTTCACAAATTCACACATTCACACGTTCATACATTCCCTCGTTCATATTCCCACGTTCACACATTCAGAAATTTTTGGCTGAAATTCAGCAATAATTTTCTGAAAATGTTTAGAATACTCGCCTTTCATAAATGATTCAGTAAATAATTTCTGAAATTCAGAAATTTTTGGCTAAAATCAGAAAGTTTTTTCTTAATTTCGCATTAGACCCCATTTTTGTGAAAGATATTCAGAAAAAAGTATCTGAATTTCAGAAAATTTTTTCTGAATGCGAATTCAACAGCCCGTTTACAAGGTAACTAGGTATCTTTCCCTGGCCCTGACCCTCCTCCGAATCTTGCATTTTTATAAATCGAAATCGATATCGAAAAAGAAATCAAATTTCTAAATCTAAATCTATATCTATATCTAAATCTATATCCAAATCTAGCTAAACCGAAATGCAAATCTAATCCAAATCCAAATTCAAATCTAATCCAAGTCCAATTCCAATTCCAAATCCAAATCAAAAAAAGCCTTCCCGAAGGAAGGCTTTCATCTCATTATCGTATGGAGCGGGTGATGGGAATCGAACCCACGCTACCAGCTTGGAAGGCTGGAGTTCTACCATTGAACTACACCCGCATTTTGAATCCCTAAAAAACAATAAGCTCCGCATCGAATTCTACTTACTTCGCGGGGCTCAATCAATTGTGAGTAATAGTGGTCGGGACGACACGATTTGAACATGCGACCCCCTGGTCCCAAACCAGGTGCTCTACCAAGCTGAGCTACGTCCCGACAGAATCAATTATTATTAGCGACAAGAAATAATATACCACGGTCACTCCGATATTGCAAGGGGTCGGAGAAAAAAATTTACCCGACCCGCTGCATCGTTTTATTCTTTGACCGCGCCTGCCGCAAGTCCGGATTCTACGCGTTCCTGGAACAGCAAATACACAATGACCGTCGGAATAATCGTAATCATGATGCCGGCGAATGTCGGCCCCATCTGGGACGCGCCGCGTTCCCCGACGAACGCCATCAGCGCCATCGAAATGTTGAACATGTCTTTATCCGTAACGAGGATAACGTTCCAGATCAGGTCGTTATAGATGCTGAAGAAGGCCAAAATGCCGGCCGTCGAAATCGCAGGCATCGCGAGCGGAGTCAATATTTGAAACAGCAAACGCGCCGGTCCGCATCCGTCCATGACCGCGGATTCGTCGATTTCCTTGCTAATGCCCTTCATAAAACCGGTGATCAGGAAAATCGCCAGCGGCAATTCGAACGTTCCGTATAAAACGATCATCACCAAATAATTGTTGAACCCGCCGAACGAACCGATCATTCGCGAAATCGGGATCATCAAGGAGAAGATCGGAATCATCAAACCGATAATGAAATAGATGTAGACAAAGCTGCTTCCTTTGAACGGGTGCCGCGCAAGCACATACGATGCCATGATAGCAAGAAGCAATGTCAATAGCGTACCCGCGATTGCATAAATAAACGAGTTCAAAATGGACAAGCCGATCTTCGCATCGACAAAAGCGAGCGAGAAGTTGGACCAGCGCCATTCCACCGGCAATGAAAAGATGGAATTCATATAAATCTCATTGTTGTCCTTGAACGACGACAGCAATGTGAAGATCAAGGGATAAATGAAGACTATGGCACATATTGCCGCAAAAATGTAAACGGGCGTTTTTTTCATGCTCATGTTCGAGTTCATCGTGTAGTTTCACCTGCCGATCGCTTTATTATCGTGGAGATTTGGAGCTCATCGCCTTATTCAGGATGACCGTAGCCAAAAGCGCCGCAACAATAATGAATGTCCCGATACTGTTCCCGACACCAAAATTGTTGTACTTGAACGACTCGTTGTACAGCATCGTCGTTGGCACATCGGTAGCGCCGTTCGGCCCGCCGCCCGTCATGACGAAAATTTGTCCGAATACGCGAATCGATTGCGTGACCGCAAGAACCGAGAAAATTTTGATCGTTTCTTTCATCAGCGGCAGCGTAATATACCAAATCTTCTTCCAGCCTGTAGCCCCATCAAGCGCCGCAGCCTCGTATAGCTCCTCAGGAATGGCGACAAGCCCGCTGCCGAAAATAATCATGTTCATCCCGCAATAAATCCACGCGTTGACGATAACGACGACATAGATCGCGATCGTCGGATCACCGAGCCAGTCGCGCGTCCAAGATTCCAGTCCGATAGCCGTCAGGATGCCGTTCACCAAGCCTCCTTGCCCTCGAAGCAGAAACTGCCACATCAAACCGACTGCCGTAAGCGGCAGAATGGAAGGCATGAAAAAAGCAACTTTGAAAAACCGTGTCCCGCGCATTTTGCTCGTCGTAATCAAGGCAAGCGCAAATGCAATCGGCAATATGAGAACGAACGACGATAAAATGAACACGCCGACGTTTTTCAAAGAACGGTAAAAATCCGGATTGTTGAACATTTTGACATAGTTGTTCCAGCCGACGAATTCAAGCGGCACGTTCTTGATGCCGTTCCAAGAGAAAAACGATAAATACGCCGTCTGGAACATCGGAATGACGTATGCGATCGTATAAAGCAGAAACGTAGGCACCAAGAAGGCCAATATGATCCACAACGATTTTTTCGATGTCATTCGGTTTCCCTCCTTCGCGGAAAATGACCCCTATACAATTCATCGTACCGCCCGACCGGACGGTACGATGAAAGTAGGCTACCTGAGATTACTTGTTGGACTCCACGAAGCTTTGAATCGCGTCAGCCGTTTTTTGCGGGCTGTTGCCGGCAAACATGCCTTGAATTTCGTTTCGCGTTTTGTCCGTCAGCTGCGTAAGCGGATCGTAGGATTCGATTTCGGCCTTGAACTCTTTAGCCGAATTTTGCGCTTTGACGTACTCCGTCGTAACCGGATCGACTTTTGCTGGATCCATTTCCATTTTGACCGGATATACGCCGCCTTTGGTCGCTTCGAAGTAATATTGGAACGCTTCGACCGAAGTCAAATATTTGACCAGTTTAACCGCCGCGTCGCGTTTTGCGCCTTCGGCTTCCTTGGCGATGGAATAACCGCCCGCGCCGCCGAACCAAGTGTCCTTGAACTCCGGCTTGTCCGCAAAATACGGGAACGGAATGACGCCGATTTTGTCCGCGATCGGAGACGATGCCATGGACGAGATCGCCCATACGCCTTCGAACAGCATCGCGCTTTTGCCGCTGAAGAACATCGCCGATGTCGCATTATTGTCCAGCGTGACGATATTTTGGCCGAATACGCCTTTGTCTTGCCAGTCCTTCATGACTTGCAGCAATCCGACCATGTCGGGATCGTTCCACTTCGCCTTGCGGTTAACAAGATCTTGCGTCTTTTGGAAGCCGAATTTTTTCATCGACAAGTAGTTCATTAAGTGGCCGCCGCGGAAGTTTTCCTTCTCGCCCATCGCCATCGGTACGGCGCCCAGCGGCTTGAATTTATCGACAAGTGCCGGAACTTCTTCGATCGTAGTCGGCGGTTTCGCGCCGGCTTTTTCGAACAATTCTTTGTTGTAGTAGATCGCTACGCTGTAGAACTCGTTCGGTACGCCGTAAATGCCCGGCAAATCGCTGTATTTCCAAGTATCGAACAATGGAAGGAACGCGTCCGACCATGCTTTGTCTTCTTTCAGGTAAGGCTCAAGATCAAGCGCGATATTTTTGGCGTAATCCTTGAACGCCTCGCCGCCGTAGTTCATCCAAATTTCTGGCATGTTGCCGGTTGCAACGCCGGTTTTGAATTTGTTGTTGAACGCGTTTTCGTCATTGAGCGATTCGTCGACGACTTTAATGTCCGGATTTTTCTCCATGAATTTTTTGAGCAAATCTTGAAACGCTTTCGATTTCGGATCACTGCCGGCGAAACGCGTTAAAATATGAATTTCCGTTTGTTTGCCCGTTCCGGAATCGCCACTCTTGCTTTCGTCCTTGCTGCCGCAAGCAGCCAGCATGGTGGAAAATGCAACCGTCAGCGCAAGCACTGTCATGATCGATTTTTTCTTCGCTGTCTTCACTGTCTTGACCTCCCGTTGTTAACGTTCATTGTATGTCGGCCTGACATATTGTCATTATAAATTCGGCTTCGTCCCGATTGAATGAACTATTTTTACGGCAGGGGTAATATTTTTACAAAACGTTTACGAATTCGTGAAAAATTTTGACGGGGAAACCTGGTAATATTTTTTGAAACATTTGCTGAAATAATTTGCGTCCTTGTAGCCGATACTTTCCGCGACGAAGTACATGTTCTTGCAGCCGCTCTCGATCATTTCCTTCGCCTTAATCATACGGCACGCCGTAATGTATTCCACGACGCTGTAACCTGTTTCGCTCTTGAAAATGCGGCTCAAGTAGCTGGGATTGACGAACACGCTGCCGGCGATTTCGTTCAGATCGAGCTCGCTCTCGGCAAAATGCCCGTCGATGTATTGCTTCGCTTTCTCCACTATCTTGGCCGGCGATGATTGCTTCTGGCTGCTCGTCCGATGGATCGTGTTCCGGTAAGCTTCCAGAAGCCACAATTCGATATCTTCGAGCCGTTCCAGCCGCTCCGTCAGCCGTTCCGGATAGAACGGCTCCTCCACATAAGGCGCGATCTCGATTTTTGTTTCGGCGGCGAACAGGTTTAAAGTCGCCACGAACTCGTATAACGCCATGTACAAGTGATCGATTTGCCGGTCCTGCTCGCGCAGCAGCTCGAACAAGGATCGTATATATTGTTCGATCGCAGGCATGTTGCCAAGACGAAGCAGGATAAGCACGTCTTGGCGGATCGTCGAGAGCTGGGGCAGCGTCGTCGCTTTCGGCAATTCGTCGTACCGGATCGTACGGTCGCCTCCGAACAATGTCCGGTGCTTTAACGCCATAACCGCTTCGCGGTACGATTGTTGCGTTTCCTTCAAATCGCCGTATACGTTGCCGATACCGGCTGTTACGGAAAACCGCAGATGGGCGCGAACCGCGCGAACGGCCGCCGTGCAAGCATCCTCGAGTCTGCGCAGCTCCGCTTTTGCATATAAGCTCTCGTGGTTTTCCTTCTGTGAAACTAGCTGCTCCGGCCTTTGGTTAACGATGGCGATCACTCGGTTACTATCGTCATAGCTGAGCTCCATATGTTTCATTGCATGCTGCTCCAGTATTTCTTGGACAATATTTAATACCGCAAACCGTTTCCAATTCGGCAGCGGTTTGCCGTCGTCCGCTCCATGCTTGTCGATAGCCACTGCAACGGCAACAAACGGCGCTTGAATGAGCCGCGGGCAAAATACCATCAGCTTGTCCTTGTCTCCCGCCGCTTCCGCTCCTGTACCGTCAAGCAACCCTTGGATAAATTTGCGCCGCAAAATATCGTCGCTTTCGCGCAGCGTCATGACGATTTGGTCGTTCCAACGCTTCTGCTCCGCTTCCTCCTCGATCCGCTCCCGCATCTTATGGAGCACCTCGGTCAACTCATCGACGTTAAGCGGCTTGAGCAAATAATCGTTGACGCCGGCCTGCATGGCCGATTTCGCATATTCGAAGCTGCCGTAGCCCGTCAGGATGACGATCTTCAGCTTCGGATAATCGCGCTGCGCCAGCTTCGCGAACGTCAATCCGTCCACGATCGGCATGTTGATATCGACGATCGCCAGTTGAATCGGCGCATGCTGGAGCAGCAGCAGCGCATCTTCCCCATTGGAAGCTTCGCCGGCCAGCTCGAAGCCGAGCTCGTTCCAGTCGACGACCACCTTAAGCCGCTCGCGAACCAAATATTCGTCGTCTACGATCATCACTTGAATCATTCGATTTCCTCCTGCATCCCGATAGTCGGCAGCGTAACGGTAACGGTTGTTCCCACGCCGTATTCGCTGGAAACGGAAAGGCCGTATTCCATGCCAAAATAAAGCTTGATCCGCTCATCCGTGCTTTTTAGCCCGAAGCTTTTCTGCATGTCCTGCTCTACGGCCGGCTTGAATATCGCAGCAAGCGTTTCGGGTTTCATGCCGACGCCATTGTCCTCCACCGTGATGGTGAGCACGTCGCCGGTCACCGCCCCGCGAACCGCGATAAGCCCTTTGCCACGCTTATTCTTCAGCCCATGATATACGCTGTTCTCCACGATCGGCTGCAGCAGCAGCTTAACCGTCTGGCAGCGGTAAACGTTCATTTCGATGTCAAAACTATAGTCGAGCTGGTCTCCGTAACGTACCTTTAATATTTCCAAGTACGTCTTCGTAATATGAATCTCATCCTCCATCGGGATGATCGCATTTCCCTTGCTCAGCACGCCCCGGTAAAAAGACGCGAGACGGTTCACGACCGATACGATGTCGGCGTTCCGCTTCAAATCGGCCAATGCGCATATGCTTTCCAGCGTGTTGTACAGGAAATGCGGATTAATCTGCGCCTGAAGCGCGGCAAGCTCGAACTCCCGCTTCTGCTTCTGTTCCTCCATCATGCTGTTCATGAGCGTTTTCGTCCGGTCGACCATTTTGTTGAATTCGCGGGCAAGCGCGCCGATTTCATCCCGGGATTTCAAGTCGAGCCATACGTCCAGATTGCCTTCCTGCACGTTTTTCACCGTTTCCTTGATCTTGTTCAGCGGCTTCGTAATCGAAGTTGCGATGATAAAAGAAAGAATGACGCCCGATAAAACAAAAACGATGCCCAAGGCAAAAAAACGCTGCGTCAATAGTTCGTTGACCTTCGTAATTTCCTGAATCGGCACCGTACCGACGATCGTCCAGTCGAGTCTCGGGAAATACCGCGAGACGACCAGCACATTCCTGCCGGAAGCGTCGCGGAACTGTTCGCCCCCTTCGTGAGCCGTAACCCAGGAGAAGTAGGGCTGATCGGCGACGGACTTGTACAGCATGCTCTTATCGGTGTGCGAGGAGATTAGGCCTTGCTTGTTGACGATAAAAATAGACCCGTTCCTTCCGATGTCGATATTCCGGTATTGATCGGCAATGTACGCTTCCTTGATCGTCAATTCAACAAGACCAAGCGTTTGACCGACACGGTCGGAATTAAACTTCTGGAATAGCTTGATCACGTTATGGATCGACGTTTCCTTCCAATAGTTGCTCTTCGACGTATCCACCCATTCCAAACCAAAAGCCGAGCCCGCGAATTTGTCAAAATAAGATCGGCTAACGTCCTCCACCTGCTCCAGACTGCCGGAATCGTAAATGCGGCCCAACCGGTCATAAATAATGACCGCGTTCACGAACGTTTTCGTATCGGCGATGCCGCGCAGCGAATCCTGTACGGCGACGTAACGCTCGTAATTGATCAGCGGGTCGCTCGACAACGGCATGCTTAACGTTTGCTGCACCGTTGTGTCCGTGATCACGATTTTCGAATAATTTTCCGCATTGTCCAGAATGAGATCCAGCTTCTCGGAGACGAGCCGCAAATTTTGCTCGGTATTTTCGACCGCTTTTTGGATCAGGATCGAAGACGAGATTTTGTAGGTGAGCAAGGCCAGCAGGACAAGCAGCACGCTAAAAGCCAAAATGAACGAAAAAATAATCTTTTTGTTGATCGATAACGAATAATAAGTTTCCAACAGTTTATCGCGCAAATTGCCCTTCAAGGCCGCACTCACCAACCTTCGATGTTCTTTGATGTGCTTTGAATGAATACATCCCGATGATACGACAAAACAGAAGGTGCCAAATTCACACCTTCCGTTTCCATGTCAACGGTATTATACCCTTTTATAGTCGATGACGACCATTTGGTGATTTTCCAGCCGAGGAACCTTGTAAACGATCGAGTCCTCCTGCTTCTCAAAAGCGAGCAGCGTCATCTGCGGCGCCAAATACACTTGGCTGACTTGAACTCCAGGCAAACGCAGCGTCACATCGATGTCGTACACCGGCAAAATGTCCTCGATGATCTCGACGCCGTCTCCGCGCTTCACCGGCGAAGCATACAGCAGATGGTTGATATATCGGGATTCGCCCTGCTGCTCTTGCAACGTAACGATGCCTTGCGCCGGCAGGTTCGTCGTCAGCGTCTTCTTCTTCAGCAGTTGGTTCAAGGCATATACGACCGTATCCTTCAGCACGAGACTGCCCTTCGTCGCGTAATCCTCGAACACGCTCCAAGCGATATAAATGCCGTTAGCGCTTTGCACCATGCCCGGGCCGCCGTCATTTAACGAGCTTGGCGTATGCTGGTGGGAGCAGAAGGAATATACGTCGCGGTTAAAATAAGAATCCTCGCGTTTGCCGAGTTCCGTTCCGCCGGCAAGCTCGACTTTTTGCCCTTGCGCATACATGATGAACGACGCCTGCTTAAGATTTGGCAGAGGGAATAACGGGCGGAAATAGTCCGGTTTAAACGGATTCTCACCGATATGGCGGACGCCAAGATCGATGGCGAATCCGGTTTTATCCGGCTTCAGGCCGGAGCTGCCGGTCGCGAGCACTTTGCCGCCGTGGCGGAAAAACTCGTCCAGCTTCGCCTGCACCCGTTCCGTAATAAGCACGTTGTCCGGCAGAACGATCACGCGATATGGCTTGAAGTCCGAGTCCAGGTCGAGCACGTCGAACAGGAACTTGCCTTCCAGCATCATGCGCGCGGCTCCCGCGTCCGCGTTGCTCGTAAACATGGCGTCACCGGTTTTGTCGACGCCAACGGATTCGACCGACAGCACGCCGATGTCCGCAACGTTGACCGCGTTCACGCACCAAGCTTCCTTCTGCTCGACCTCCGCGTATGCCGCGCCGATCAGCTCGTACGTCGCTTCGTCCATGAAGCCTTCCGGGTGCAGCTGGTCGCCGATCGAGCAGCGCGCGCCGTTCGCCAGGCTAAGCGCCGTTTCGTAACGGAGGGCGTTCGGATGCTTATATCCGCCGAACTCGCCCCAGAACGTATGGAACTTGCCGGTCATGCCGAGGAAATCCATGCCGAGCTGCTGCACGTAACGCGCCGACAACGGAAAATGGTCGTAGCCCCAGCCGCCCGTCGGCAGCGATTCCAGCTCCAAATGCGTATTCATCGCCGCCAAATCGCGACGCCCCTGGGAGATGTGGCCGGCATTGTGGAAGATCGGCAAGCCCGGACGAATGCCGTGGGCCGTCTCCTTAATCCGCTTCGTATAATGCGCATAAATGCGCTCGCCTTGCTCGATGACATGCTGCTTGTTGCGCGGGTCCTTTCCCTCGGCGAGCAGTTGGTTCACGCAAGTATGGCAGTAACAAGTTCTGACGCCGACGATATCGAGGAAGATGCCGTCTCCGTCATATTTGCGGACAACCTCTTCCACTTGCGGGATGACGATCTCTTCGAGATAAGGGCTGTTCAGGCAAAATTGATGCCAACCCGCCTTCATGAAGCCTTGCACCCAGTTCGTCTGGTCGTCCTCGTCGCGCATCAGCCATTCCGGATGGCGGCGCGCCAGCTTTTCGTCGAAGCCGACGGAAACGTAAATCGGCGTTTTGACGTCGATTTCGCGAGCCGCTTCGATTTGCGCAGCGAGCAAATCGAAATCGAGGTGCGGGTGCATTTCGTTCAGCTCGGAAGGATAATACGCCCAGCCGTGATGGCATTTTGCGAAGATCGTAATGGAATCGACATGGCCGCGTTTCAACATGCCCTGGAATTGCTGCTTGGAAAATTGCCGTCCGATGCCCGGAATCAGCTCGGATGTATGAAAATCAAGATGTACTTGTCTAAATCGCATTTCAATCACCTGGTTTCTATAGACTGATACCACTGTACCGTCATTATAGACAGATGGCCGATTCGTTGGAATGCAATATTTTTACGAGGGCGGCAATATTTTTACGGGATGCGCTCAGAGCATGGTGATCCTCGATCGTGGCGACGTGCACCGGGTGGAGCGACTGCGTGCTGGAGCCCAGCCTTCGCTCCAGCCTTCCGGCATGCCAATCCTCGCGCGTGGCGACACTTTCCGCATGGACTGCTGCCGCGTGCCAGGAATCCCGTTCCGTGTTCCGGCTAACCCTCGCGCTCCACATGCGTAGCGACGCGCTCCGCATGGACTGCTGCCGCGTGCCGGGGAGCCCGTTCCGTGCTCGGCCTAACCTTCGCGCTGCGATCTCCCGGCAAGCCAATCCTCAAGCGTGGCGACACGCTCCGGATGGATGTGGCTGCGTGCCAGAAAGCCCGCTCCGTGCTGCGGCATCGGATCCTGATCGGTCGGCTGGTAGCGAAGGTCGACGCTCCAGCGGACGCTGTCGGAGTTGTTCGGCGTCGACATATGGAGCACCCTGTCGTTGAACAGAATGGCCGTACCCGCCTTGACCGGCAGCGCTACCGTTTCCCGTTTGCCCAACTGATGCTCATGAAGCGCCGTATAACCCGTTCCCGTCGTCGATTCGTGGTGCCATTCCAGCAGCTTCGTCCGCTGCGTACCCGGCTTGATGTGCAGGCAGCCGTTTTCAAGCGTTGCATCGACGAACGACAGCCAAACCGTAATGACCGGATTCGAATTGGCGTCCGGCCAATACGATTTGTCCTGGTGCCACGGCACCGCGCCGGCCGCAACGCCCGGAACCTTTGGCCGAACGTTGTAGACCGGATTGCTGAACAATTCCGGACCGATCAGCGATTCGACGGCATCCAATATTTTCGGATTCGCCATCAGGTGGTAATATCCCGACAGCCGGTCGCGCCAGCTGCGGCCATATTTCAGAAACTCCTTTTCCGACAACCCTTTGAACAATTCCGCCAGACGGTATTCAAAAGGCCGGTGCTCCAGCTTGTCCTGAATCAATCCGTCCGCATATAACGAATCGGCGATCATCGAGACTTTTTCCATCATCGCTAGTTTCGGCAGCTCCATATCGGCTTCGTTCAACAAATCGGGCAGCACGACATACCCTTCCCGTTCATATTGTTCCCACTCGGCATCGGTCAGGCTTCCTCCCGTATTCCGCTGTTTCATCATCGTTTCAACCTCCATAGGTTTATTATTAACATGGAATTATAGTATCATGGTTGGGATAGGGTGTATTTGAACGCGTTTCTTCCGATTTGTACAAAATTCCGCTAGTTTCGATCGATGATAAAATCAATTGACCGGAAAGCACCGAAATGTAAAAACAGAACCGCATCACGCTAAGTATGGATGAAAAGAAAACTTGGGGTCAGGAGAAACTTCGGACTATGGATACGGTGAAGCATCCAGATCAGGAGAAAACAATGGATTGTAGATACGGCGAAGCATTCAGATCAGGAGAATCTATGGATACGTTGAAGCATTCAGATGAGATGAAAACGTTGGATCATATCAAGCCGTTTGTCCGATTGGCTAGTTTTTGGACGTATAACGGCAGCCCGCATGAAAGTACGCGGATGGGCTATTTGTATGCTTTTCATCTGTTTACCGGCGGAAAAGGCGAGGTCGAGGTCGACGGGACCCGATATGCGGTGGAAAAAGGCAGTCTGATCTTCATAAGGCCGGGCTCGACGCACTCGTTCCATCATGCTCCGGGGACGCCGCTGGAGTCGAACAACGTATATTGCGACTTATGGGAAAAATCGGCGGCCGACAACCCGCGGCTGATTTATCCGCCGTTTCAGCCCGATCCCGCTTATATGACCGTGACGGAACCTTGCCGCGAGCTGGATTCGCTTCCGGTCCGGAGCGTCGTGTCCCCTTACCCGTTCTTGACCGAGCTGCTTGCCCAAGTGACGAAAGGCGCCGACTCCGCTTTTTTCGCCGAATCGGTTGCGAACAGCTTGATGCAAGCCTTCGTCTTGCGCTGGTACAATGCTTTAAACGGCTTGATGCCGACGGACTACCGCATCGTCAAACTGATGGACGACATGGAGCGCTCGCCCGAGAAGCCAATCGGCTACACGGAATGGTGCAGGCAGTGCGGGCTGGAAAAGTCGCATTTTTATAAGCTGTTCAAGCGGGAGACCGGCATGACGCCTACCGCCTACTTGCTCAAAATCAAAATGAAAAAAGCGGCCATCCTGCTCCAGGACAGCCGCCAATCGATTACGTCGATCGCCGAAGGGCTCGGCTACGATTCGATCCATTATTTTTCTAAACAATTTACGTCGTATTACGGCGTTTCGCCGACGGTTTTCCGGGGGCACGGCCACGGATCATCGATTCACGAGTAAGATAGCTTAGTTAGCGAGCCCGGCGTGTCGTAATCGACCTAAAATGCGCAAAGCCCAGCGTCCTTGATCGGACCTGGGCTTATTTTACAGCGTTAGCAACCTTCCATAGATTAGACTATTGGGTTATCAGCTTGCCGTTCTCCATTCGGATCGTAAAAACTTCTCCCGCTTCCGTCGCAATTTCAAGCCGTTGTCCCTCGTAGGCAATGACGGCGACTCCCGAATAAGCCGCCCGAATCTCGCATTGCGCAAGCGCCCCTTCGTCCCATTCCATGCTGACCTCGTATCCGCCGCGCGCCTTTAATCCTTTGACGCTGCCTTTGGACCACGCCGCCCGCGGCAGCGAAGGAAGCAGCTCGATCGCCCCGGCATGGCTTTGCAGCAGCATTTCGGCGATGCCGGCCGTACCGCCGAAGTTGCCGTCGATTTGGAATGGCGGATGCGTGTCGAACAAGTTCGGCAGTGTCGAATGCTTCAATAGATCAAGGACGTTCTCGTGAGCTTTGCGCTCGTCGCGCAGCCTTGCGTAGAAGTTGACGATCCAGGCGCGGCTCCAGCCTGTATGGCCTCCGCCGTGCCGCAAACGATATTGCAGCGACTTCTTGGCTGCCTCCATCATATCGGGCGTCTCCGCATATGAATATTGATCGCCCGGATGAATCCCGTACAGATGCGATATATGCCGGTGCCCGGGCTCGACTTCCTGGAAAGCTTCGTTCCACTCCAGCAGCCTGCCGTCCTCGGCGATTCCCGGCAGCGCAAGCTCTTCCAGCTTGCGTGCGGCCTCCTCCGTAAATTCGTCGGAGATGCCGAGGATCGATGCCGCGTCCAGCGCATTCCTCAGCGTATCCCAAATAATCTGCTGGTCCATCGAGGCGCCCATGCATAACGTTTGCGCAGAACCGTCCGGTGCCACAAAAGCGTTCTCCGGCGAAATGGAGGGCCCCGATACCCATTGTCCCGTTTCCGGATGACGCACGAGCCAATCGATATAGAATAAAGCCGCTTCCTTCAGCAGCGGATAAGCCCGGGTCCGTAAAAATTGCATATCGCCCGTGAAACGGTAATGCTCCATGAAGTGACGCGAGCACCAGCCCGCTCCCATCGGCCACATCCCATAAGAGAGCCCGCCGAGCGGCGCCGTAAATTTCCATACGTCCGTCGTATAATGCGCCACGAAGCCGCGGCAGTGATATACCTCTTGTGCCGTAATGCGGCCGTTCTCGACCATACCTTCGATCAAATCGAAGAACGGCGTGTGGCATTCCGCCAAGTTCGTCGCTTCCGTCGGCCAATAATTCATTTGCAAATTAATATTGATATGATAATCGCTGTCCCAAGGCGCTTTCAGCCACGGATTCCAGATGCCTTGCAGATTCGCAGGCAAACAACCGGGCCGGCTGGAGGAAATAAGCAAATATCGTCCATATTGAAAATATAACGCAATCAGTTCCGGGTCGTCCGCTCCGTTCTTAAACGCATCGAGCCGCCACTCGGTCGGCAGCCCGCGCAGCTCCATCCGCTGCTGCAGGTCCAAATTTTCGCCTAGGCGCAAATCGACCCGACGGAACCAGGATTGGTGTTCGGCGACGTGATCCCGCCGCAGCTGGTCGTACGTTTTGTCCATAGCCGACCGAATATCTCGCTCGCAAGCTGCCGCAAGATCATGGCTCCATGGCTCATGCGGGTTGCTGAAGTTAAAATCGGTGCGTGCGGCCAAATAGACCGTCAGTTCATCCGCGCCTTGCACAAGCAAGCCGTCTCCATCCCTGCTCGTCGTCCCGCCTGCGGTTTGCACTTTCACCATGGCTGTAAACTTGGTGCCTAGATGAGTGCCCTCATGCCCGGCTTGGCCGGTGAAAACAATCGTGCGATCATCGACGGCTTGTGCCGAAGCGTCCGCTTCACGCGTCAAGCTGAGTCTCGCATCGATTCCCCCGGAACGGTCCGCCGTCCAACGCAGGACGAACACTTGATCCACGACGCTGATCCATTGCTCCCGCGTATGATTGGCTTCGCCGGAGCGATAGGCCACCGTCGCGATCGCGGTGTCCAGATCAAGCTCGCGGGCATAGCTTTGCGGAGCCGGCGCGTCTTCGGGCAGCCTATGCTCCACAATCAGCTCGCCGAGCGGTTGGTAGCTGCGCGGACCCGTATGGTGATGCAGCACCTCCGACTGCACCAGCTTCGCCGCTTCCGCATAGCGGCCCGCAAACAGCAGCTCGCGCGCCTTCTCGATCGCGTTCCATGCAGTGGGTAGATTGTGCGGGATCGGCGGGCCCGCCCAAATCGACTCCTCGTTGAGCTGAATCCGCTCGGACGGCCAATCGCCGTATACCATCGCGCCGATCCGCCCGTTGCCGAGTGGCAGGGCCCGGTACCAGCTTTGCTCGGCATCGGCGCCGTTATAGGTCGCAGGTTGATCAAAACGTATTCCGTATAAAGTTGACATCGTTATGTATTCTCCTTCACCTATCCGT
Organism: Paenibacillus sp. sgz302148; assembly: GCF_056120465.1. Lineage (NCBI taxonomy): Bacteria > Bacillati > Bacillota > Bacilli > Caryophanales > Paenibacillaceae > Paenibacillus > Paenibacillus sp. sgz302148. Next base: position 111,237 of record NZ_JBVYOJ010000005.1, read on the forward strand.
CATGTTGGCTTGATTGCATCGGTATCCCATTAGAGACCAATATAAAGCATACCCCGGCGGGAAGCAACGGAAAGTTAACGGGAAATAGCGGGCGGCGGATAACTGCAGAAATGCGTGAATGCGAAATGATCACGGAGATGATGGGATCGAGTGAAAGCCAGAACTTTGGGGATGCACGAATCGGGAATGTGACGATGCATTGATCGATCAAAACCAGGAGGCACGGGAATCATCAGCACTTCGGTTGAATAATTTGCCTCTACTTTTTACGATTGCGTATAATGGAATAGAGATTACGAATAGATTGAAGGGAGCGTCGAACAAATGAAATATCGCAAACTGGGCAGCACCGAGCTGAAGGTATCCGTCATCGGCGTCGGTACATGGCAATTCGGCGGCGAGTGGGGACTGACGTATACGCAGAAGGAAGCGGACGCCGTGCTGTCCCAAGCCAAGGAGCGCGGCATTAACCTGCTGGATACGGCGGAGTGTTACGGCGATCATCTGTCCGAATCCTTAATCGGCGGGTACATACAAAACGACAAACGCGAGGATTGGGTCATCGCGACGAAATTCGGGCATAAGTTCCATAATCATCTTGACCGGACGACGCATTGGTCGGCAGATGAGGTGCTTCAGCAGTTGGAATCGTCACTAAAAGCGCTTCGTACCGATTATATCGACCTGTACCAGTTCCACTCCGGACCGGACGAAGCGTTCGATAACGATGCACTCTGGACGATGCTGGATAAACAAGTGCAAGCGGGCAAAATCCGCCACCTCGGCATATCGCTCGGCAGCAACGACAACATTCACCAGACCGATGCGGCATCGCGTTTGAACGCCGAGGCGATTCAAGTCGTGTACAACCGGTTGAACCGCAAGCCCGAGGAGCGCGTATTCGAGTCGTGCGAGCGGCAAAACCTCGGCGTTCTTGCGCGCGTTCCGCTGGCCAGCGGTTATCTAAGCGGCAAATATAAGCCCGGCGCGGAATTTGCGGCTAACGACGTCCGGCAGAGCCATGGGCGCGAGCATACCGACCGTTTGCTGCAGGAAGTTGAGCAAATCCGCCTTAACGAGCTGCCGGAAGGCGTCAACTTGGCGCAATGGGCGCTCGCTTGGTGCTTGAAGCATCCGGCGGTAACATGCGTCATCCCAGGCTGCAAAGACGCCGCCCAAGTGAACGCCAACGCGGACGCTGCGGACCTTGTCAGCGACGATCATCCGCAAGCTTGGATCGGCTAAGCCGAGTGGCTTAGGGGCAAGTTCGCAAGTTCGATTTAAGCCCACTGCAACACTAACAACAAATAAAAAACCGGCCAATCTGATCTGCACCTCCGTTTGTTGGACTGTGTCTAACAAGTGGGGTGCAGTTCATTAACAAGATTGCCGGTTTTTTTATTTTGCACACAAAGTAGAATAAAGCTCCTTGGAGTTGAACGACCAACAATTTAATCCATGCTTCGGTCCACTTTCGCATGCACATAGAAAAAAGTTTCTGAAATTAAGCAACTACTTTCTGAATTTGATGTCGTTTTAAGCTTATCATCAATAATTCAGAAAATTTTTTCCGAAATTCAGAAATTTTTTTCTAATTTCAGAAATTCATTTCTGAATTTGATCATTTTCGAGTTTTCGAGTTCAAAATTAAGAAAAAAGTTTCTTAATTTCAGCCAAAAATTTCTATGTTAGCTGAAATTACCGCCCTGCTGCAGTCAGACCTCGTCCAGCCTCTTACGCCCCGCCTCTAGGATGCGGAGCCTTCGCGATTGCGTCTGCGCTCCGCCAGGCGGCCGCCCTGCTCCATCGCGATGCACAGCACCGTACCCAGCACGAGGCCGTTGTTGACGATCGGCTTCAGCATGTCAGGCAGCGATCCGATCGCATCAGCCGGAATAAACATGCTGCCGATACCGACCATGAGCGCCATGCCGATAACGAACAGCTGCCGGTCGTTCAGCTCGAGCGACCGGTACGACTTGAGGCCAATGCCGATCATGCCGGCGAACGGCATGAACAGCGTGGCGTAGCCGATCGGCATCGGCAGCGTCGCAAAAAACGAGGTCAGCGGCGGGAAAAAGCTGATCCCCATGAGAAAGACCGACGCGATGATAAACGGCAGCTTGGCGAACAGCCGCGTCGTCGCCATAAATCCCGCCGTGCCGGACACCGGTACGCAGCCGACCGCCGAAAACACTCCGGCCAGCCACGTGTTGATTCCCATCCAGATGCTGGTCCGGTTGTAGTTTACCGGCGGCTTGGAGGAGACGGCCCGAGCTGCTTCGGATTGTTCAGCGTCCAATCGATTAGGCCCCGGATGCGCTCCTTCCGGCTGAGCGGCCCCCGATTCGGTGCCGGTATCGCCTTCCTTCGGCATCACCTGCTCCACAACCTGGATCGATGCGATCATATTGGCCAGCAGCAGCAGGCCGATGAACAGCGACGTCACCGTAATGCCCGGCGAAAATTGCGGCAAGCCCCACTCGAACATGACCGGCAAGCTGAACCATGCTCCGGCGGCCGGCAGCTCCTTGCCAAGCCCAAGCGCTATGAACAGCAGCCAGCCCGCCGCCAAGCTGATGAGCACCGAATAGCTTCGCAAAAAGGCGTTCCGGCTTTTGGCCAGCACGATCGTCAGCAAAAGCACGAGCAGCGCGGGGCCTGCAACGAACAAATCTACGCCCGCCGTCCGATAGCCGACCCCGGCGATGCCCTTGACGATCGAACCGCCGATTTGGGCGACAAGCAAAATCAAGTATGTGCCCGTTACAAGCGGGGTAAACAGCTTCTTCACCCGCTCCATCCATCCGAACACGCCTAGCAGCACGAACAATGCGCCGCTAATCAGCATCCCCGACTCCAGCTGCCCCAGCGCGGTATGCAGCGGAAGCGCACCCGAGGTTGCGAGTGCGGCGAACACTAGAAATACGCCCCACCATAACCCTGCCGGTCCTTCGTATATCGGCAGCTTATGGCCGAACAGCACCTGCAGCAATCCGGACAATCCGATGATCAGAACGGTCCGCTGCAATAAACTTGCGATTTCGTCCGGAGGCAGGTGAAACGCGCCCCCGATCGCGATTGGCGTTACGATACTCGCTGCCAAGATGAAAGCAACCCATTGAAGTGACGACAATAGCAGCTTCAAAATAAACCCTCCCCGAACAAGTCCAGCTGACGCGGCGCAAGATCGCCGTATTCGATGCCCAGCAGCCGCATCATCGCTTTCGCATTTCCGGCCGCATGGCCGCCGGAATTGTTGTTAAACACCACATACACATGCTCGCACTGCTCCTGAAGCTGCTGGAGCCATATTTTCCACTCCAACAGCTCGGCTTCGCTATATTGGTACAAATACCGTACCTCACGCCAGCTTTGCCGGTCACGGCCTTCACTGTTCCAGCCGGCCGTGTTGCGGCCGTGAAAACGGACGATCGTCATCCGCCGGTCCGTCGGATGCAGCACTGTCGGCACGGAGCCGACCCCCGACTGCGGTTCGTCGCAGATGGAGTGAATCCAGCCCTCCCGCTCCATAAAAGCGAGCGTCTTCTCTCGCATATCCGGCGCAAACCAGCTTTGGTGACGAAATTCCAGCGCAACCGGAATATCGCCCATCGCTTCTTTGGCGTAACGCAGTTTGTCTACGTTCTCGCGCGTGCAATCAAACCACGGCGGGTATTGGAACAGCACCGCCGCCATTTTGTCCGCATCCAGCATCGGCTGAACCGAACTGCGGAATGCCCGGAACATATCGCCGTCATCCGCGAACGGATGACCGCCGCGCAAATGGCCGGTCATCCCCTGATAAGCTTTCACGACAAACGAAAAAGAGGCTGGCGTTTCCGCAGCCCATTTTCCGTAATTTTTGTCCGGCAGAATCGCGTAGAAGGAACTGTCCACTTCGACGGTCGGAAAATGACCGGCATATGCGGCGAGCTTGTCCTTGCCCGGCGTCCCGGCGTACAAGCTGTCTTGATCCCCCCAACCTGCAAGACCGATATAAATCATGTTCATCTTCCTTCTCTATAAGCTGATCTATTGTACATAATACAACAACAGCACAACTAAGAGAACAATCGTTATCACATAAATGACCGTCAGACGAGTAATATTCTTCCTTACGTTTTTCACGTATCTCGCATTTTCGCTTTTATTCTCTTTGGATAGTCCGACAGCTAAAGTAGCAACTAACGCAACAATCATAACGCCGATAGCCGCATAGATCATTCGGTCTCCTTCTTTCCGAAAGGATTATTTCTTTTTCACGACGCTAACGATGAGGGAAATCAGAGCAACAACCAATGCCGCAACCGCAACATACAACGCCGTCGGGTCATTTCCGTTATCCGAGCTTTTAGAGCCTTCTGCGCCAGATTGATCGTCCGAGGCGCCGTGTCCGTGCTCCGAGCCGTCCCCGGCGACAACCTTCGTGACGGAGGCCGGATATTTGGCGCTTTCGCCGGACTCCGTCCATTCCACCACTTTGCCGTCGGCATATGTTTGATAGGCTTTCCAAACAATTTCCTTCGCATCCTTGCCGACTTTGCCTTGCATGCCGAATTCGCCGAATTCATTTTCTCCGATGCCGGCGCCGGTGGCCGTCCAAGTAATCGACACGACTTTGTCCGTGCTGTCTTTTTCAAATTCATATTTCCAATCCGGCTTCGGCTCGACGCGCGAAATTTCAACGGTATCCGGAATTTTCACTTGAAGCTTCGTCGTTGCGACCTTCTCTTCCGTCGGTACGCGGACGATGAATTTTTCGTAGCTGCCTTGTTTCGCTTCCCGCGGATATACGACGACGTGCGCGCTTGCGATGCCCGCAAACAGCAGCATCGACAAACAGCAGGCAAGCAAAATCGTTATTTTTTGTTTCATCACGAACCCCAACCTTTTCTTGTTTAAGTATGTTTCACAGACTTAGTGTATCGCGTCCGAAATTCGTCCGCTATGACTCGAAAGGGCTATGGATGTTACTGAACTGTGACGAAACCGTGCCCGTTATTTGTCGACCCAGCCTCGCTCCAAGGCATAACGCGTAAGCTGGACGCGGTTTTCCAAATGCAGCTTTTGCAAAATGTTTTTCAAATGATTTTTGACCGTATGCTCCGATATGGCAAGCCGTTCCCCGATGTCCCGGTTGGAATCGCCTCTGGCGACAAATTCCAGAATTTCCCGTTCGCGTCCCGTGAGCGGCGACGGCTTCGGCGGCTTCTGTTCCTTAAGCGAGAACTCCTGCAAAATCCGGAAGGCGAGCTCCTTCGACATCGGCGCTTCGTCAATAGCTATCTCGCGCAAATATTGCTTCCAGGCGGACGGCTGCAAATTTTTGAGCAGGTACCCCTGCGCTCCTTTTTTGAGCGCCTCGAACAAGTGGGTGATGTCGTCGGAAACGGTCACCATGACGATTTTGACATACGGATATCTCGCTTTGATCGCTTTGGTCGCTTCCAGGCCGTCCATGCCCGGCATCGAAATGTCCATCAGAATGAGATCCGGCATATATCGCTCCGTCAGCGCAATCGCTTCCTCTCCGTTCTTCCCTTCGGCAACGATTTCAAAAGCCGGATCCGACGATAATATATCCCGCATTCCTTCGCGGGCATGGGCGTGATCGTCGACGAGCAATACACGGAACGGCTGCGCCGGCGTTTCGTTCATCGCGATTCCTCCTTCCTGATTTTGACGACGGTTCGATCGTGAATCCGTGCCAGCTCGAACCGCCATCCGGCCTGCTCGGCCCTTTCCTTCATCATGCTGACGCCGAATTTGGACGGCTGCTGCTGCGAATCCGGCGTATAACCCTCGCCATCGTCCTCGATGGAGCATACCCATCCCCCGCCATAAGGCTCGCAGCGGATCCAAACTCGCCGCGCCTTCGCATGCTTCTGGACATTCAGCAGCGCCTCGCGCAAAATCGCGAACAGGTCCACCTTGTCCTTGGAGGTCAACGCCTCCTCCGGCAACAGCCACTCCAGCTTGACCGAGATCCCCGTGTCGCGCCCGAACACCTCGATCATCGATTGGAGCGAGAACGACCATTGCAGCTCGGTCGGGGCGGGCGGCGTCCGAAGTCCCGCGATCGCCTGGCGGACGTCGTCGTAGACGCGCCGGATCGTCTTGCGGATGTTGTGCACATGCTCCCTGCCGTCGGGCGTAAGCTGCGCTTCCTCCAGCCTGTCGAGTTTAACCGATAACAGAAACAGCGATTGAGAAATGCCGTCGTGCAGCTCCCTGGCCATCTTCTCACGTTCCTCCAGCGCGGCCTTTATTCCCCGTTCCTGCCGCAGCGCCTCCTGACCGCTCTCCAGCATGGCGAACAGCTTGCGTATCAGCGTGATCGTAATGACAAAGACGAATATCGTCGCCAGCCAGTTGCCGAGTTCCATGGAGATATACGGCTCGAGGAACGTATGGCGCGCATATTCCCAAACGCCGATCGTCATCGTCGGCAATATGAGAATCGTCCATTTGATTTGTTTATAAGTCAAATTGTCCTCCCCCCAACCCGCCTGCTACTCATGAGTGTCATGACAACGCGGAAGTATGAACCGAACCGCCCGAGTCCCTTTAGTAGTTGCGCATCTCCGTCTTGTCGTTCACCACTTCATTGTCATCGCGATCCGTGACATGCAGCTCGACAAGCCATTTTCCCGGGAACGGAATGTACGGCCCTTTCGCCTTGTAGTCGAATTTGTTGAAGCCCGTAAAATCCGTTGCGTCCTTCTCGTCTTTGTATGGCTCGATCGGCACTTCGATCGGGGCGACCTCCTTGCCTTCCAGCGGCGTCAGCAATAGCGTTACTCTCTTCGGCTCGCCTTTGTCCGGCGGCAGCCACACCTTCACCGTTATTTCGTTAATACCCGGAACGTTCGGCGTAATCTCCACGCTCAAATGGCGCGTATTGCCCATTTCATGCCAGTAGAGAGGCTTGTTGCTCGGCAGCGGGCTTAAATACGTCAGCAGGCCGACAATCAGAACGATGACGCATAGCAGCGCGAAGTCGGTTTTGAACAGCCCCCCGGACGAGCGGAGGCTGCGGCGCTTCAGACGCCAGCGCAGTCCCGCTCCGACGGCAACGACCAGCAGCGTGGCCGTCACCTTGGCGATGAGCAGCGTCCCCCATTGCGTAAAGAGCAAATAGCTGAGGCTCGGCAGGAACAGCAGCGTCATGACGGCGCCCGATACGGCGAGTACGGCGATCGATACGAGCGCGGCGCCGGAGAAACGCGGCGCGAACCGCTCCAGCGCCTCGCGGTGGCTGCGCCATAGGACGGCGATGAGCAGCACGCCGCCCGCCCACAGCGACGCGGCCAGCAGATGCACCGCGTCGAGCGCGGCGACGAGCGCCTTCGGCTCGTACGAGGAGGCGTGGCCGCTCATGCTCTTCGCGGCGGCCATCGCCACGACCCACGCGGCGTCCAGCCAGCGGCTGCGCATGAGCAGCACGAAGCCGAGCAGCGTCAGCACGGCGGAGATCAGCCACGAGATGCCGACGCCGGTTCCCGTATACAGCTTCAGCCACTCGCTCGTCGGCTGGCCGGCAAGCAATTCCCGGCTTTGCAAGAACACAAGCGCCAGCAGCGCAAGCAATTGGACGCGCTGCAGCTGCAAGCCCCAAGCGCGGAACGTGCGGCGCAGCTCCTCCGTCTGCGGCCCGAAAAACGCGTTCCAAATAACAAAGCCAAGCAAAAACAGCAGTGCCGCGTAATACAGCACGCGCGAAGCGAACACGAGAAACTGCTCGACGGTCAGCTGGCTGCCGAGCTCATGCGCCTCATGCCCTTCATGGCCGAGCTGCTTGTGAACGTCGAACAAGGATGCATCCTTGCCCGGCGGCGGATTGCCGACCGTAAACACGTAGGAGCCGTCTACCGGGTGGCCGTCGGCCGAGATTACGTGATACGATACGGCGTATACGCCTTCGCCCAAGTTCGGCACCTGCAGCGAGATGCCGTGTTGATTTTCGTTCATTGCCGCAGCCTGTCCCGTAACGGATCTCCCGCTCGAATCCAGCACGGTAATCGAGTACAGCTCCTTCTCCAGCCGTTCGTTAAATTCCAGCACAATTTGCCCCGGTCCTTGCGAGAGCCGCGAATTGGCTTCGGGGACCGCATTCGTGAGCGAAGCGTGCGCGCTGGCGCGCATCGGGAACGCCACGAGAAGCAGCAGCATGAACAGAACCATGGCGACCGCGGAAAATTTTCGGTTTGACAGCAGCTTATGATCAACGAATAGATTCATAATGACAGATTCATTTCCTTTCCCTCGCGAACTACGATTCGTCCGCGATTTTTTTGCGGCCGGCAAAACCGTCATGCAAGCCGTGGTAATGCGAGATCCGCTCCTCCCCTTGCTTCCAGCATAACAGCACCTCTTCGCCGTCGACCAGCGCCGGAAAATCGATCAGTCCAAAGTCGATATCCTTTAATTCCACGCCATTCATCTCGAAGCTTTGTATGTGCGCCTTCGCTTCGATTTGCAGAAACTCGAGCTCGCACTCCAGCATGAAACGCTCGTCCTCCCTGGCGCTCGCATGCCCGCCGGCGGCATACTCTGCGCCTTCTACTTTCAGCTTGCGCAGATGCTCGTATTTGTCGTTGAATTGCCCTTTAATCCGCTGAATTTCCTCAAGCGATTGCCTTAACGCCGGGAGCAGTTCATTGGCCTCCCGCAGCGTGTAATATTTTTTCAAAATGCCCGCCTCCTTGTCATCGCGCAATTCCCAATTTCTCTTCTTGAAGTCAAGCTTTTTTTAACAGTGTACTAAAAATGATTCGAATTTACCATCTTCCTTGTCAATCCTTGACTTACACAATATATTGGTGTATTTTATTAATGCTGCATCTACATATTGTGTATCTCACAGTCTGAAACTTCGATTCGCAGCGATTCTGCAGCCGTGTTATACTATAATTCGCTATTATTTTTATACCGGGAAAAGAGGAGTCGGGTAATGGATATTATTAAACGTAACGGCCAAAAGGAAGAACTCATATTTTCCAAACTGAAAAAAGTTATCGATTTTGCATGCGACGGATTTGAAGGCGTCGACGCGCTGGAGCTCGAAACCGCGCTTCTCCCGCATTTCCGCAACAATATATCGACCAAAGAAATTCAACGGACGCTCATTCAGGTCGCCGTCGAAAGAACGAGCATCGAGCAGCCGAACTGGCAATATGTCGCTGCCAAGCTGCTTGTTTACGATTTGTACAAGGAAGCGGCTATCAATCGCAAATACGGATATTTCGGCTATGGCGACTTCTACTCCCTGATTACATATTTAACGGAGAAGGGCCGCTACGGCGATTATATACTGAAACATTATTCCCGCGAGGAAATTCGCGAGCTCGGCTCGTACATCGTGCCGGAGCGCGACTATCTGTTCAACTATATCGGGCTGAAGACATTGTCCGATCGCTATATTATCAAAGGCTTGGACGGCGAAATTCTCGAGCTGCCGCAGGAACTGTTCATGGGCGTTGCGATGCACCTGGCCATGAAGGAGCAGGATCGCGTCAAATGGGCGAAGCAGTTCTACGACGTGCTCAGCAGCCTGCAAATGACCGTCGCCACGCCGACGCTCGCCAATGCGCGCAAGCCGTTCCACCAGCTGTCCTCCTGCTTTATCGACACGGTGCCGGACAACTTGTGGGGCATTTACAACGTCGACCAAAGCTTCGCGCAAGTGTCGAAGTTCGGCGGCGGCATGGGCATCTACATCGGCAAAGTGCGCAGCCGCGGCTCCAATATTCGCGGATACAAAGGCGTTGCGGGCGGCGTCATCCCTTGGGTGAAAAACTACAACAACACGGCCATCGCCGTCGACCAGCTCGGCGTTCGTTCCGGCGCGGTCGCGATTTATCTGGACGTATGGCATAAAGATATTTTCGACTTCCTGAACTTGAAAACGAACAACGGCGACGACCGGATGAAGGCGCACGACATCTTCCCGGGCATCTGCATCCCCGACCTGTTCATGCGCAAGGTGGAAGAACGCGAATCATGGTATTTGTTCGATCCGCACGAGGTCCGCTCGATCATGGGATATTCCATCGAGGACTCGTACGGCGATGAATTCGAAAGACGCTACGAAGAGTGCGTCGCGAACGACCGCTTGTCGAAGGACGAGGTGCCGGCGATCGACATCATGAAAAAAATTCTCGCCAGCTCGTTCGAAACCGGAACGCCGTTCCTGTTCTTCCGTGATACGGTCAACAAGGCGAATCCGAACAAGCATAAAGGCGTTATTTATTGCTCCAACCTGTGTACGGAAATTTGCCAGAACATGAGCGCAACGGAATTCGAAACGACAACGCACGAAGACGGCATCATTACGTCCCGTTCCAAAAGCGGCGATTTCGTCGTCTGCAACCTGTCGTCGCTCAACCTGGGACGCACGACGTCGAAGGAAGAAATCGAACGCGTCGTATCGTGCCAAATGCGGATGATGGATAACGTTATCGACCTGAACCATTACCCTGTGCCGCAGGCGGAAATTACGAATAAGAAATACCGCGCCGTCGGTCTTGGCACGAGCGGTTACCACCAATGGCTCGCCTTGAACAAGATCACTTGGGAATCCGAGGAGCACCTGACGGCGGCCGACGAATTGTACGAGTGGATCAACTATTGCGCGATCAAAGCTTCGATGGAAATCGCCAAGGAAAAAGGCGCTTATCCGGTATTCGAAGGCAGCGAATGGCAAACCGGCGAATATTTCGCTTCCCGCGGCTACGACAGTCCGGAATGGCTCGCGCTGAAAGCCGAAGTCGCTCAGCACGGCGTACGTAACGCATGGATGTTCGCGATTGCGCCAACCGCTTCGACATCGCTCATCTCCGGTTCGACGGCCGGAATCGATCCGATCTTCAGCAAGTTTTTCGTCGAAGAGAAGAAAAACGCGGTTATCCCGCAAACGGCGCCAAGCCTGTCGCCGGAAACGTTCTGGTTCTACAAGGAAGCGCACCACATCGATCAGAAGTGGAGCATCCTCGCCGCAGGCAAACGCCAGCGCCACATCGATCAAGCGCAATCGTTCAACTTATACATTACGCCGGAAATTACGGCCAAAGAATTCCTCGATCTCTACATGCTCGCATGGGAGAAAGGCTTAAAAACGGTCTACTACTGCCGCAATAAGAGCTTAGAGGTGGAAGACTGCGTCAGCTGCTCCGCCTAATCGTGAGCATTCCAGGTAATTCGGGAACACTAAAATACATTCGATCAACAACAACAATGCCATCGTCACAGTCGTACCGTGATGATGGCATCTTGTCTGATCTATATCCGCAGGAGGAATTGAACCATGGAATTGCAAAAGAAAAAACTGTTCAACGAAGAAGGCGACCGCGATTGGGGCAAACGCCGGATGATCGGCGGCAATACGACGAACCTGATCGAATTGAACAACGTAAAATACGAGTGGGCGACCAAAATGTATCGGACGATGATGAACAACTTCTGGATTCCGGAAGAAATCCCGCTTGCGCAAGACGCCAAAGACTATAAAAATCTGTCGCTCTCCGAACGTAACAGCTACGATAAAATCATCAGCTTCCTGATCTTCCTCGACTCGCTGCAAACGGCGAACCTGCCAAACGTCAACGAGTACATTACGGCACCGGAGGTAAACCTTTGCCTGACGGTGCATACGTTCCAGGAAGCGGTGCACAGCCAAAGCTATTCGTACATTCTCGATAGCGTCTGCTCGGCGGAGGTGCGCGACCAAATTTACAACCTGTGGCGCGAAGACAAGCATCTGCTGAAACGGAACCGGTTCATCACCGACCTGTACGAAAACTTCATCGCCGATCCGTCGGCGCAAAACCTGATCAAAACGATCATGGCCAACTATATTCTCGAAGGCATCTATTTCTACAGCGGCTTCAGCTTCTTCTACGCCCTCGGACGCCAAGGCAAAATGCTCGGCACCGTCTCCGAGATCAAATACATCCAACGCGACGAGCTGACGCACCTGGCCCTGTTCCAAGGCATCTTCCGCGAAGTCCGCAAGGAAAATCCGGAGCTGTTCACGCCGGTTCTGGTTGAAGAACTGCGTCAAATGATGAAAACCGCCGTCGAGAACGAGATTACTTGGGGCCAATACATCTGCAACAACCAGATTCCTGGCCTGACGGACGAGATCATCGACTCGTATATCAAGTTCTTGTCCAATGAAAGACTGAGAAAGCTCGGCCTCGATATTCTGTATCCGGAAATCGTCGAGCATCCGATGAAATGGGTCGAAAGCTTCAGCAACATGAACGGCATGAAGACCGACTTCTTCGAGCAAAAAGTGACGAACTACAGCAAATCATCCAACCTGAACTGGGGCGACCTGTAAGCCGGACTTAAGGTTATCCCGCAGCGCATGCAACGAGCATGCGCTTTTCTTTTTGCCGTTTGGCCTCATTTTTTTATTGTACGGCACAAACTTTTTTCCGGCATGTCCGTCGTAATGGGTGCTTCCAAATATCGACGAACGGAGGAAATCCATTTGCGAATCGAAATCGAATCGTTATGCAAGCAATACGGCAAAGGTCATAAAGCGCTACAAGAAGTTCATTTGTCGATACATAACGGCATGTTCGGGCTGCTCGGACCCAATGGTGCCGGGAAAAGCACATTAATGCAAATATTAGCGACCGTATTGCCCCCGACGAGCGGCGAAGTGCGGATCGGCGACTATCGAATCGGCAAGGACGATCAGCATATTCGGCGTCTGCTCGGTTATTTGCCCCAAACGTTCGGATTATACGCCAAACTGACCGGCGAAGAGTTTCTGAATTATATCGCGGTATTAAAAGGCGTTCACGACGTCGGCGCCAGACGTTTGATCGTGAAGCAATTGCTGGACAAAGTCAATCTCGCTGACAAAGCCAAGCAGAAAATAAAGTCATACTCCGGCGGCATGAAGCAGCGGATCGGAATCGCGCAAGCACTTATCGGCGATCCGCAAGTGATCATCGTCGACGAGCCGACAGCCGGTCTCGACCCCGAAGAGCGCATTCGTTTCCGGAATCTGCTCGAAGAGCTGAGTCTTGAACGAATCGTATTGTTATCCACGCATATTGTTGCCGATATCGAAACGAGCTGCAGCCGGTTGGCCGTCCTGAATAAAGGCAAAGTCACCTTTCAAGGCACGCCCGATGAAATGATAGCCAGAGTTGAGAGTAAAGTATGGAGCGGAACGGTACGTGAAGACGAAGTTTATCTATATAAACTGAACGGAAAGGTCGTGAGCCGCCGCAAAACATCCGGTGGCTACGAGCTGAGGCTTGTATCGGAAACGATGCCGTTTCCAGGTGCCGAGCGTGCGACTGCCGGACTTGAAGATGCCTACATCTTTCTCGCGGGAAGTGATGCGCATGCGTAGCTGGTTCGTGCTTGCCTCCACAGAATGGCGTATTTTCGTGCGTGGTCCGTTGGTTTGGCTTTTCCTTATGCTCGGTGCAGGGCACGCCCTGCTTGTCCACAATTCCGCAAGCTGGTCGCAAAATATCGCTTATTACTTGCACCAATTCGAGTTTATGTACGTGGGTGTGCTTGGCGTGCTTGCCGTTATCGTCGGCATCTACGCTGCCCGCAGAGATAAGTCGGTTGGGATCGATAAATTGATCGGCAGCCAGCCTTACAGCTCCGGACAGCAGCAATCGGCGCGTTTTGCCGTATATTCGGTTCCTTTTATCGGCCTCTCTCTCGTGCCCGTCGCCTTATTCGTCTGGTTCAAGGTCACCCGTTTTCCGGAGGCGGAATGGTATCCGGCGCTATATTTGGCGGCAACCGCTTTTCCAATGGTATATGCGCTCGCGCTAGGCTGGGCGATCGGCACTTGGATCAAGAGCCGAATCGGTTATATTTTCGGATTTTTCATTTATTTCGTGCATATTTATGTCGGCATGCTGGTTATTGCCCCAAACCTGCCGGTATCCGCCAGATTAATTCCGAACTTTCTTTTATTCGATTTTAAAAGCATGGGTTATTTCGACGATCTGTTCGGTTTTTCGCACGATGCTTCCTTCTGGTATCACCGCGCGTTCTACGCGCTGATCGGAATCGGTTTGATCGGTCTGACCGTCGTTTCCGCAGCACGGATACGGAAAGAATGGTTCGTCCGTCGGAACGCTACCGTGCCGATCCTATGTACCATTGCCGCCTTCTTGGCCATGTACGCTCACATTCAAACGAAAAACGAACAAGCCTTACAATCGTTGCCTGCAAAGCCCGCTATGTCCGCTAAGCCTGATCTGCCCGACCAGTCGCAGCAATCCGAGATGCAATCGTCGATACCCGGCAATTCGCCGTATGTCAGCGCCTATAAGATCTCGATGAGTTATGAGTCTGGCGAAAAACTCGTCATGCATGCAGAAATGAAGGTTCAGACTGATGCCGGAATAGCCGATGGCTCTGATCGTCGGTTAGATTTCCGATTAAACGGGCAGCTCCGCGTTTCGGAGATCGCAATCGAAGGAAAAGAGGCCTCATTCGAACAATCGGGCAACAAGGTTCGTCTTGAATTGCCGGAAACATCCGCTGACAATCAAGGTGATCGAGAGCGAACGATCGGCATGAAATACGAAGGAAAAGTTTCCGAGTTTATTCTGACACACGATGGCATGTTGTTTCCGGTTCACTTCGCCAACCGGTACCAGGTGAATCTGCCGGCTGCTTCCAACTGGTACCCGCGCTTGGATAACGCCCAGCCCAGCCTGTTTACGTTATCCGTCACCTACCCGGGCACGACACGGCTGTTCAGCAATCTGGATACGGTGAGCCGTTCCGAGAACGGCAATAACAAGCAATCTATCCGTTACGAAGGCTTATCGGACAGCCTGAATTTGTGGGGCGGCCCATTAATCGAAGTGATCAAGGAATCAAACGGCATTCGGACGAGAGCCATCGTGAATGAATTAAACGATAAAAAATATACCGCGAGAATCGTCGCTTATTATCACGAGGCAAGGTTATTGTTTAACCGATTGTCTGCCGTTCCCGCGACTGAGTCTAGCGTAACGATGGTGGCCAGTGACTGGATACATGCCGGATATTTGAATGACTACGGCGCAGCGGGCGGGGTTGTCGGCATCAGTTCTTATGTCTTCAGCGGATTGAATACCGACGAAGAAGCAGTAAGCCGCTCGATTCCGCAGCTGATCCGGTCGAGCGCGTTGTTTGCGAAACCGCTGAGCCGGACCAATGAATTCATACTGAAAACGGCCATCGCCGCTTATTTAATCAAACAAACGAACGATAAACCCTATGCTATGCCATGGGATGATGCGCAAGAGTTCGATACATCCGCCGTGCAGCCGTTGCTGGACTCGATTGCCAAGGAAACCCCCGAACATAGCGAGATGCTTATTCGAGCGTTGGTCGACGCATTGCAATCCGATCCCCAGTCGAAGCTGGATGTGGCCGGCATTTTGTCGAACAAGGCGGTGAACCGATGAACCGATGGCTGCTGCATTGTAAAATCATTTCGTCCGCTCTCGTCTGGGCATCCGCCGGAATCGCCGCGTTCCTGGTTGCCGCCGCTTTTCTGCTGGATCGATTGCGTTTCGTCGAGTCGGTACAGCTCGTTCATATGACAGCCTTTTTCGAGCTGATGCTGCCGCTTGCCGCCATTTTGATCATGTCGCAGCTATTCGCGGAAGAAATGGAACCGGGAATCCCCCAATGGCTCATGTCCCTCCCTACCCGCAACGGCATGCTCGTGCTGCAGCGGTGGGGGATCGGAACGGTACTGCTGCTCGTTCTATACGCAGTTTCCGCCCTAATTGTCCATATCGGCGTTTTACCGATCCCACTCGGTTCTTTTACGCTAGAAATGCTGCCGCCGGCGCTTTGGCTCGGCAATCTCGCCATGCTCGCGACGCTCGCCTTCAGAAGTTATGTCGGTGGATTAAGCGCACCGTTATTGTATTGGCTTCTGGAACTTTTATCGCGCGGCGGCATCACGCAACGTTATTATCTGTTCGCCGCAACCTTCACGGACAGATCGTCTTTATATTCGAACAGATTCGCGCTGCTTGCGATGTCTTTCCTTGCGCTGCTCATCAGCGTATGGCTATTTACGCGAAGATCGTATTTTACAAAACAAAAGAAATAACCTGCTAACCGATACAGAGAAGGAGGAACCACATGACGGACGAGGAACTGCTCCTGGAAATGAGCAAAGGAAGCGGAACCGCGTTGGAAACGCTCGTATTTCGTTATCATGCCGCCATACAAACCTATTTGCACCGAATGGTAGGCTCGGGAACGACGGCGGAGGATCTTGCTCAGGAATGCTTCGTAAGAGTGATGGAAGCTGTCCGCAAAAAAAGGCTGCCCTTGTCGTTCCGACCTTGGATTTATAAAATCGCGACCAATCTATGCCGGGATCATTGGCGCAAAGCATCCAACCGCATTGAAATGGCTGGAGTTGCCGAGCTGGAGCTATTCCCGGCTAGCGACAACGTCGCGCTCATCTACGAAAAACAGACGGAACGGGAAATGGTCGTCCGGGCGCTGCAAAGATTGGACGAGGAACGGCGCCAGCTCATCGTATTGCGGTTTTATCAGGAGTTGAAATTGGCGGAGATCGCCGAAATATTAAACGTACCGCTCGGGACGGCCAAAACCAGATTGTATCAGGCCATCAAACAGCTCAATCAGTTGATCGGAAGCGAACACCCGGCTGAGGAGCGAAATGCAGCAAACTATTCAAGCGCAAGGAGGAGCGGACATGATCGATAAAGAGACGATTTGGAATGATCTCGAGGATCAGGATCGAAACGAGCAGTCGCGCCGCGAAATTGCCAATGCGATCGACAAGCTGGAACGGTATACGGTTCCGACACCTGCAACGAAGGAAACGGCGGATTTAGCATCCCTGCTCGGCAAACGATGGGAGTCGGAGCGTAAGCCGACATTCGTCGAAACGATGCGAAAGTCCGCACGCGTACTGCTTATCATCCAACCTCATCTGAACTTGTTTAAAGGCGCTTTTTGGCTCGCTTCGTTATGTATCGCGGCGTTAGGCTTACTGCTCGACCGTTTTGCGGCTGACGAATCCGCCGTTCAACCGTTTCTGTTCACGGCACCGCTGCTCGCGGCGCTAAGTGTATGCTTTGCTTTCCGCTCATACGGGACGCCGATGTTTCAACTGGAAATGTCGATGCCGTTGTCGCCCGTACAGCTTATTTTCGGCCGGTTAACGCTTGTGGTCGTATACGACATTGCGATTGCGCTATTGTTCTCTATCCCCATCGCCGGCAATCAAGGGTTTGCCGCTTTTATATTCAGCTGGCTCGTCCCGCTAGGCGTAACTAGCTTTACGGCGCTTGCGGTTATGCTTTATTCGGGCTTATATGCCGGTCTGATCAGCTCGCTCGCTTTATGGATGGTGCAGCTGGTCATGAATAAGCACCTCGGCATATTGTATTTGTTCAGCAAAAATACGAACGCGCTGTGGCTGCAAAGCAAAATCGCAGGTTGTCTGATCATCGTGCTGCTATTCGCCGTATTATGGAACAAAATCCGCAAGCTTGGGGTGCCGGCATTCGGGGAAGGACGCACATCATGAACTTGACGATGCATCGAATCAACGTCGCCGATCGGGCCGGCCGCAGCATGCTCGGGCCGATCGATCTCGTATTCCATAGAGGGCTGAACGGGTTGATCGGTCCTAACGGCTCCGGAAAAAGCACGCTCATCAAAACATTGGCGCAAATATATACTCCGAAAAAAGGAAAGGTCGCATACGAACTCGACTGCATCCCCCTCCTGCCGTTTGAGGCACGCAGGCATACGGGCTACTCGCCTCAAGAAATAGCCATTTACCCCGAGATGTCGATTCGGGATTATCTCGGTTATATCGCAGGGCTTAAATGTCTGGAGCAAAACACGGTGGATTCGGAGCTTCACAAAATAAGCCGAATGTTCGGGTTGACGCACATTTGGCATGACAAGCTTCAGAATTGCTCCGTCGGACATCAAAGGCTCGCCATGATTGCGCAGGCGTTCCTCGGCTCCCCCTCGTTTCTGCTGCTGGACGAACCGTTCGTCAGCCTCGATATCGAGCAGCGCAATAAGCTGCTCGAGCTTCTTCAATATGAAGCGGAGCGAGCCGTCGTGCTCGTATCGAGCCACGTCACCGAAGAAATGGCCGGCCAATATGACCGAATCGTCACTCTTTGCGAAGGGATCGTCTCCGCAGATACTGCCGACTACTGAAACTTTTGGGCTGTTATTGAACCAGCCCCTCCATCCCCTCCTCTTCTACATACATATTTTTTCCTGCACATGCCAAAAATATGGTCACCTTCCATTCCAACCGAACGGGGTGACTTATGAACAAATCCAGTTTCAACGACACGTTCCGGTATTTGCTCAAACAAACAACGAGAAACAGGAACAAAATTCATAGCGAACCGGCTCCGAATCTTCCAGATCCGTTGCATGCCGGGCTGGATCAGAACATCGATCACGTGAAAGCAACGCTCGGCAACAGCACCGATCTCGTGATTCGCGAATTTCGCATCGGTGCGTCCGGCGGCCATAGGGCGGCGACGCTGTATACCGACGGGTTGGCGAACAACGCTACGATTAACAGTTTCCTCGAAACGATTATGCTCCGGCAAAGCGAAGAAAGCGGAAACGCCGATGTGAAACACAATTCCAACATCGGCGCCGGCACTGCGGAGAAAACGATTGAATTTCTGAGGGAATCCGCTTTGACGCTTGGCGCCATTCGAGACGTAAGCGATTTTTCAACCTTGTTTCTAAATCTCTTGTCGGGAGATACGATTCTGCTGGTCGACGGCTCCCCTCATGGCATTATTGCATGTACCCGGGATTGGGAGGATCGCGGCGTTCAAGAAGCCTCCGTTCAAACCGTCGTACGCGGCTCGAGGGAAGCGTTCTCGGAAAACTTGCGCACGAATACCGCGTTAGTTCGCCGCCGCATCAAGGATCCGAGGTTATGGCTGGAAACAAAGCGGATCGGCGAAATTACCCAGACGGATGTCGCGATCATGTACGTGAAAGGAATCGTAAGCGATCAAGTCGTGGAAGAAGTACGCCGTCGATTGGATCGAATCCGTATCGATTATATCCTGGAAAGCGGCAATATCGAGGAATTGATTCAGGATGAAACGTTCACGCTGTTTCCGACCATTTATAATACGGAACGTCCCGATTCCGTCGCCGCCAACCTGCTCGAAGGCCGAGTTGCCATTCTCGTAGACGGTACGCCTGTCGTATTGCTCGTACCGGTTCTGTTCGTGCAATTTTTCCAATCGCCCGAAGATTATTACCATCGAAGCGACTTTGGCCTTATCCGTATGCTTAGAGTCATTTCATTCTTTATTACGCTGCTCGCTCCTTCGTTGTACATCGCGATTACAACGTTTCATCAGGAAATGCTCCCGACAACGCTGATGATCAGCATCGCCGCACAACGCGAAGGCGTGCCTTTCCCGGCAGCGGTCGAAGCGTATTTGATGGAATTCACGTTCGAAATATTGCGTGAAGCCGGAATTCGCATGCCTAGGGCAATCGGACCCGCCATATCCATCGTGGGCGCGCTCGTGCTTGGAGAAGCAGCCGTGCAGGCCGGCCTCGTGTCGTCCGCCATGATCATCGTCGTGTCCATCACCGCGATTGCGAGCTTTGTTTTCCCCTCGTTCTCGATGGCCATCCCGGTGCGGATGCTGCGCTTCGGGTTAATGGCACTCGCGGCGAGCTTCGGGCTGTACGGCATATTTATCGGGCTCATCACCCTATCGCTTCATTTGTCCAGCTTGCGGTCGTTTGGCATTCCCTATATGGCTCCGCTCGCTCCATTTAATGCCGACGACCAGAAAGATACGATATTCCGCTTTCCGCTCTGGGCGATGCATACCCGTCCTCGGCTCGTCAGTCAAAAAAAAATCGTTCGCGAGCACACATCGTCCCCCAAGCCGGATTCGGAATAATGCAGCATGAAAGGATGATTCGGAAATGAGACGGAATGTTGCCATCGCGATCCTGCTCTTGCTTGCGGCCGCAGTCGTCTCCGGGTGCTGGAGCCGCAGGGAATTGAACGATTTGGGGATCGTAACGGGGTTCGGCATCGATAAGGAAAAAGGCAAATACTTGCTATCGACACAAGTGATCAACCCGAGCGAAATTGCGCAAAAAGCCCCTACGGGACTGCCTCGCGCACCGGTAACGACGGCGAGCGTGACCTCGAACACCGTATTCGAGGGCGTACGCAAAATGACGATGCTATCGCCGCGGAAAATGTATTTTTCGCACATTCGGGTACTCATCTTGAGTGAACAAGTAGCGAAGGAAGGCGTCAAAGACGTGCTCGATCTTTTTTTTCGGGATCACGAGATGCGGCCGGATTTTTATGTGCTAATTTCCCGCAACGTCAAAGCAATGGATATATTGAGCTCCTTCGTCATGCTGGAAAAAATACCAAGCAACGAAATGTACAAAAGCTTGCAGAATACCGAAAAAAACTTCGGGTCCAGCATCGCCGTCCATTTGGATCAGTTTATCGCGGACTTGACCAAGCCCGGCAAAGAGCCGGTGCTAAGCGGCATTGAATTTACGACTGATTCGAAAAAGGGCCAATCGGAACAAAGCTTTAAATCCATTCATCCGTTCACGTTTCTGAAGCTTGCTTCGATCGGCGTGTTCAAGAACGATAAATTAATCGGTTGGCTGGACGAAAAAGCAAGCCGCGGGTTCAATTACATCACGGACAACGTTTCCGGAACAATCAGCCAAGTCCCCTGCAAGGAAGGCGGAAAGGCCATCATTGAATTATTGCGAAGCAAAACGAAAATGAAGGGCAGCGCTAAAAACGGTCATCCGCATGTAACGATTGATATTACTGCAGAAGGCAACGTTGGGGAAGTCGAATGCAATATCGATATTACCGATACGAAGAACATTTATGAACTGGAGCGGCAAACGGAGCGGACGATTCAACAAGAAGTAAAGGAAGCGGTGTCGCAAGCCCAAAAAAAATACAAATCCGATATTTTCGGATTCGGTCAGGCAATCCACCGCGGAGATCCGACTTTATGGAAAAAACTAAAGCCGGATTGGGATCGAGAATTCCCGGCCTTGACGGTAACAACTAAAGTTGACGTCAAAATTCGCCGAACCGGAAAAGTAGTCGATTCGGTTCATCGCGAAACCGAAAAATCGGAAGAAAAGGAGTAATTCCGAGTGGGAGCGATCCTTATCGTTATCGTGGCGGCAGTGATCATCATCTTTATTGACGTGCCCGCGCTATTGAAACAGAAGCGCAAAAAAGAGCTTTGGATGTTTAGCGTACTGCTCCTTTGCGGAATAGGCCTTAATATCGCGGAAGCGCTCAATTGGAATATGCCCAACCCGCTCGATTGGATCGCCGTCATGTATAAGCCCCTTAGCGATTTGTTATACGGAATATTGAAGTAAGATTCGATTGGCATAAAGAAGGTGAGCTGCGGATGGAGATCGGCAAAATAAGCGCTCGGCAATTTACGATCGTCGTCATGTTATTTGTCGTTGGGGATGCCGTCCTGTACGTTCCCTCCTGGATTACGGAGGAAGCGAAGCAAGACGCATGGATCGCGGCCATTCTCAGCATCGGCCAAGGCTTGCTGATGGCTTCTCTTTTCGTGGCGCTTGGCAAAAGATATCCCTCATTCGCGATCACGCAGATCAGCGAGCGAATATTAGGCGCTTGGCTCGGCAAGGCGGTCGCTTTGCTGTTCATTTCTTTCTTCCTGACGGATGCCGCGATCATGTTGATGGAATTAGGCGATTTTGTGACAACCCAAATTATGGTAGAAACACCTATCGAAGTGATTATGCTTTTATTCGCGGCAATTGTCGTCTTGGGCGTGCGATCGGGCATTGAATCGTTAGCCCGAACGTTCGAGCTGGCTATGCCTTGGTTTATGTTGCTTTTTGTGATCTTGATCTTGTTCTCGTCTCCGCAGATGAATGCGATGAACCTGCAGCCCATCCTCGGCACGGGAATGAAGCGGATTTTGTCCGGGAATATCAAATATTTGGGCAACTTGCTGGAAACGGTCGCCCTTCTGATGGTATTTCCGCATGTCAACCGGGTCCGTCAAGCGGCCAAAACGTTCAAGCTCGGCATGCTCGCCGGCACGGTCATTATCGCGATTTTCACGGCTGTCTCATTGATGGTGCTGAACGGCGAACAGTTGGTCATCTATGCGTATCCGAGTTATACGTTAGCGCAAAAAATTAGCGTAGGGAATTTTTTTGAGCGGATCGAAGCGATTATGGCGATCATGTGGTTTATTACGTTGTATGTCAAAGTCGCCGTTCTTTATTATGCCGTCACGAAGGGGCTATCCCATGTGTTCGCGCTGGAGTCCCATCGTTCCCTTGCCTTGCCGTTCAGCATGATCGTATTGGTGGTGGCGCTCGTTTTTGTGCCGAACCGCCCGTATTTCGACAAATTCGTTTCGCTCTACTGGACGCCGTATATGCTGACGTACGGATTGTTTTTCCCCGTGCTGCTCCTTGTGGTCGATACGATTCGGAAACGTTCCGGGAGGGTGGAGGACCGATGTCCGGAAAAGAAAAAATAAGTTCCCGTCAGTTTGTTATCTTGGTCATTCTATTCACCGTCGGCACAACGATTCTGATTACTCCGTCGGGTCTGACGGCAGAAGCAAAACAGGATGCCTGGATTACGGTAATCATCGGCACGGTGGAAGGGCTCTTGCTCGGGGGGTTATACGCCTCGCTTGCGAAACGATTCCCAGCGCTGACCATTGCCGAAATGTGCGAAGCGCTGCTCGGCAAATGGGTAGGCAAAGCGGCTACCTTGTGGTTCGCCAGCTTCGGGGTCATCTCCGCGGCGACGGTCGTTTGGGTTGTCGGCAATTTTCTCGTTACGGAGGTTATGCCGGACACGCCGCTCAAAATCGTGAATCTGATGTTTGTGATCATCGTATATATGGGATCGCGTACCGGCATCGAAACGTTGGCCCGCTCAGCTGAACTCGCGTTCCCTGTGTTTGTCGGGTTATTGGCTCTTTTCTTTTTATTCGGCCTCCCATTGGTGCGTATGGACAATATGATGCCGATCTTCGAAACGGGGATCAAACCGCATCTTCGCGGAGCGCTGTCGTACAACGGCATTTCTTTTCTTCCTTTGGTCGTTTTTCTGATGTTCGTCCCGGCCGGCTTATCCAGGCCGCTCTCCATGGCAAGGTCGCTGCGAATCGCCATATTCATCGGCGGAACGATTATGGTGCTGGTCATGCTGTTGAATATTTTGGCGCTAGGTTCGGATCAGGCGGCAAAGTATACATATGTCAGTTATTTGTTGGCGCAAAAAATCAATTTGGGCGGTTTTCTGCAGCATATCGAAGTCGTTGTGGCCGGGATTTGGCTGACCGGCATGTATTATAAAACCTGCATCTACTATTATTCAGCCGTAGCCGGCATCGCTCGCGCATTCCATGTTAGCGATAATCGTTTCCTTGTCCTGCCTCTTGGCATGATTATGTACGTCTTTGCCAATCGAGTCTACCCAAATACGATCTACGAGCAAACATGGGATACTAAAACCTGGATCCCCTACACGATCGCGCACGGATTGCTTCTGCCTCTCTTGCTGCTGTTCATTGCGGCGATTCGAAAAAAAAAGATCCCGTCACGCAGCGTAACGTGACGGAATTTGGATTTCCTTTCTTCTCGAATCTTTCGCCATGAAACTACGATTTGAAAAATCGCGGCAAATACGGCTTGTTCTGCTCCAGCAGCTCGCTTAGCAGCGCTTTGCCCACCGTGACGGATGGTACAAGCGGGTGATGGACGATCGCTTGCAGCGCCAAGTCCCGATCCCCGTGCACGGCAGCCTCGATCGCCAGCGACTCGTACGTTTTGACCGCATGGATCAATCCTTTGACATGCTGCGGTACCTTCGTCAGAGGCAGCGGAATCGGGCCCGTCTTCGTCACGACGCAATTCACTTCGATGCTGGCGTCATCCGGCAGGAAGTCGATGATCCCGCGATTGGCGACGTTCAGCGTCTGAATATCGCGCGTATCGTTATGCAGCGACTTCATCAGATTGACCGCCGCTTCCGAATAATAGGCTCCGCCGCGTTTCTCAAGCTGCTTCGGCTTTTCCTTCAGATTCGGGTCGCGGTACAACTGAAACAGTTCATCCTCGACCTTCTTCACCACCTCGGCCCGCGTTTCGCCCTTGGCGAGCGATTCGAGCTGCCCCTGCAGCATCTCTTCGGTCATATAGTAATATTTGAGATAATAGGATGGCAGGGCTTGCAGCGAACGAAGGAAATCCGGGTCCCAGCCTTGCTGCGGGACATTTTTGGCCGAATACTCCTCTTGATTCGTCAGCAGATCGGTTAGGACGTCCTCGCCGTGAATATCGATGCGCGTAATCCAATGCAAATGGTTAAGTCCGACGAACTCCGCGTAAATGCGTTCCATAGGCACGTTATACTTGGCCATAAGCCACTTGTGCAAACCGATCGGCGCATTGCACAACCCGATGCTTCGCACCTTGGAATACTTGAGAATCGCCTCCGTCACCATGCCGGCCGGATTCGTGAAGTTCAGCAGCCAAGCGTTCGGCGCAAGCTCCTCGATATCCCGGCAAATGTCGAGCAGCACCGGAATGGTGCGCAGCGCCTTCATCATGCCGCCCGGACCGGTCGTTTCCTGCCCGATCACATTGTGCTTCGGCGGGATCCGCTCATCCCAAATCCGCGCATCCAGCAGCCCGACGCGCATTTGCGTCGTCACGAAATCGGCGCCTTCGATGGCGCGGCGGCGATCCGTCGTCAGCTCGACGCGAATCGGCAGTCCCGATTTCTCTACCATCCGTTTCGCCAGTTCGCCGACGATATTCAGCTTATGCAGCCCTGCGTCGATATCGACAAGCCATAACTCGCGAATCGGCAGCTCGGCATAATGGACAATAAAACCTTCGACAATTTCCGGCGTATACGAGGAGCCTCCGCCGATAACGGCAATTTTTAATCCTTTGCTCATGCCCATCCCATCCTTCTGCGTTCTCTTGATCAAAATTAAATCGCTTTAACTTTAATGGCGCTGAAATCCGCCATTCCGCTCATCGCCGCCGTGATGGCGGTGCTGACCGTAAGTCCGTTTGCTTCCATGGCAAGCCATACCGAGCCGATAACCGGCTCCATCGCAAGTTTCGATACCGTTGCATGCGGAGCAACCTGCAGCACCGCTTCTTCGATATATTTGTTGACGATTTCCCCTTCGCCTCGCGTCACGATGCTCCCGGCAAGGACAACGTCGAAACGGTCCTGTTCCATGCCAAGGCGGCGAATCACGGCAACGGCCGATTTGCCGAGCTCCTCGCCTTGCTTCCGCAAGATGCGGTGCGCAACCGCATCGCCTTGCGCAGCTGCCGTGAACAGCAGCTTCGTCACGTGCAGCGGCACTTCCTTCTCCTGATCGAGATAGTCGCCAAACATCGCCTCGACGGACGAATAACCCAATTCCCGGAGCAGCAAGCCCGTGAGCAGCGTATGCTCCTCTCGTCCGTCCCAAGCCCGGATGACGGAGCGGAATACTTCAACGCACAGCGAACCGCCGCCGCCGAAGTCGCCATACATATAGCTAAAGCCGCCGCATTGGTAAAATTGTCCGTGCTTGTTCCGCCCTGCGCAATTCGTGCCGGTGCCGCAAATGACGGATACGCCGTACGGTTTCGTCGTTCCCGCCCGCAAGCCGATCATCGTATCGCAAACGACTTCGAATTTGTCATAACCTAGCGAGGCGATCATCGGCCTTAGGATTTGAAAGTCCGCCTCCCGATCCGCCCCGGCAAGCCCGAAATTCGCAAATTCCAGCTGTTCCTTCGTAATTCCGGCTGCGGTTAGCGCTTCTTCCGCCGCGTCGCGAATGCTCGCTTTTGCTTCGTCGTAATGGACTTGATGGTTGCCGTTGCCGGAGCTTCCTTTGCCAAGGATAACGCCCTGCTCGCTTACGACAAGCGCAAACGTTTTGCTGCCGCCGCCGTCAACGCCCAAATAATACTTCACTGCTACCACTCCTTGTGTCAAACCGCTCTTATTCGATTGTAGATATAGGTGCCGCGGTGGACTCCCGCACGATCAGCTCCGGCTCCAGCTGAACGGTGGCGCTTCGCTTCGACTTGCCGTCGATTTGCTTCAGCAGGACGTCGACCGCCGTTTGCCCGATTTTGACGGCAGGCTGACGAATCGTCGTTAAGTGCGGATGGAACTGGGAAGCGATCACCTGATCGTCGTAGCCGATGACCGAAACGTCTTGCGGCACGCGAATGCCTTCCTCCAGCAAGGCATTGAGCACGCCGATGGCGATATAATCATCGCCCGCGAAAACGGCCGTCGGCAGCGCGCCTTCTTGAATCCACCGTTTTGCCGTCCGGTAGCCGAACGACATATCATACTCCCCTTGAATGACATGCATCGGCGTAAGTTTCGCTTCGTCCATCGCCTGCATGAATCCCCGGCGCCGTTCTCTTGTGCTCAGGAAGTATTCGTTGCCGCATAAGTGGGCGATTCGCTTGTGCCCGAGACCGAGCAGATGCCTTGCCGCCTCGTAGCCGCCCTTGAAATTGTCTACGACAATCGATGATACGGAAGGCTGCTGCAGCTGATTGTCGATCAGCACAAACGGAATTTTTTGTTTCTTCAATTCAAGAACGTATTCGTTTTCGTGTACCGGAGACAACAGAATGAGCCCGTCGACCCGATCCTCCTGGAATAAATAATGACCGTTTTCCGAATTGTATTGATCGGATACGGAAAGCGCCAAATAATATCCGTGCAAGGCCAGCGCTTCGTTGATCTCTTGGACGATGGCGTCGAGAAAGGAGTCGTGAAGCGTCATGATCAAAAGACCGATGACGCCGGTTTTGCCGCGGGCAAGACTGCGCGCCGCCGAATTCGGGCGATAGTCCAACTCCTTGATCGCATCCAGCACCTTCTGCCGATTTTTCTCACGAACCGTCGTGGAATTGTTAAGCACGCGCGAAACCGTTACGACGGATAACCCGCATTTATTGGCTACATCAAAAATACTGACCTTCATCCGATTCACCCACATCATCTGATCTGCATATCTGCTTATCCTCTGCACCCATTATACACAAAAGCTTCGGTAGAGCCGAGTTTTTCAGGCCCTCCTTCCAAGACGACGCCGGTTATTTTTTGGCCCGCTGGATAATTTTTTGGATTTTCTCCTGAACGACGGCTGCCACCTGTTCCGGCTTCTTGTCTCCGTTCTCCATGCCTTGGAATTCATTGATGAACATGTCGTTGATTTGCGAATAGTTGACGATCAAATGGTTGTACGACTCCGTTCCGTATTTGATCGCGCCTTCGTACACCGCTTTGACGTCTTTCGGATCGATGCCTTCGAAGAAGCTGTAATATTTCTCGGCGGCCTTCTGGTTGACCGGCGGCGTTCCTCCGCTTAGCTCGATCGACTTCTCCTGCACTTCCGTCGTCAGCAAATATTTGATCCACTGCAGCGCTTCCTTCGGATGCTTCGAATCTTTCAGAACGAACAGCGGGTCGACGTACAGCGTGCTGCGGACTTTCGGGTTTGCGCCTTGCGGTACGGCGGCGATGCCGATTTTGAAATTAAAGTTGTTCGCCCCGGCAAGAATCCAGGAGCCACCGACAGACATCCCGATTTTGCCCGCGACGAACGGATCGCCCGATTGGCCGGAGATGCTCTTGGAAAAAGCCGGCGGCGGGGAAACCTTGGAATCCCACACGAGATCGTTAAGCGTCTTGTAGGCCGCGATTACTTCCGGCGTATTGAAGTACGTTTCGGAAGGAACGCCGCCGTTCGTCCAAGTGTCGTCGGAATACACTTTGGCGCCGAAATAAATCGGCCTCATGTCGCGCTCGGACCAGCCCCAATCAAGCCCGTATTGCGCTTCCGCCAAATTGTCGGAATGAACCGTCAGCTTCTTGGCATCCTCCACCATCTTGTCGAACGTCCAGCTCGTATCTTCATAATCGGTCGGCGGGTATGCGACACCTGCTTTGTCGAACATGTCCTTGTTGAACAACATCAGCGTGACGTAGCTGTTCATCGGAATGCCGTACGTCTTGCCGTCCACCTTATAGATGTCCATCACGTTGTCCGGAATATTGTAATCCGACGCTTTGAAGCCGTCCGCATTCATGATTTCGGTCAAATCGCTCAGCATGCCTTTGTTGTAGTATTCCATAAATCCGCCATAGCCCCAGTGGCTCGTTACGTCAGGCGATTTGTTGCCGGCGATCAGCGTTTGCAGCTTGGAGTCGAACTGCTCGTAAGGGACTTTTTCCACTTTGACTTTAATGTTCGGATGCGCTTTTTCAAAATCGGGAATCAGCTTCTCGACGTAAGTTCTGTCCGGCGAATCGATCGTATAGTGCGTGATCGTCACCTTTTCGTCGCTTCCGCTTTCTCCGCTTTTTCCGCAAGCTGACAGCACCAAGGTGAATACGAGTAAAACCGATAACAACATACCGAATAACGTTTTCCCCTGTTTCATGAACAAAAACCCTCCCAAAAAGGTAATGATCTTATTTGATCCCTGTCAGAACAATGCCTTCGACAAAACGCTTCTGGGCCACCGCGAACAGCGCGACGATCGGCAGCACCGCCAGACAAGAAGCCGCCATC
Organism: Paenibacillus sp. sgz302148; assembly: GCF_056120465.1. Taxonomy (NCBI): domain Bacteria; kingdom Bacillati; phylum Bacillota; class Bacilli; order Caryophanales; family Paenibacillaceae; genus Paenibacillus; species Paenibacillus sp. sgz302148. The sequence goes on from NZ_JBVYOJ010000005.1 coordinate 139,922, forward strand.
AGCCAATTCCAAGGCGTAATCCGGAACTTGGAGGACGTAAGCGTTGCCATGCCGACCGGCAGCGTAAACATGTCGTCCGAGCTTAAATACAGCACCGGCGTAAGCAGGTCGTTCCAGCTGTAGATGAAGGCGAAGATCGCCACCGTCGCAAGCGCCGCGCCGGACAACGGCAGCGCGATGTTCCAGTACATCCGGAATTCGTTGCAGCCGTCGATTCGGCCTGCGTCGAACAGTTCGTCGGGCAGTGTCGCGAAAAATTGCTTCAGCAAAAAAATGTTGTACGCCGAGCCGAAAAAGGCCGGCACGACAATCGGCAAATACGAATCCATCCAGCCGATCTCGGAGAAGATGATAAACTGCGGAATCATGATCGCCGGATAAGGAAGCATCATCGTGCTCAGCATGAGCAGGAAGAGGAAGTCTTTCCCTTTGGCCCGGTAACGCGCGAACCCGAACGCCGCAATGGAGGAAGACAGCACCGTGCCGAGGACGGACAATACGGCGATGATCAAACTGTTCTTATACAGCGTTCCGAACGAAATCGCATCGAAAATTTCGGCGAAGTTATGCCATTGCCAAGATTCAGGAAGGAGCGTAGGCGGAAATTGCAGCATCTCCCTCTGCGATTTCAGAGCCGTCGTGACCATAAAAAATACGGGCAGCAGCATCAGAACGGTTAAGACGACTAGCGAGACGGTGCTGACAATCCCCATGGCGTCGGGCTTCGCCCTTCGCTTCGGGACGGCTTGAACTGCGGCTGAACTCATCCCGTACGCCCTCCTTCGTAGTGCACGTAGCGATTCGACAATTTCATGATGAAATAAGTGATCAGCATGACGACGACAAGCAAAATCCAGGCCATCGCCGACGAATAACCCATCCGGTAGTCGCGGAACGCGCTGACATATAGGTTGTATACGTAAAACCAAGTCGAATAGTTCGGCCCGCCTTGCGTCATGACATAGGCCTGGGTGAACACTTGAAACGAATCGATGACGCCCATGATGAGCTGAAACAGCAGCACCGGCGAGATCATCGGGATCGTGACGTTTAAGAAGGTCTTCCATCTTCCCGCGCCGTCCAGTTTTGCCGCTTCTACCAAACTTGCCGGCACGCCCTGCAGACCCGCCAGGAAAATGATCATGCCGCCGCCAACCGTCCATAACGACATCATGATCAAGGCCCAGATGGCGTAATTTTCATCAAGCAGCCATAACGGCCCTTTGCCGCCGAACAGCGAGATGATGTAATTAAACAAGCCGATCTGCGGATTGAACACCCAGAACCATAAGAGCGACATCGCCACGCCCGACACCATGCTCGGAAAATACATCGCCGTCCGGAAAAATCCGCGCAGCGGCACCTTCTGATTGAGCAGCAAAGCGAACAGGAGCGACAGGATCAATTGGACAGGCACGCCGATCAGCGTATACTTGAGCGTCGCGGAAACGGATTTCCAGAACAATTCGTCGCGGAACAGCTCGGTGTAATTGTCCAACCCGATAAATTTAGGCGCGTGAATGATATCGTAATCGGTAAAGCTGTAGAACAATGAAGCCATGACCGGGTACAGCGCAAATACGATAAATCCGATCAGCCAAGGCATAATGAAGGCATAAAAGATTAACCCTTCCCGCCGGCCTTTCCGTTTCTTCATTCCACCATTCCCCTCTTCCGGATCACTTAATAACCCAAAACAAAAGTTTAATCGCTTTAACTTTAGTGGACGACCACCTCCTTTTCATAATCATTAAAACGTCATCCACCATCATTCTACACAAACTACACACAAACTACTACCTACACAAACTACACACAAAATTGTGTGCGAATCGCCCTGATGTCCTGATAATTATCATAAAAGTTAAAGGGCTTTAACTTTATATTATTTAAAACGGTTATATTTTTCAACTACAATTTGAACGAACGGCACGATTTTTTTGGCAATCAATTCCGACTATTCTTCCCTCTTAAAAATGTCTTGCATAACTATTCACCCTTGTGTATGATTATCAAATCAAGTTCAATTGCATATTGCGGAATTCAGGTGCCTACCGAAGCGAGCTTTATCGCCCGCTCTTTAGGCTTAAAAGGGAAGCCCGGTGAGAATCCGGCGCGGTCCCGCCACTGTATTGGAGTAGTCGGCAGCATTTATCCATGCCACTGGCCGCTAACGCGGCTGGGAAGGTTGCTGCCCGGCGTCGATCCCATAGCCAGGAGACCTGCCTGAATATCTAACACTGCGAACCTACGGAGTATAGGGAGGTGTGGCGGAAGCGCTCGGAACGTTTTTTGTGGACGACATCTGGGGCATTTTTAGCTATTCCTATTTTTCGTGTTGGAACGAAGGAACAGTTGAAGATGCTCTTTTTTGCGTTTGACGTATGAATTAACTGCGAATTATTGCGAATTTGCGATGCTGAAGACGAACATTCATGGGGAGGAATTTTACGATGGCAACTATTTTGAACAGCAATTCGGGATATCCGAGAATCGGCGAAAACCGGGAATGGAAAAAGCTGCTGGAGGCGTTCTGGGCAGGCAAGGTCGAGGCTCACGCTTTCGAGCAGCAAATGCAGCAGCTGCGCTTGAGCAACTTGCGCGTGCAGCAAAAACACGGGATCGGACTTATCCCGGTCGGCGACTTCAGCTATTACGACCACATCCTCGATCACTCGGCCATGTTCGGCCTTGTGCCGAGCCGTTTCAAGCATAGCGGCGGAGCCGTTCCGCTGAGCGTATATTTCGCGATGGCGCGCGGCAATGCCGAAGCGACCGCCTGCGAAATGACGAAATGGTTCAATACGAACTACCACTACATCGTGCCGGAAATCGCGGACGACGCCGTATTCGCGCTGACGCACAACCGTCCGCTCGAAGCGTACCGCGAAGCGAAGCGCGAGCTTGGCATCGAAGGCAAGCCGGTGATCGTCGGACCGTATACGTTCCTGAAGCTGTCCAAAGGATATTCGCCGGCTTCGTTCACCGCGCTGCTGGATCGCATCGTTCCGGCATACGTTCAACTGTTGACCGAGCTTCAGCAAGAAGGCGTGAAGTGGGTACAAATCGACGAGCCTTCGCTCGTTACGTCCACCGTGACAACATCGGACATCGAGCTGATTAGCGCCGTTTATGCGCGACTGAAACAAGCCGCGCCGCAGCTGCGCATCCTGCTGCAGACGTACTTCGATTCCGTCGAATACTATAGCGAAGTATCGAATTTGCCGGTTGATGCAATCGGTCTGGACTTCGTGCATGGCCTCGAAGGCAACCTGGAAGCGCTGCGCACGCACGGCCTGCCGGCCGGCAAGCTGCTGTTCGCGGGCATCGTCGACGGCCGCAACATTTGGCGCTCCGACTTGTCCGCGAAGCTGAAGCTCGCCCGCGAGCTGACGGCTCTCGTCGGCGTCGACCGCGTCGTCGTGCAGCCGTCCTGCAGCCTGCTGCATTCGCCGGTCAGCGTACGCGGCGAATCGAAGCTGGACCCGGTGCTGCTGGGCGCGCTCGCCTTCGCCGAAGAGAAGCTGGACGAGATCGCGGTGCTCGGCGAGGCGCTGCATGGCGGGGATGCCGTCGTCGCGGCGGCGGTACGGCGCAGCGCTGACGCCGTAGCGAAGCTGGCGGCATCGCCGGCGCGCAGCGGCAGCGGCACCGATGCGGCGGCGGCGGAAGCGGCCAGCGTGCGCAAGACGGCGTTTGCGGAGCGGCAAGCGCTGCAGCAGGCGAAGTGGCGGCTGCCGGCGCTGCCGACGACGACGATCGGCAGCTTCCCGCAAACGGCGGAGGTGCGCCAGGCGCGGCTGAAGTGGCGCAAAGGCGAGCTTGACAAGCACACGTACGAAGCGTTCATCAAGGAGCAAATCCGCAAGTGGATCGACATTCAGGAGGAAATCGGACTGGACGTACTCGTCCACGGCGAATTCGAGCGGACGGACATGGTTGAATTTTTCGGCGAGAAGCTCGGCGGCTTTGCCTTCACCCAGAACGGCTGGGTGCAATCGTACGGCTCCCGCTGCGTGAAACCGCCGGTCATTTACGGCGACGTTTCGTTCCTGGAACCGATGACGGTCGATGAGACAGTATACGCCCAATCGCTCACGAAGAAGCCGGTTAAAGGGATGCTGACCGGTCCGATTACCGTATTGAACTGGTCGTTCGTTCGCGACGACATCTCTCGCAAGGAGGTTGCGTACCAAATCGCCCTTGCGCTGCGTGAAGAGGTCGAAGCGCTGGAGCGTGCAGGCATCGAGATGATTCAGGTCGACGAACCGGCGCTGCGTGAAGGGCTGCCGCTCAAGCGCCGCGATTGGGACGCTTATCTGGACTGGTCGGTGAAGGCATTCCGGATCAGCACTTCCACGGTACAAGACACAACACAAATCCATACGCATATGTGCTATTGCGAATTCCACGACATTATCGACGCCATCAGCGCCTTGGACGCCGACGTGATCTCGATCGAAACTTCGCGCAGCCACGGCGAGCTGATCGAATCGTTCGAGTCGAACACGTACGACAAAGGCATCGGACTCGGCGTGTACGATATTCATAGCCCGCGTGTGCCGCATCAGGACGAGATGTCCTCGATGGTGAAGCGCGCGCTGCGCGTCCTGCCTGCGGAGCGGTTCTGGATCAACCCGGATTGCGGCCTGAAAACCCGCGGCATCGACGAAACGATCGCTTCGCTCAAAGCGATGGTATGCTGTGCGCACGAGATGAGAGCGCAGCTTTAGGAAGCTGCCGTTCACGAGCTGTTTCATAACAGCGAACTGTCGTCGCTTCGCGCCGGCCCGTATGCCCGCTTCTTATTCGGGGCACAATAGACAACGTCTTTCCATTTCGGGAAAGCTGAACATTGGGATGAAAACCGGCATCGGATCCGCTTCGGCGAAACCGGCCGGTCTTTCGGAAGCGGAGTGGCATATCAATGACGACAGCGCAAAAGTATAAAATCGCCGAACTGAACGAACACAAATCGTTAGTTGAAGAAATTCGGCAGCTCGAGGACAAATTTTCGCAGCAGCTCGGCTATGGCGTAACGCTGATCGCTTACGCTCAAACCGAAGCCGAGGAAGCGATCGATGCAAGCGCGCTTCCCGGCCCGGACCTCGGATGCCGGGCCGGCAATAACGATTAGCAGGCAAAGAACGCCGCAGCAACAGCAAGAGTCCATTCGCTGTTCGCTGCGGCGTTCTATTGTACCCAAGACGAGCTTAATGTTTCCTCGCCAAAATCGTAAACGACTTCGGAATTCCCCGGTCATACTGTTCCGATGACTGATTCGGTCCTCGCGCAGCAATTCCACGAACAATCCCGCCGCAGCGACCGCCGTCACCGTCTCCCCTAACTTCCACTTTCTCTGCTTCACTTTAATCGGATCGCCCTACGCTTCCTTCGGCAAAAATTTGCTATACACTAACTCCGCTTCTTCGACCTAAAATTTTTTACCCTTTAACCGTTCTTGCCGGCGGGTTCCGCTTCCTCTACCTTATGATTCAACACATTATCCTCCAAAACGGCGAATTTATCTCCGTATTCTTTGATGATGTGACGCTCTCCCCAAGCGCACAAGGAATCCAAAATCGACTTCAAGCTCCATCCGTATTCGCTCAGCTCGTATTCCACCTTCGGAGGCACTTGATTGTAGCTGATCCGGTTTACGATACCGTCCTGCTCCAGCTCTCTCAGCTGCTGGGTGAGCATTTTTTGCGTGATGTTCGGCATGAGGCGTTTAAAATCGCTGGTTCTTTTTTTTCCGTATGTTAAATGGCAGAGAATAACGCATTTCCACTTCCCGCCGATTACCTCGAGTGTCGCTTCGACTGAAATGTTATATTTCTTCTTCACCGGGATCGCTCTCCCCTCGCTATTAGTCACTTTTAAGTGCCTATATTACTTCAAAGTGCGTACTTTTCAATACGGGTCGAATACTTGATAATAGCATTTACCGGCCGGACATGACAACATTGCAGGGGTGAAATGATGGGAACAACAGAGACACGAAAGAGCAACTTGGCTCTTCTGGCATTGGCGATCAGCGCCTTTGCGATAGGAACTACCGAATTCATTAGTGTCGGGCTGCTTCCTTTGATCGCCCGAGACTTCAACATATCGGTCACGACTTCGGGATTGACCGTTACTTTATATGCACTGGGGGTAACCTTCGGAGCCCCTGTATTGACTTCAATTACATCAAGCGTCTCGCGCAAAACATTGCTGCTATGGATCATGCTGGTATTTATCGCCGGCAATTTGATGGCCATGACGGCAGGCGGCATTGCCATTCTGCTTGTCGCACGCGTAATATCCGCGCTGGCGCACGGCATCTTCATGTCGATCGGCTCCACGATCGCCGCCGATCTCGTGCCGGAGCATCGAAGGGCAAGCGCCATATCGATCATGTTCTCCGGACTTACGATCGCTACGGTAACCGGAGTGCCCTTGGGAACATTCCTTGGGCAACAGTTCGGCTGGCGGATCGCTTTTGCCGCTATCGTCGCCGTCGGCATCGTAGCGTTGATCGCCAACGGGATACTCGTTTCCTCGAATTTGCGTCAAGGAACGAAAACCCCGATTCGCGAGCAAGTGAAGCTGATCACGAACGGACGCTTGCTGCTTGCTTTTTCGATTACGGCCTTGGGATATGGCGGAACGTTTGTCGTCTTTACCTATTTATCCCCGCTGCTGCACGATATAACCGGATTTGGCGACAATACGATTGCCGTTATCCTGCTTCTTTATGGAATTGCCATCGCCATCGGCAATATGATCGGAGGAAAAGCCTCCAACCGCCGGCCGATTACAGCACTGTTCTATATGTTCGCGGTGCAGGCCGTCGTGCTCCTATTGCTGATGTTCACATTGCCATATAAAACTGCAGGCTTAATCACCGTTTTCTTCATGGGCTTGTTCGCGTTTATGAACGTGCCGGGATTGCAGGTGTATGTCGTCATGCTGGCGGAACGTTTCGCCCCGAATGCCAAGGACGTTGCGTCCGCCGTCAACATTGCCGCATTCAACGCAGGCATCGCAATCGGAGCTTATCTGGGCGGAAGGGTAACCGAATCCGTTGGTTTGATTCATACGACCTGGGTTGGCGCTTTGATGGTCGGTGGAGCCGTCTTATTAACAGGCTGGGCAGTCGCTTTGGAACGAAAGTCATCTACGCGTCGGATGAATGAAGCATGCCCGAGAAATGCTAGCTTGCAGAACGGATAAAAGCTTGCAAATAACAGAAAATACTCATCATAACAGGAGGTACATCACAATGATTCAACATGTACAAGATACGGTAACGCTCAACAATGGAGTCAAAATGCCCGGTTTTGGGCTCGGCGTTTTTAAGGTCGAGGAAGGAGACCAATTGGTGCAGGCCGTTCAATTGGCCGTCAAGCACGGTTACCGCAGTATCGATACGGCGGCGATTTACGAAAATGAACGAAGCGTCGGCCAAGGTATTCGCGAAGCTATCGCTCTGCACAATATATCCAGGGAAGATCTGTTCATTACGTCGAAAGTATGGAATGCCGATTTAGGTTACGAATCGACGATAGCCGCCTACGAAACAAGCTTGAAGAAACTGGGATTGGACTATCTTGATTTGTATTTGATCCATTGGCCGGTGAAGGGCAAGTATGAAGAAGCGTGGAGAGCGCTCGAAACGTTATATCGCGAGGGACGGGTCAGAGCGATCGGGGTCAGCAATTTTCAAATCCATCATCTTCAAGACATCATCCGCAGCGGCAGCATCAAACCGATGGTGAACCAGGTTGAATTCCATCCACGCTTAACGCAGCAAGAACTGCGTCAATTTTGCAAGGAACAAGGAATTCAGCTGGAAGCTTGGTCTCCGCTTATGCAAGGCCAGCTGCTGGATCATCCGGTCTTGACGGAAATTGCGGCTAAATACGGAAAATCGGTCGCCCAAATCATTTTACGTTGGGATTTACAGCATGGGGTCGTAACGATTCCGAAGTCCGTTCATGAGAACCGGATCGTTGAAAATGCGTCCATCTTCGATTTTGCGTTAACTCCGGACGATGTCGCCCGGATCGACAGCTTGAACGAAAACCTTCGCGTTGGTCCGGATCCGGACAATTTTGATTTTTAATATTAGAGCGGGCGCCTTCGATGAAGGCGCCTTTTATTTGTATCGGCCAATCAATCGATCGCACAAAAATCATGGATGACGCCGTTTATGCATAAAATAGGTTATTTCATCTTCCAACGGTTTCATTTTGGAAAGATGGATAAAGATGCTTTCATGAGAAATGCTAAAAAAACGATTGATGCGCAACAACCGATCTTCCCATGGATTTTTTCATCTTATGAGTAAGGGGGCTGCAGCATGTCTGTGTCGTTTATCACATTCCTCGCACTGCTTCTGTTGATCGTTATTACGGCCGCCAGCTTTTATTTTTACCACCTTGCGATCGCACGCGACGAAAAAAACTTCCTAAAAGGCAATCCGGATTTGGATATTGACGAAACCGCGATAAACACGTTTGAAAATATGAATACATGGTGGCATCGGCAAAATATATCGGAATGGACCATTACGTCCCATGACGGGTTAAAGCTTCATGCCTATTATTTGCCTGCCAAGCAACCGACGGAACGTACGGCCATTCTGGCGCACGGTTACTCCGGAAGCGGTGACCAGATGGGCATTTTCGCCCAAGTATATGTCGAAGAGCTGGGCTTTAACGTACTTCTGCCGGATGCGCGCGGCCATGGAAAAAGCGAAGGAAACTACATCGGCTTCGGCTGGCCGGAACGTAAAGATATTTTGCGATGGATCGGCAAAATCATCGAGGAGACCGGCGACAGCGCACAAATCGTGCTCCATGGCGTTTCTATGGGAGGGGCCACGGTACTCATGACCAGCGGCGAGCAATTGCCGCCGAACGTCAAAGCGATCGTTGAAGATTGCGGTTACACCTCCGTTAAAGATGAGTTGACTTACCAATTGAAGCGAATGTACCGCCTCCCTTCGTTTCCTTTTATTCAGACGACCAGTCTCGTAACCAAGCTGCGTGCGGGGTATTTTTTCGGTGAAGCTTCGGCGCTCGAACAGGTCAAAAAATCAAAAATACCGATTTTGTTTATTCATGGCAGTGAAGATTCGTTTGTCCCTACGGATATGGTATATAAGCTTTTCGAAACGTGCCCGACACCGAAAAAATTGTTCGTTGTACCCGGGGCAGGGCACGGATTGGCCATTCAAACCGATCCGTCGGGGTATGACCGCGAAGTATCTCAGTTTATCGGCGAATACGTGCATTGAGCGCCCCTCGTTTTATCAGGTCTTGTCCCTCATATCAAAAAACACCGCAATTCTCCGCTCCGTTCGGAGCTGATCTGCGGTGTTTTGAACTTTATAGCGTATTAAAACGAACGGTCAACTTGTCGTCGACCTTCGCGTGCTTGCGCGAGTAAATATAAGTTGTGCCGCCAAACGTGTCAAAATCGTATTCATCGCTTGGCGCGACGGTTCTTCCCGATTGCAGGGCGATGATGTCCCTGCTCTGCGTGAGGCGGAACGTGATCGAGCCGTCGGCAATCTCGCCGACTTCCGCCGTCGAATAAACGATCCGCACGTCGCCGATCGTTACGTTCACCGGAAGCATGACGCCGTCCTTGGCTTGCAGCTCCAATTCACGCCCTCCGAAGAGGCGTTTGCCTTCCTCGTATACATGCAGTTTCTTGTCGAAGCCGTCCAAGTTGAGCAAATGAATGAACCGATCGCCCGTCTTCGTCGCGCTGGATGTCATGAAAATGCCGTATTGCGCGTTGTCGTGGGTAAGCTTCGCCCGGCTCCCGAGCCGCTCAAGCGCCGTGCGGAACAAAGCGACGTCGCATTCGTACGCCGAAGCGATCACGATCGCTTTGCCTTGGCCGACGTTCGTTTCAAAGCCGCTGACCTCGCCCGTGCCGTATATCCGCATAATCGGCTCGACTCCGTCTGCGATATCGAATGTTTGGGCGAAGTGCGCCCTTACCTCGGGGCGCGGAGCAGCCCAGCCTTCGGCGCATAACGATAAATGATACTTCTCGGAGGCTTGCCTCGATCCTTTCGGTTCGACGCCTAACGCTTGAGCCAGCACGCTGCATGGATTGCCTTCCATATCGAATCGCGGCACTTCTCCGTACAGCAGCATGCCGCCGCCCGCAGCCAAGTAATCGGCAAGTTTGCGCTGCACGGCGCCGGCCATATATCGCGCCGACGGCAGCACGAGCACCGGCGTTGTCGCTGGGTCCAGCCGCTTGTTCTGAATGTCTGTCGCGCCGAAGCGATAACCCCCCAGCAGCATCGCCCGGGCGACGATTTCCCATGCCCCGTACGACCGGTTCGCCTCGATGTTGCGAACGATCTCGGTCATGACCTCGCTGCCTTTATAGCAATATTCCGTCATATAGTAGTCCGGAATGAAGGCGAAGGCTACGTTGTCCCTTTCTTCTTCGGCTACGGCCAGCTTGTCGGCCAATGCCTTCATCGCATGAATCGCGCGGGCCATCCGCGGGAACGTATAATTCAGCTCTCCCTCGGGGCTGACGGGAGCAGCGAAGCCGTGACGTTCGCCGGTGAATGCCACGCGGCCGTTGCCGTCGTCCGGCTCCGGGTCGAGCCGGTAATTGACGCCGCCCGCGAACAAATAATAATTGAGCAGCCGGTTGCCTTGCGCAATGCACATCCGCGTCTTGAAATCGGCTGCCGACGGATCGTAGCGGCCGCCGAACGTGCTGCCGTAGTTGCCGTCGCCGCATTCGAATTCGACCGACGTAAGCGGCTGGTCCGGCAAATGTACAGCGTCCATGAACGCATTGCACAAATACAGATCTTGAAAGTTATCCATCGTCAAATTGCCGAAATAAATATCCGATCCGGATATGTACCCCGGCGCCTGCGTATACGCTTCGTACAGCTGGCTGATGCCGATCGGATACGTAAAACCTCTCCCTCCGCCCGTGCCGTGGATGTTGATGACAAACGGCACGTCCTTCACGCCGCACGCTTCGGCGTAAGACCGCAGTTCGGCCACGTAACGGGCGAACCTTCTGCGCATGTATACGCCGAGGTCGTGCAGCAGCCGTCCCGCGTATGCTTCCTGCGGCGAGCGGATCGCTTCCCTCGTCGCGGCGGAAGTGCCGTCGGGTACGAACGGATAACGCGCCGCGAGCGTTCCGGCATCATAACGCCTTTGCAGCCAGCTTACGAAATCGGCGATGAGCGCGTCGGTCAGATCGGGGCTGTTCGTCACCCAGGACAACATGCCGATTTCGTTGTCGAGCTGCACCGCGATGATGTTGCCGCCTTTCGTGTATAGGCGAGGCTCGATTACCGCCATAACCGCTTCATACCATTTGCGCGTTTCTTGCAGAAATCCGGGAGCGAGGTAATCGATCGTCCGCGTCGTAATCGGCTTGCCGTCCCACCCAACCGGCACGATATCGGGATGCTTGTCGTACACCCAATACGGGATGCCTTCGTTTTTCATCTCCGCCATAATAAAAGGTCCCGGCCGAACGAAGAAGATTAGGTCGTTGTCGCGGCACAGATCGATAAAAGCGCCGAGGTCAAGCTCCGGCCTCGTTCTACCGTCAAGATCGACCCGGCCTTCGGCCGGCTCGTGGCAAAGCCACGGTACGTACGATGCGACGGCGTTGCAGCCGGACGCTTTCAGCTTCTGGATGCGATCGAGCCAATCCTCGCGCCGGAGCCGGTAATAATGGATTTCCCCGCATAGGATGAGTACCGGCTTGCCGTCGATGATGATTTGTTTGTTCTTGATTTCAATCATGGGTACGATGACCCTCCCGTCCGTTTTTATTCCCAAGGCAAACGTGGCGGATACCCGATCTTCTCTGTCCGGAACAGCTCGCGCGACTTCGGCGACAGGCCGTCGTACGTCTCCTGGGGAATTTGAATGTACGATCCGGCGCCATACCAGCTCCGGTTATAGATCATCGCCAGGTTCGTGCGGCGATAATCGGATCGGTTCGGCGTCCCGCGATGCCACATGCGGATGTCGCGGACGACGACGGACCCCGCCGGCATCAAGACGCGCTCGGAATGCATATGAGCCGCGGCGCGCACGATGTGCAGATGGGGATTCACGCTGCCGTCCAGCGTATCGTGGTTGGCGCGATCCGGGTTCAGATGCGTGCCGCCGGGCCATATTTCCAGCGGGCCGTTTTCCTCCGTCACGTCGACGAGCGGAATGTTGACGACAAGACTGAACGCAGGCAGCGGTACGCTAAGCTCCGGGAAGAGCGGCATAATATCGCAATGGACATTCTGGTAATCCGAGCCCGGCATCGGCGTATCGGAAGCAAAATAAACGCACCGGCAATCGGTGCCGAGAAGGCGGTCGATGACGGCGATCGCGTAGGGGTTATTGATGATTTCTTCGTGATTGAAAGGCTTTTCGAACGGCAGGAACATTTGCGCCCGGTTCGTTCCGGTATTGTACCCTTTGCGCCCGATGTATTCGTCGAACAGCGGGTCGAACGCACCCCGAATTTCTTCGATCAAGCTCCGGTCAACGGCGTTTTCGAATACGACATAACCGTTGACCCGCACTTGCTCGCAAGCGACTTCCAACGTCTCGGCGTCCAATTGCCGGGCCGTTTTCTCTTGCTCGGAAAGCTGAATAAACATGAATGACACCTCCGATATCTTCTGGCCTTCTTCATGTGCTTTTCGACTGCCTTGCCCGCACCCCGTATTCTGTGGTTTCCACGGTTTCCGTGGTTTCTGTGGTTTCCACGGTTTCCACGGTTTCCACGGTTTCCACGGTTTCCACGGTTTCCACGGTTTCCACGGTTTCCACGGTTTCCACGGTTTCCACGGTTTCCACGGTTTCCACGGTTTCCCTGGTTTCCGTGGTTTTTCTGTGGCTCCTCCCCTATTTCGCGGAAGACAGTCCGCACAACTCCATCCCTTTACGGACGTATTTGTTTTTCATGAACCATTCCCAGACGAATCCCGTCCGGTAATTCTCGATCATGAGCAGCGTAATGCCTTTGTCGATGCCGATCACATCCGGGCCGACCCAATCGACATCCAAGTTGTACGCGTCCTTCAGGCCATAATCGCCGACAAGATCCGGCACGCTGTAGTAATGCTGCAATGCGGCTATCGACAGCTCCGGCGTAAATGGCATCGACCCGAGCGCTCCTGCAGGCGGCAGCGTGCCGTCCGTAAAATGCATGTCGTTCGCATAGCCCGAAGGGCTCGCGCCGTGCCTGCCCTCGTACCCGTTCGGCCCGTCGGACGCCGTGAGGCCCCATGCGTTCGGCCCCAAGGTGCGGTAGATCGACGCCTGATCCATCGAATATCGGCGGTCCGACAAGGTAGCCGCCACGGAATTTTGCCACCAGTCCACGCCTTCCTTATCTTTCACGCCGCGCAAATCGAACCAAGCATGGCTGAACTGGTAAGTAAAGATCGAGCCGAACCACGAGTGGATAAACGGCTCGCCATCTCCATACACGGCAACGTGCCTAGTGAAGCTATAGAATGTATCTGCGGGAACCGGATGGGTCGGCGACGCCGCTCCCAGGAAGTAGAGCATCAGCTGCTCGGCATAAAAATCCCAATGGCCCTGAAAGCCGTTTTCCGGCGAATAGCTCATGTAGAACATGTTCCGCTCCGGATCGCGGTACCAGTTCCAATCGACCCGCAGGTAAAGCTCCTCGGCCTTGCGTTTGATTTCGCCGCCAAAATATTCCCCGGCAACGATGGCGCCGTTCACCGCGATCGCCGTATCGATGACCGATACTTCGCACGATCCGGCGCGTTCGCCGCTGTCCATATGCAAGAAATGATAAAACAAGCCGTGCTCTTGCGCCGCGTTGTTGAGCAGCGTGTTCAGCGTGCCGAGCACCCTCGTCTCGGCCTCGTCCTTGCCGATCCATTCCCGCTCCGCGGCAATCGCGATCGCGGTTAGGCCGAAGCCAACCGAAGCGACGCTGCTTATACCGGGATTGCCTGGCGCCCGGTCGGCGATCAAGCCGTAGCCGGGGCTTGCCGGATCGGTGTTCGCTTCCTTCCAAAAAAAATCGAAGCTGCTTCGGCTTTCCTGCTCGAGCAGCGGATTTTCCGCTACGTGAACCGATTTATTCGAACTGTACGTTTTCAACCCTATCCCTCCCGCGATGACGGCCAGCAGCAGCAAAGCCGTGCCGACCGCGATAACGTTGCGGCGCAAGCGCTACAACCGCACTTCCTTGCCCGTACGGGCCGATTCGTAAATGGCCGACAAAATGTTGATCATGTTGACGCCTTGCTCCATCGTAAAAATCGGCTCCGTACGGCCCTGCACGACATCGACGAAATGCTTTAGGTTTTCGCCGTGTCCGCCGGTGTCTGCGCCGATGTGCGGCTTCGTATCGGTCAGCATGCCGTCCGATTCGCCGAACAGCTTCAGCTCGCCGTTACGGAACGTCAAGCCGGATTTCGTGCCGCGCAGCTCCACGAAGTTGGCTTCCTCCTCGATGTTGGACGCCCAGCTGAACTCGATTTGCAGCGATGCGCCGTTGTCGAAGCGGATGAAGCCGATCGCGAGGTCCTCGACGTCGAACGTGCCTTCGTCGGCCGCTTTTTCGCCGAAAATGCTGTGCACCGAATCCGCGACGTCATTGTCGGCGAACTTCGTGTAGGTGCAGCCGACGACCGATACCGGGCGCGGGTTGCCCATAAACCACATCGACAAGTCGATGAAGTGTACGCCGAGGTCGATCAGCGGCCCGCCGCCGGACAGCTCCTTTGTCGTAAACCAGCCGCCCTTGCCGGGTATGCCGCGGCGCCGAATCCAGCCGGTGCGCCCGGTGTAAACTTCGCCCATGTTGCCTTTTTCGATGTATGATTTGATATATTGCGAAGCAGGGCGGAACCGGTTGTTCCGCATAACCATCATCACTTTGCCGCTTTGTTCGGCGGCTTCCTTCATTCTGAGCGCTTCCGCCGGGTTCACCGCGTCGGGCTTTTCGCAGAATACGTGCTTGCCGGCCTCTAGCGCCGCGATCGCGATTTCCGAATGGTACAAATTCGGCGTGCAAATATCGACGATGTCGATTTCGGCATTGGCCAGCAACTCGCGGTAATCCGTATATACGTTAGGAATGCCGTGCTGCTTGGCCGCAGCCTCCGCCTTCGATTGCACGATGTCGCATATCGCATACAGCTCCAGCTCCGGATGGCTGGTCAGCGTGCTCGAATGCCCCCATTGAAAAATGCCTCCCGCGCCAACGACGCCTACTTTTAACTTTTTGCTCATGTTCATCTTCCTTTCATTTTGTTTGTTCCAACTCCGTCCGGCGGATAAATGAGTTTTTCTATGTTGTATTTGTAGATTTGCCAATCATCCCTTGGACTTCAGCTTCGGACTTCACCTTCGGAACTCACCCTTAGACTTCTCCTCGGACTTCACCCTTGGACTTCTCCTCGGACTTCACCCTTGGACTTCACCCTCGGACTCCATTCCCTCGTATTTCCTCGGACTTCACCTTAGGTGAAATAACGGGAAAAGATGCATCTAATTTTTTGACGGAGCAGGTTGCGGGAAAAATAACTGGAAAAGATGTATTTAAAAAATGCTCTTTTACCTAAAGGTTCAGTTTTCAGCCGAATTAGATACATGTTTTCCATTTAATTGGACAAAAACGGATGAGATCAGCAAAATTAACTACATGTTTTACAGTTATTAGGGTGAGAAGGCAGCCTGCTTGGCATCTGGCTTGCTTCGTACTACTTCGTACTGCTTCGAGCTAACATCAAGCTCCCATCCTAATACTTCGTGATGGTATTAATCCTCCATCGTAAGAGCTTGCATTAAACTCACATCGCATCAAACTCGCATCGAACTTGCCCCGAACTTGCATCGAACTCGCATCAAACTCGCATCGCATCATGCTTCCAACCGGCATCTAGATTGCATCAAACTAGCATTGCATGCTTTTTCGAACTGGCACTGAACTTGCCCCGAGCTCGACCACAACATGTAACACCATACTGCCCGCCTGGAACGGTTTACATTTCGAGCGATACAATATCGTTGTTTCTAGAGCCCATTTTTTACTCGCCCGTGATCCCCGTCTTATCGACGACTTCGACGAAGCGCTTCTGCGCGAACATGTACAGTACGAGCAGCGGCAATACGATGAGCAGCGTGCCGGCCATCCGGATCGATTCGTTGATGTTGTGCTCTTTGCCGGCGCCCGTGACAGATGAATAGAGCTTCGTGAACGAATCGTTGAAGGTTTTCAGCTTGAGCGGCAGCGTTGTCAGACTGTCCCCCAGGTAAAGCGAGGTCAAATACGTTTCGTTCCAATGCCACACGAGCGAAAAAAGAAACACGACGACGATCGCCGGCACCGAAATCGGCAGAATGACGCGGAAAAACGTGCGGATAAATCCGGCACCGTCCATTTGCGACGCTTCTTCGAGCGATGTCGGGATCGTGCGGAAAAACTGGGTGTAGATCAGAACGAACAATACGCCCTTAATCCCTTGCCCGAGCAAGGCCGGAACGATAAACGGCAGCGGCGTGCCGAGCATGCCGTATTCCTGGAACAGCAGGAACAGCGGGATCATGACGACCTGTGCTGGAATGATGAATGTGATCATCATGAGTCCCATCAGGACCGTTTTGCCGGGAAAACGGAATTTGGCGAAACCGTAACCGATAATCGCGCAAGATACCGTCTGCGCAAGCGCCGGCAGCACCGAATTCATGACCGAAGTGCCGAACGATTTCATGAAATCGAGCACGTTCCACGCCTGAACGAAGTTGTCGAAGTAGAATGAGCCCGGCAGCCACATGACGGTTGGATCAAGCAAGTCTTTCAAGCTTTTGAAGCTTTGCGACACGAGGTACAGAATCGGGTACAAATACACGAATCCGACGCTGATCAGCAGCGCGTATACGAACAGCTTGAACACGAGTCCGTCGTTGCCCTGCCTCCCGAACAAGATGCGCCTGCCACGGCCGTACAGCCGCAGCGCCGTCGCCTTATGAGACGCTAACTTGTGAAGCGCAAGATCTGGTTTCATCAAAAAGGTTCACCTCCAGGCTTTTCGAAGAAAAGCCACTTCGTAAGCATTCACTCAGGCTTTCCGCAGGAAAGCTGTTTCGTAAGCAAGCCCACGCCCGCCTACTTCGCAAGCACTTGTTTTGCGCCTCGCCGTTTCTCCCGCCTTCTCGGAATCGTCTCCTCGTTTTTGCGGAACAGGAACAGCACGATAAGCAGCAGCGCGAAGATGACGCCAAAATAAATCCAAGCAAGCGCCGTCGCATACCCGAAGCCCGTATCGAGCCGGAACATGTTTTCCTTGATCAGCTCGATGACGCTGCTGAACGAGTTCGTGAACAAATCGACGACGGTGTACAGCAAGTTCACCGCAATAAACGGTTTTATGGCGGGCAGCGTAATTTTCCAGAAAATAACCCAAGGCGATGCGCCGTCGATCGCAGCGGCTTCGTACACCTGCTTGTTCACCTTCTGCAAACCGGCGAGGAAGATCAAAATCTGTACCCCGGAAAACCATAGGATCAGAATCAGCTGCTCGATCAGCGAAATGAGCGGCGCCGCCAAACCCGGGTTTAAGCTATTGCGGATGATGTCGATCACCCCATACCGTTCGACGAGCGGGATCTTCGCCGCCCCTTGGCTGAACAGCTCGTTTACGACTTCTCCGCTCGTAATGACGACCGGCAGGAAGAAGATCGCCCGGAACAACCCTTTCATCCGGATCGGCTGATTGATCAGCAGCGCGACGATCAGCGAGAAGATGATAATGATCGGGATCATCAGCACGACCGACTTGATGAACAAAAGCAGCTTTTCGATAAACTCGGGATCGGACAGGAACGCGTATTTGTAATTGTCCGTCCCCATATATTGCGTCTTGATCCCTTCCGCCGAAATCGTCACCCGATTAAAGCTCATGAATAGGGAGAAATAAATCGGATACGCCATGAACAACAAAAATCCGAGTATCCAAGGCAGCACCAGCACGTAACCGGTCAGCGCCTCTCTTTTCCGTTTCGACAGCTTCAGCTTCATGAAGAGGCACCCCCGATCACGGCAAAATCCTTGGCCTTCACTTGTACGCCGTTATAGTCGTAGCCGCGCGACGTATAGTTGACCACAATTTCGACGCCGTTCGAATATTTCACGCTCACGACGCCGTAGTCAAGTGCGGTTCGCCCTTCGATCGTCGCATCCTGCACTTGCCTCAGCGCTCCGTTCATCAAGGCGTAACGCTTCGTCACCGATTGCTCCAGCTCGTCGTATTGCGTGTTCAGCAAATCGGTCGACGGCGTATCCTTCAGCTTCCAATAGGGCTCCGCGGTCAAAGCGAACGAAGGATAGGCGCCGAATTCGATCATCCGCAGCATATCCTCCCGCGGGCTCGAGTTCGCATTCGACATCGGGGCGTAATACGGTACGGCGCCATGCAGTACGATGTGCAGGAACGGTACCGTATCCGTGGCGTACATGTACTGCGACGAACCCATCGGGATGTGGAAAATCGTATCGGCGTACCGCCACATATAATCGTTCGGCGAGTATAACGCCAAACCGCCGAGCTGCTTCTTGACCCCTTCGGCCAGTTTGCCGTATTCGGCCGCGGATTGCTCCCGCGTGTACGGATGGTCGTCGTTGTAGTCGGAGAACAACGTCCGCCCCGTCATGTCCAGCGCCATCCGGCCGATGCCGATGTCGCGAAAACGCTCCGCGTGGTCTTCGGCAATATCCCGGGCTTTGCCGGGGTTGATGAAATACGTCAGCGTATCGTAGAAATATTCATCCGCCGCCCAGCCGAAGAAGCCCCATTTGACGACCTCGTTATTGATGGCGCGAACCGCTTCGGTACGCAGCGAAATCAGATCCGTATTTTCGAACGCGTGGGTGAAATCGTCATACAGGTACAGCGGAACGCCTCGGCCGGCCAAATATTCGTTCAGCTGCTCCAGCTTCCTCTGCCCGCCCAGCTTCGATTCCACCGGGAAGTCTGCCGGCTTCGTGGCGTGCAGACCGCCTTTGTTCCAGCCGCGATAAACGACCTCAAGCTGCTTGACGCCTTGCTTCGCCAACCGGTCGACGATGTCCTTCGCTTGATCGAACGACGTCATCGCGACCGTGCCGCGGCCAAGCATCCCCGGCTCCGTTTCCGCGCCGTACATCTCGACCTGCAGCGGCATTTCCGGCAAAGGCTTCGCCTTGCGGTCAAATCCCGCATTCCGCGCAACGTATCCCCGGTACGCTTTGGCCATGCCGACATAATCGGCGTCTTCTCCGGACAGGAACGTGTAACGCACCTGGCGGTCTTCGGCGATCCGCTCCTGTTGGAACGTGTTGAACCCGCCCAAGTTTTTGCTCGTCGGCTGGAAGTAGCCGTATCGCACATAAAATTTGGAGGCGATCCAATAAAAGTTCGTGTTCAGTCCGCTCGGATACGCGGTAATTTCGGCGTTGAACCTGCCGTCCTCCACGATGCCCATCATCCCGTTCCGTTTGACGCCGTGAACGACGCCGAACACCGGAACCATCGTTTCGCCGACGTAACGCTCCATATTGTCGGTCGCGTAGTCGAAGCCGTATATTTTGCCGACGTAGGGCTCATCGAACCGGGAATGGGTTTTGCTGAACCGAATGAGCGCGCCGCTTCGGTCCGGAATGAACAAATAACCCGGGATATCCGCCTTATGCGCCGATCCAAGGAAAGGAAACGGCGACAGCGTCGCCAGCTTGGCGGCCCCTTTCTCCCAAATCGACTGCTGCGGAATCGTCACGACGAGCGAGTCGCCGTCCAGCTTCACTTCCACCGCGAGGCCCGCCTGCAGCTGGTCGAACGCCAGCTTGAAACGCGCCCCGTCCGGTATCGGCTCCACTGCTTCCACCTTGCCGCCCAGCGTGGAATAGTTGCCGTTCACGAGCATCGAGTTCTCGTCGTAATATTGAAGCAGCAGCGGCGAGACAACCGCCGTCTTCCACTCCTCGTTCAGCTCGCCCTCGGCCACGTCCTTCTCGCTTGGCGTCGAAGCCCAAACATAACCGGACCTTTTGTCGACGATCTTTAGCGCAAGCGTAGATTTCGAGACATACACGGCCAGCCGGTCCGATTCGGCGAGCGGACGCTCTCCTGCCGCGATCGGTCGCAAAGGAAGCGACCCGGCAGTTTGCTGCTCAGGCATCGTGTAGTTATTCGAACGGTAAGGGAACGTGCCCTCCCGTTCGTCCAGGACGACGGTTTCCGGCGGCTCGGCCGGTTGTACCTGTTCGTTGTCCCCGTATGCGAATTGGAACAGGCTGACGCCAAGCGCGGCGGTTAATGCGATCAGAACGACCGGTTTCGATTTAGCGGGCACGCAGCTTCACCTCTTGGAATAAGGAGTACACGAACTCCCAAACTTGGTTGGACAGTCCGAACAATATGAAAGCGATCAGCGCCATGACCAGCATTCCGACGATCGTGAGCATAATATTTTTGAACGTTTCTTTCATCTCATAGCCGTGCAGCTCTTTCACCATCAGGAACAGCAGCAAGGCGCACCAGATCAGGATGAAGTTGTACGCATAGTCGTAAACGACCGACTCCATCAAAGTCAACGTCCGGGACAGCAACGCCAGCGGAACGCCAAACAGAATATATGGCGACAACGCGTAAACCGTTCCTTTGTAAATGTCCTTGAATCGCCCTTCGCCGTCGTTGATGACGCTCACCAGGTAGTTGGACACGATCCATGCGAACATCGGAATAAGCACTTTCAGCAGCTCGGTCCAGATACTGATCTTCTTCGGATCGACGCCGGAGAACAAGAAGCTCGTCGCGTACAACTCGAACAATCGGACGCCGAACAGCAGAACAAGCAGAATCGTCGCCGATAAGACGGACGCTTTGCCTCCTTGCTCCAGCTCGTAATAACCGTCGATCGGATGGCGCAGCATACGGAATACGTGCAGCAGCTGAGCGACAAGCCTCAGCTTGACGAACCGCTTCCACGTCTCCACGGCCTGCCGGCCGAAGCCGAATCGGCGGTACGCCCATCGCAGCGCGACCAGCAGGACAATGGCGGCAACGGCGATGACGACGATATCCGGCGCGTGCTTCATGATCCATTGGCGCCGAATTTCCCAATAGGCGTTCGAATATTCCTTCTTGTTGCCCGAAAATTCGAATTCCGTGAACGCCTCGTCATATTGGCCTTCCTTGTAATACGCGAGGCCGATGCCGGTATGCGCAAGCGAGAACAGGCTGTTCAGCTTCAGCACCTCGGCCCAAGGCTGGCGGCTTTGCACGTATTTGCCGTCCAGGTAAAGCGAAATCGCCTTGTGGACAAGCCCCGCGAATTCGGTGGGCTTGAACACCTGGATGTTGCCCCGCTCCCCGTCCAGCACGAACAATCTGCCGTCGGAGCTTGTCGCGATGCCTGTGGGCGTACGGAGCAGCCCTAACCGCTGATTGCCTTCATCCGTTCCGCCGAAAATAAACAGCAGATTGCCGTCCTTGTTGTATTCGAAAATCCAGCCCCGCACTCCGTCCATCGTAAAAATATTGCCCATTCGGTCCACGGTCACGTCCGCGATCTGATTGCTCATGAAGGCGCCGCTGTCGAGCAGGTTTTTGCCGGCCACGTTCAGCTTCTTGATCGCTTCGTCATTGACGCCGACCGTCGTCGTATAGACCAGTCCCTCGGCGTCAACCGCCAGATTGGTCGGCGATAACGGCAGCTTGCGGGTCAGCTTGCTCATCTGGGCATCGGTATAAAATATCCGCTGCAGCGAACGCGTCAGATCGAAGCCCGCGCGGTTACCGCCGAAATAACCGAGAAACTCGCCTTCCGGGCTTAAGCGGACAAGCCCTTGCACCAAGCCTTCGCCGATCATATAGATGCTGCCGCGTTTGTCGAC
Organism: Paenibacillus sp. sgz302148; assembly: GCF_056120465.1. Taxonomy (NCBI): domain Bacteria; kingdom Bacillati; phylum Bacillota; class Bacilli; order Caryophanales; family Paenibacillaceae; genus Paenibacillus; species Paenibacillus sp. sgz302148. The sequence continues at coordinate 161,843 of NZ_JBVYOJ010000005.1, forward strand.
GATGACCTTCTTCGGCTTGAACGGCGTGTTTTTGCCGAACAGCAGCGACTTCGGCTTGCCGATCGTCGTCTTCAGCTTGCCGCCCTGGTCGAAGATGAATATGCTTTGCTTGCCGTAATCGGCGACATACAAGTCTTTGTTGTCCGTAACGAATAAACCCGATGGGCGCGACAGCGTGCCTTCGCCGACCGTCCGTACGTAGTTGCCCCACGAATCGGATACGACAACCCGTCCGTTCCCCGTATCCGCGACATAGATGGTATCATCGCCACCGACGAACAGATCCTCCGGATTGCTGAACGCCGTTTCCCGCTCGTTCCCGCCGACGTCCGGATCGCCGAACAGCGTATTGCCGTCAATCGTCCCGATCGGCAAATAAGCGTCCTGCATCATAAATATTTTGCCTCGTTCGTCGAACGAAAACGTCCGGTAAGGCACGTCGGCGAATGCCGCGGTTCCGCCCAGCAGAAGCAAAGCGAATGTGAGACCTATGATTCGTTTGAGCTTAAGCATCGTCACCATCCCCTCCTACTTCAGCCCGGAATGCGCCATCGTGTCCATCACCTTGCTCTGCATGAAAATGAAGATCAGCAGGTTCGGAATGAACATGAGCAGCGCAGCAGCAGCCGCCATCCCTTGGCCGGCGACGTTGTTCTCCATCGTGGAAGCCGTCGTGAGCGTACTCATGTAGAAGGCGAACGTCTTGAGCGTCTCCTTGCTCATATACAAAGCGGACGTTTCCGTATTGTTCCACGCCATCTGGAACGACAGGATAGCCACCGTCGACAGCGCGGGCATAATCATCGGAACGACGATATGGCGAAACATATAGAAGTCGTTCGCCCCGTCGAGCGCACCCGCTTCCAGCAAGGCGTCCGGGATTTGGTCGACGAACTGCTTCACGAGGAACACGCTGACCGGCAGCGCCAGCATCGGCAGGATATGCCCCAGCAAATTGTCGGTGAGCCCCAGCTTCTCGACAACCAAATAACGCGGAATGCTGACGGCGGCCGGAACGAACATGAGGGCGATAATGTTGATTTCGAAAATAACCTTCTTCAGCTTGAATTTCTTCTTCGATAACGCAAAGCCTGTCATCGCGCTGATCGCGATCGATAGAAACACGACAGCAACCGTCACGACTAAACTGTTGAACAAGTATTTCGTCTTCGGAATGACGGTGATATCCGTTACCCGGAACAGCTCAGCGAAATTATCGAACGTCGGGCGATGCACGAAAAACTTCGGCGGGTACAGGAACAGCTCGTCAATCGGCTTGAGCGCCTGCGAAAAGATGAAAAATATCGGCAAAACCATAAAAAACGAAAGCACCGTCAAAAAGACGTAAAACTTGATCTGGCCGAAGCTGAATCGGCTTGGGTTGATTTTATTGCCGTGAAAAGAAGCCATGCTGAAATCTCCTTCTCCGTATGCGGCGATCCTCTTAGTCCTTCTCCCCGAATAATCGCCAGCAAAGTTTGGAAAATCCGTATACAACGATCAGCAGCACAACGGAGATCGCCGAGGCATAACCCATGTCATACCGCAAAAATCCGTAATCCTCGATATGGTTGATCATCAGCTGCCCGGCGTTTTGCGGCGTTGGGTTTGCGCCCGACAACTGCACGCCGATCGCGCCGGCCTGGAACGTGCCGACGATCGCCATGACCGCGCCGAACAGCATTTGCGGCTTCATCGACGGGATCGTAATGTACCATACCTCCTGCAGCCGGTTTTTGATGCCGTCGATATACCCGGCCTCGTACAGCTCGGAGTTGATGTTCAGGATGCCGGCGAGCATCGCCAGAAAACCGACGCCCATGCTGTTCCACAGCGTCACGATAATCATGATCGGCATCAAATAATCCGGCGATTGCGTCCATTGGATCGGGTCGTTGATGACCCCGAGGCCGATCAGGAAGCTGTTCAAGTAGCCCGATCCGTTGCCGCTGAAAATAACGAGCCATACGACGGCCATCGCCACCGCAGCCGTGAGCGACGGCGAATAAATCGCCAGCGTCAGCAGCGTCCGCGAGCGGCGCGGAATTTGCGCCAGCAGCCATGCGAGCCAAAACGCCAGCATGTAGCCGCCCGGCCCGACCAGCAAGGCAAATTTGAACGTGTTCGGCAGGACGTACATCATAAACGAGTTGTCCTGCGTGATCAGGTTGACGTAATTTTGCAGGCCGATGAATTTCGGCGCCTGAATCGTATTGAAGTACGTAAACGACAAGCCGATGGCGCTTGCGACGGGCACGACGACGAACAACGCAAATACGATGAGAAACGGACTGATGAACGCATAAGCACTAAGCTCGTTTTTGATGGTCTTTAACGTTGCCGGCTTCAATGCCGCTCACCTCGCTCCGTCATATTGGGCTGCTCCGGAACCCGCAGCTGTTTGACCGGCTTGCCGTTTCGGACGTAACCGAATTCCTCCAGCTTTTTGTTAATCTCGCGGTTGGAATTGATGACCGCATCCTCGATCGCCCGGCGGGCGTTAAAGCCGTCGAACACGATTTTGTTCCATGCGTCGCTCATTTCCCGCTCCAGCATGTAGTCTCCCAAATATCGCGGCACGTCCCACAGCCATTTCCACTGGTTCTGGATGACCTCGATGTCCTCCTTCGGCCATGGCAACTGGACGAACGCCTCCGCGTTGGACGAATTCCATTTGTAGGTCGGCCCGTACACCGTCTCCAGCTCATTGCCGTACCGGACCTGCACGTCGGTCGACGTCCACCACTCGATAAACTTCCATGCTTGCTCCTGCTTCTTGCTATTGCTGAAAATAATCGTCGAGGCCCCGGTCCCTGGCGCCCAGCGGACGACTTCGCCGCTTTTGTTCTTGACGCCGGGATAAGGCGCGATTTTCCACCAGCCGGCCAGCTCCGGTGCCGCCGAGGTTAGCTGGACGTAAGTTCCGTAGTCGGCGATGCCGATCGGCAAGCTGCCGTCGCGGAACTGGTTATAGAAGCTCGGCACCTGCAGCGGAATGCTGTATACGGTGAACAAATCGCTCATTTGCTTGAAGCCGGCAAGCGCCTCTTCCTTATCGATCGCCGTCGTCATGCCGTCCTTGTTGTACAGGTAGCCTCCGCTCTGATAAATGAACGGAGCCGTATACGTAAAAGGCTTGAAGCCGCCGGTCGCGGAAAGCGGAATATAGAAATTCATGCCGAACCGCTGCAGCTCCGGCAAAATCGCCTTGACGTCATCCATCGTGTCCGGAATCGGAATGTTCAGCGCATCCATAATGTCTTTGCGGTAAAACAGCACCCAAAAGTTTTGCGTCTCCGGCAGCGCGTAGAGGTCACCGTCGAACTGGTACGGAACAAGCGCACCCGGCGAAAATCTGCTCGCCGTTTTGTCGTAGCCGTCGAATTTGCTTAATGGAGCAAGGGCACCTCGAAGTGCCAGGTTAAACGGAATATAGTTGCTCACGCCAAGCGCGGCATCCGGAGAATTGCCCCCGGCATTCGCGAGAATGAGCTTTTGCTCGTCCGGCATCAGCGACAGCGACACCTTGATCCCCGTCTTGCGCGTAAAATCCTGATTGGCCATTTGCTGCAGCAGCATCACGTATTGCCTAGGCCGGTTCACCCAAATTTGCAGCGCGTCCTCATCATCGGACGCGATCTTCGAATAATCCTTCGTAAATGAGAGGAAAAACGATTGAATGCCCGTCAGCAGCTTGCTGAAGAAGCTTGCTTGCGCAGCCGGCAAATCCGAGTCGGAATAGACGTAGAAGCGGTCGAGCTGGAACTGCTGCGTAGGCAGCTTCGTGTTCATTTCGCCAAGCATTTGCATGACCGATCCGGAGCCTTCCGACAGCCGATTGAACCGGTATGGGATTTTCTCCGGTTCGGCGGCCAGCGTCTCCAGCTTCTCCGCCGTCATGACCATATTCCGGGCTTCGTCTGGCCGTTCGCCCGCGATCGTTTCCAAGTAGGCGTACTGCTCCCGAAGCCGTTTGGCGAACGAATTCATCCGTTCGGCGATGTCGGGAATTTGCTCCGTAATGTTCCAGTCGCGGTTCGTATCCTTCGTGTCGCCAGTCGCCATCTTGATTTGCAGCGACAGCGCGTTGATTTCCCACATGACGTCGCGGACGGCCTCCACGACCGGACCGTACGGCGCGGGATTGGAGACAAGCGTGATTTCATGCTCGCCCTGCTCCAGATTGAACAGGAACGGTTCGCCGCCTTCATCCGCCAGCACCTCGTTCTTCCAGCCTGACGTATACGGGAACGGATAACGGTTTACTTGCTGGAACGGTACTTTTCCATCTATTTTTAAAGTTTGAAAAACAGGCATGCTCGTTTTGGTGGATTGGATGTATTTGAATGCCATGCGGTATGCGCCCGTCTTATCTACTTTCACTTTCCAGGTTGCGCTTTGTCCGCCAAGCGTCCACGATTTGCCGCCGAGCGTGTTGAGCGTCACGACGCCATGCCGTTCCGGCTGTACGTTCGGCTCCGCGCTTGCCGTCGACTGAATCGAAGGCTCCGATTTGGCCACGGGATGCTCCGCCTCGACAGCCAGCAGCGTCTCTCCCGCCTCCGGCAACGCTTCGCTTGCCCGATATTGCTTGTAATCCGGCAGCGGCTCCGCGGAACGAATGTATGCTTTGCCGAGCAGCAAAGGCTCGCGGATTTGCACGAGCGTGATTTTGTTACTGCCTTGCTTCAAATGAAATCTCAAAGGTTCGTCCGTCAAATAGCTGGCATCCCATAAAGAAGCCGATTGCCACCGCTTCAGCTGTTGCTGGCGAGGCGTGATTTCGTTGCCCAGTTCGTCTTGCTCGAAGTTCGCTGCCTGATCGGCCCATAGTTTCGGAAACACGACGCGGCGCGCTTCATAGAAAGGATATTCCCCGTTAATTTGAATGCCGCGTTCGATCGGCGATATTTTGTCCGAGATGGAAGCGTAATCAAAAACAATTTCATAAAGCCCATCCTGCGGCACTTGAACGTCTACGGCAACCTGCTGCAGGTCTTCGTCCCATTGGAAAACTTGCCCCTCATAGCCCTCCGCATCCGTCATCGACCCCGGTCGTCCCGATCCTTGGGCGAACGCCGCCGGCGGGATGACGATCTCGATATTTTGCGTATCTTTAATGCCTTGCTCCCGCCATTTCTTCAACTCTTCGGAGTAACCCGCCTCGACCACTTTTTTGATCGGAGAATCCGATTCGCTTCCGTTCTCATCCTCGTTCGTCTTTGCGGTGTCGTCGGACTTGGAGCCTTTGTCCCCGCCGCCGAACAGGCTGTCGAGAATATCGCTGTTGTCACTGCCTTCCGCAGCAACATGCTTGACTTCCGCTAGCGCAATCGCCGCATTCCTTTGCGGAACCGCTATCGTCGAAGCCACAAGCGAGACGAGCGTCAGAACAACGAATAACGATTTATGCTTCATGACTCACACTCCCAAGGAACGGCGCTCCTCCCCGAAGTTTTCGCCTCAGGGAGGAAGCACTGCATTCGCTCTCGTTATTTGGTTGCGTCGTTGATTTTTTGGATCGTATTCTGGTACAGCTCGTTGGCCTTCTGCTCGAACTCGGCGGCGACATCCTCCGGTCTTGCTTGGCCTTTGCGGAATTTCTCGTTATACGGATCCACGACTTTGGCGAGTACGTCGGAGTAGCCCGGCAGCCATTTATAGCCGTCAATGAAGCCGTCCGGAATCGTTTTGACGATTTCTTTCATCCCCGGCGATATATGCTCGCTCGACAAGTAAGCGTCCCATACATCGCGGTCGTTGACGAGCGGCATCGAGGCGATCGGCGCTTCGTCTTTAATCCGGTTCAGCCAGCCATCCTTCGAATACGTCATCCATTTCAGGAATTCGAAAGCTTCTTTTTTATGCTGCGAGCTCTTCGAAATGCCGGCGTAGTCCGTAACAAGCGGCGTTCTTTGGCCATTCACTTTAGGCAGCGGCAAAATGTCCCATTTGAATTTCAGTTCCTTCTTCTGCCAAGCCAAATCCCATGTCGCGCCGAATCTCATGCCGACTTTGCCGAGATTCCAGCCGCTTTTGTCCTTGCCGTACCATTTGTCCTTCTCTTCCTTTGGGTATGCGTCGGTCGCGACTTTGTCCTTCAGGGCGAATTTGTTCACCCAGTTCACCGCGTCGGCATAGGCAGGCTTCGTATAGTTATATTTCGTGCCGTCCCATGTTCCCCAGCCGAGCGACGGATCGAATTGCGGCACCATGACGGCTTCCATGCCCAATGCGCCTTCGAAGCCGAACTGATGGTCGTTGAACTTGGTCAGCTTCTTCGCGATGTCTTCCATATCGGTTACGGTCCAGTCTCGCGTCGGCACCGGAATGTTCTCCTTCGCTAGCAGGTCGAGATTGAGGAAAACGCCTTGCGCGAACAAGCCGTGCGGCAGCGCGAATTGCTTGCCGTTATATTTGCCGGTGTCGCTCAGGTTGCCGTAGATGTTGCTTGGATTGTAATCCGGGTCCGCCGACAGGTACGGCGTCAAATCTTCCAGCCAGCCGCTGGCCACGCTGTTCGGGACGCCGAACAGCCAGACGACGTCCGGAAGCTTGCCGGCCGCCGCTGCCGCCGCCATCTTCTCGTCCCACGGCCACGTTACGGCCGGGTCGATCTCGACCTTGATGTTCGGATGAGCCGCTTCGAACGCTTTGATCCGCTTTTTCTCCATCTCCGCGTCGCCCCAGGTCGCGTATTTGATTTTGACGATTTCGGCCGGGGCGTTCGTTGCCGTATCGTCTTTTTTCTCGGTGTCGGTTGTCGTTTCGGTCGCCGGCGTTTTATCCGTCGTATCGGTCTTTGTCTCTTGTGCCGGCGGTTGTTCCGTATCCGTGCCTTTGGATTCTTCTTTTGCTCCGCAACCCGTTAATACGATTGTTAAAGCCACGATCATGACCAGCAAAACATTCAACGATTTTTTCATTGGAGTTTTTCCCCCTACTCATGAATATAATGGAATAACGTCGTCAACTCGTATTTAAGCGCTTTCTTTTTTTGGCCCTCCTTTAGCCAGATTGTTATGTCAACGGAGCCGCTCTTCGTTTCACGGGTGGAAGCCGCATGATTTGCGAATGACCAGCTCGGTCGGCAACACGATCATATTTTCTTCCTTCTGCGGATAAAACACCCGCTGCGTCGCGATCGCCCCAAGTTCGTATTTGGAGTGGCGGACCGTCGTCAGCGGCGGCTGCACGTAAGCAGCCAGCATAATATCGTCGAATCCCACGATGGCGATATCATTCGGTACCTTCATATTCTCTTCTTGCATCGCCCGTATGGCGCCGATCGCCATTTCGTCGTTCGCGGCGAATATCGCGTCAGGCAGTTGGTTGCTGGCAAGCAGCACCTTCATCGCCTGATAGCCGCCGGCTTCGGTATATTTGCCCTGCATGACCATTCTCGGCTGGAACGCGACGCCGTTGTCCTCAAGCGCTTTTTTATATCCTTCGAACCTTCGGATATTGTCATAGTTGTTGGACGGACCGCTCAAATAACCGATTTTCCGGCGCCCCAGCTGAATCAGATGGGTTACGGCATCGTATGCGCCCTGCAGGTTGTCGATCAACACGCTGTGCACGTAATCCGCATTTAGCTCACGATCGAGCACTACGATGGGGAACGTCTCGCCGGCAATGGACAATATTAAGCTGTCCGGAATGGAGGAGCCCATGATGATCGCGCCGTCCACGAATTTCTCTCGCAGGAAGCGATGCGCCGAGCTGTTCTCGCCGCCGTATGTACTGCAGGCGATCAGGTTGTAGCCATGGGAGGCGACCACCTCTTGGATGCCCTCGACGACCTGGCTGTAGAACGGACCGCTCAAGTCGTTCAGGAACAAACCGATCGTTTCGCTTTTTTGCTTTTTCAAATTGCGGGCGGCTCCGCTCGGGTAATAATTAAGCTCTTCGGCAGCTTTCAAAATTTTCTTCTTCGTTTCCTCGCTGATCTTCGCGTCGTTATTGAGCGCGTAAGATACGGTCGAGACGGCAACCCCTGCCAATTTTGCGACATCCTTAATCGTAGCCATCGTTCATCTCCAACTTTCGAATTACGGATCAATGCTGCATTTAGTGAATCGTTTCACTGAATTTGAAACAAAAACAACCTAAGTTAAACGCTTACATTTGATACATAAACGAATATGTTAGATTGTTCTAAAGTCCCGCTTTTAAAATTATAGAAACGTTTCACAAGGAAATAATAGCACACGTTTGTGGAAATGAAAAGCCTTGCATCGGAAAAAAAATTCGTATTGTTTTTAGTTTTCGTGAAACGTTTCGACAAAAAACAGGAAAAACCGGTGATTAACCTAATACCGTCGGTTTGCCATGCTTATCTTTTCGATACAGCTCACGCTTATAAGCGGCTGCGTCCGTGATGTCTTCGCCACGAACCCCCTTCAATCCGCCTGCAGCCTCTGGAATCGCGCCATACGTAAATCCATCCCGACTGTCCGGCATTTCGGCTGTCCGAGACGAGCACTCGCTCGTAGTCATTGTCCGCATCGACTCCGTCATAACCTTCCAGCTCATCCATCGGGACAAGCGCTTCGTCGGACAACTCCATCCATTCACCCTCGATTTCCTCGCCGTCAACATCCAGCACCAGCGCCGGGTATTCGCCGACGTCATACAGCCATCCGCGGACATGTCCCGGCGCAGCGGCCAGTACGTACGGCGCAATAATGGCATGATTGCTTTCGCCCGTTAATAAGGTACCGTAGACAAACACCGTAATCATCGTAACTTCCTCCTTGTTTCACGCAGGTTTTATGATATAGCTCGATAATTCCGTATGCAAGCCCCGGCAAAGTAAACTTTTCCAATGCCACCCAAGCCAGCGAAAACCCGGTGAACAAATAAAGCACGGGCGTTGCTGTCGTTTTCCACCGGGTCCCCGAAACGAAAAGAAAATAAATGATGCCGACATAAAACGAATAATCCAAAGCGTGCATCAGCCCGAACTTGGCGACTGTCGATCCGTATAGGATGGCCAAAGCCGCGCCGCTGATCCATAGCGTATGCCGCGTCATCAATCCGGCTAATACAATACATTGCACAACGACAATCCAGATTTGATCCGTATGCCATTCGGGAGCGATGTAAGTGGAGGAAACGAGCTGCATCAAGATGCCAAGTCCTAGTCCGGTGCGCAAAATATGCGTCAAATACGGCTTAGCGCGATCCAGCATGCGGTGGATCCGCTCGATCATCGGAATGTGCTGAAGCTTCTCGTTGAACATCGCCGACAGAAGCAGCCCGACGATCGTAACGCCAAACCAGAACAAAAACGATGTATTGCCAATGACGTCCGTTAATCCTTTCATCGTTTCCTGCTCGTGTTCCGAAAACCATTTCACATGAGTGTACCAATTCGAAATATACATGCTGACTCCCCTGCTCTTTTTTTGGCTAACCTGATCCGATGGCACTCTATCGCTTCTGTTGATTTACGCGATCCATCTCCATTCACTCCTTTTATATTAAGGAATTCCTGGAAAAAGAAAAAGATTTATATCCGTTTCGAAGAGGTTATAGCCGTGCACTTGGTCTTGCCGACCTCGAGTTGAATGAGCCGATGCGTGAAAATACGTTATTCCGCACGCCTCCCAGAATCCGTTTCGTTTAGGAACGTAACGATGTAATACAGAGCGTCAGGGTAGCGCTAAGTTGAGCGATGCAACACGTGCCCCCTTGCGGGAATCCCCTTCACTCAGGATCGGAATGTTTGGCATGCGGGACATCGGATGGCACCAGGGTTTTGCAGGTTGCAACACGTGCCTCTTTGCCGGAATCCCGTTCGTTCAGGAACGGAGTGTTTGGCATGAGGGCTTTGGGATGGCGCTGGGTTGAGCAGGTGCAACTCGTGCCCCTTTGCCGGAATTCCGTTCGTTCAGGGGCGAACGATTGGCAATGCATGGCATCGAATGGCGCTGGATTAGCAGGTGTAGTACGTCCCTTTTACCGAAATCCCCTTCGTTCAGGAACGGAACTGGCTATGCAGGGCATCGGGGTGGCATTGGGTTGAGCAGGTGCAACACATGCCCCTTTGCCGGAATCCCATTCGTTCAGGAACGGAACGATTGACAATGCGGGCTATCGGATGGCGTAAGGTTTAGCAGGTGCAACACATGCCCCTTTGCCGGAATCCCCTTCGTTCAGGAATGAACGATTGGCAATGCATGGCAGTTCATGTAGGTGATCGAAGTAAGCAGGCCGGTAGTCTAGGCAAGCAGGTATGCATGCTGGCACTCATTCAGTCATCATGAGCGAAGGGGATATCGACAAAAGGAGTGCTTACGACAAGGCGAATCCAACTGACTGTTAAATTATTGCATACTTTACAGATCGTTTTAGTTCTAAGCATACAAAGCGACCGTCCGTCGCGAGACAGAAAAAGCCGCAGTCCGGAACTTCCAAAATTCCAGGCTGCGGCTTAGATCTTATTTCAACAAGGAGTCGATCTGCGAATCGATGCTTTCGCGGAATGCTTTGACTTCCGGAAGATCGGTTTGCTGGCCGTCTTTCTTGACGAATACTTTTTCCTTCGTTTTGCCGAGCACGTCGAGGAATTGCTTGGTCAGATGCCCCAAGATCGTGTCCGGATGTTCCTTCACGGTTTTGGCATAACTCGTTTTAACCTCTGCCAGAAGCTTAAAGCTATTCCTATCATAGATCGGCGTATTGTTCAGGCCGAATAAGTAGAATTGCACATATTGCTTGTATTTCGCTTTGACGGCATCGACTTTAGGCGATTGCGGATACTCGCGCAGCGTATGTTCGGCACCCAGCGCGCGAGCGGCCATTTCGTCCCAAGAAAGCGTCAGCCCGCCGTCGCTTGCCGTCTTGTCGTTCGATTCAATGGCCATCAGGTCAACGTACGCCTTCATCACATCGGACAAATAGGGAGCATAAGCTTTCAACGCTTCATAATCGACGATCGGATACAACGAACCTTCCTGCGATTCGATCTTATAATTGCCGGCCAGCGCCTTCTCCAGCAGCTTGCGCACCGCTTCGTCCTTCACGTCCGCAACGCTTTGCGCGGTTATCGGATATTTGACATCCTGAAGCTTCGTTTGAACGTTCTCCGCAAAAAACTCGTTTTGCACAGCTTCCAGATTCGCTTCGTAATATGCGTCAAGCTTCACAAGCATCGCATCGGCCGTGGCCGGATCCGCTTCCTTCAAGCGCGAATCCAGAAAAGCAACGATGTCGGACGCGCTTTTCGCTTCGCTTACCACCTTCTCGTACTCCTCGAGAAGTTTTGCCTGATCGGCTTTGCCGTTTTCCGGCGTTTGCGCTCCATTGTCCGTCGTAGTGCCTCCCGTCGCCGGCGAATCCTTGCCACCCTGGTTCGTTTCAGCTTGCGGTTTGCCGGTCGCTGCCCCGTCTTTCGAATCACCTGATCCCGAGCTGCAGCCCGCTACCGTCACTGCGATGAATGCGGCGGCCAGCGCCAACGATATCTTTTGTCTATGTTCTCTCTTCATAATTCCACTCCTTCGTTGTATGCCAACTGTAATTATTAAACGAAGGAATATGTTACTATGTTGCATATTTTGCGAAGATCGATAAACAATCTATGAATCCGCCGTTCCATACCTCTTGGAGCGATCGCAGTCTTAGTTGGTATCGCCCAAATAAATCGACTTGAAAACGCCCTGCTTCAAGTTAACGCCTGACGCCGCCGGATAAATGCGAATCTCCTCCAGCCGATTCAGCTCCACCCATTCAACGCCGACTTGATCACTGTCCGGGTTGTTTCCTTCAAACCGTCCATCGGCTCCCGCCTCCGCAAGGCTGCAGCGAAAATAAAACTCCACCTGATGCACATCCGCATCCCATTCGGCGAACTGATGGTTTCGTCCGATGTATTCCCGAATGAACAGCAAATCTTCCACTTGAACAGGCTGCCCGATTTCCTCCATGCATTCCCGAATGACGGCTTCTTTCAGCGTTTCGAACTTCTCTTGGCCACCTCCGGGGAACAAATAGAAAAAACCTTCCCTGTCGACGTTTTTGGTCAACAACACCTTATCGTTCTGTACAATAACCGCTTTAGCGGAATTTCGAATCGGCTTCATGTCCTTCATCTCCTCCATCGATAATAAAAAGGTTTGATTCCTGAAATTGAACAGTCCGCTGCGGAAGCCCATTCAATCCGAGATCAAACCTCAGGATGTGCACTTTACAATTTGAGTTCCATATGAATATCTTTAGGCTCCAGCTGAAAAAGCTCCTCATCGATTTCTTCCGTCAACCGGCTGCCCGAACGTTGATAAAAATTGACGGCAGATTCGGTATCGGCAGCAGAAATATACAAATAAGCCGCTCCTCTTCGTTTAGCCTCGGCCTTAACTTCTTCCATCAGCCTTGTACCGATCCCTTGTCTCCGATATTGGCGGCTGACATACATAAGGTCCAGCTGCTGCCGATTGAGCCGTTCTCCTCGGAAGCGGCCCTCCAGTACGGCAAACCCGGCAAGCCGCTCCCCCTCGAATGCTCCGAATGCGACACCATCCCCCTCTACATTGCGGCGAAAACGAGCGATAATCGTATCAAACTGGGACTCCGACCAATTGGGACAATCGATTTGCACTCGCGTTTCCTCCAGCCTTCCGCCGACGCAGCGGTAAGTCGCTTCGATCAATTCGGAGCGGTCCAAGCTCCGAATAAGCTCCGCTTCTTCGATTTTCATCATACGTATCGTGATCATAGGCTCTTCCACCGCTCCCATGCTTGCAAATAGATTGGAAGATCTTGAGGATGATGATAGATGCACGCCGACATCCTTGAATAAAGGCCGATCAGCACTTCTTCCCGCAAATCCCGGAAAGTGCCTTGCCAACCCGGCAGCCGCTCGGCCGCATGGGCGATCGTCTCCGGCTCCAGCTCGTCCGGGGACGAGCAGAAGGCGAAAACAAGATCATAGATCGGCATCCCCGCCATCGGGATCGGGTCGATAATGCCGCTCAGCTCGCCTTGCCGGAACAAGAAGTTATGCATGCCGCAATCCCCGTGCAGCATATAGGCCTGACTTGCACTCGTCCGTGCTTCTTTCTGAGCCAAGGCGATTACATCAAGATAATCCGCTTCGGATACATGCTCTCCTACCGCTTGGCGCGCCCCCTGGAGCTCGCTCTCGAGAAACGATTGCCATGTCTCGTAAGGGCTTTCGCCTATTACACCGTATCCGATCATGTCCGGAACGGGTTTATACCGTCCGATGAACCGTTCTGCCAGCCGCTCCAGCAACTCTATTTTACGGCCGGGTTTATAATCGATTTTCCCTTGCAGATAACTATACACATAATAACGGCCATCCGGATCTGTAAACATAAGCTTTGATAAATACGGAAGATCGTAATAAAAAGACAAAAAACGAACTTCGCTGCGCACCGAATCCGGCGTATTCGCCTTAATGACCAAAGCCGGCTCGCCTCCATCTGTGACGGCCCACACTTTGCTGTTCGTCCCGCCCTCCAATCGGCGGCATTCCGTCATTTGTTCGGGGATCATCCCAAGGCCGCGAAGTTCGGCTAAAATCTCATAAATGTTCATGTTTATCCTTCTTTCGTTATCCAACTATGCTTGTGCGGTCAGCGGGAATTTAAAGGGTTCGTTCGCCATGATCGTCGCCGTCTTGACAAACAATCGGTCCCCTTCTTCCAAAGGAACGCAGGTTGTCTCCAAATTCAACAAGTCGGGGGTAAAATGTAACCGGACCTTCCGCACCTCGGGACCTGCGATCAGCTTGAACAAACGGGAAAAATCAATGCCTTCCAGTCTTACGGCAAGCACATCATATACATCCAAGACGTCGTCATTCTTCCGCTCACAAATGACTAGCAAGCCATCATAGCCGTCAACTTCATAGATGCAATCTCGAAACACATAGATACCGGACCAAGCCGTGATCGTCTCGCCGCCTATTATGCCGCAAATTCGGGAGATCGGGCTTCGCTCCGCCGCAATCCCTGCAAACCGCCGCAAAACGTAATCGTCATTCATATCCAGCTTGCGCAGAATCGACGAATCCTCGCTTATATCCTTACGACTAATCTCATATTCGAAACTGCTTTCCATCAGCGGTTTAAAGCCGAACTTCGGATAAAAATCCAGCACCGTTTCGTTCGCAAACAAATAGATGACATCGAATTGGCCGTCGTATTTATCTAAAATATGCTCCAGCATTCTTCTGCATAACCCGCGTCCGCGGTACGCCTCGTCCGTCATAACCGTGCCGATATGGAGCGCGCGAAGCCGCTTTCCTCCCCAGACCCAATCGAGCTTGCTCACGGAAACGTTCGAGACGACTTCGCTTCCGTCAACAAAGGAGTAGGCGTCGTACCTGTCGTCCCAGAATCCTTGATTGTACCAAGCTTCAAAATCGATGCCGAAGGTTCTATGCGCAAGTCGGTTGAAGCTGTTCCTCAGTTCAACGTTATTTTTGTAATTCGAAATAAGCTTCACGTTTTTTCGTTACCCCTTTTGAAATTGCCGGTTGCTTTTGCCATTAGAAGCTGCCGATGCTTGTCGTCGGCATCGCTATATTTGCGGATGAATGCGGCAGCTTCCCCGCCTTTGAGCACCGTCACTTGCTTTTCGCGCCATGAGATCAGCACTTTGCCGTCCTTCGTCATCCGACACGAGAAAATTTCTTCATCAAGCTTATTCCGCTTATCGGCAGCACCCATGGTTCGGCTCCTTTTTGTCCCCGCTCGGTCTAATCCTCATACCTCATGACCATGGCGCCTTTCTTCTGCTGCGATTTCGCCTGCTGCTTCGCTTTCTGATTGTCCTTGGCTTCAAGATAAGCGAGCTCCCGCTTCAGCTTCAGGTAGCTGTCGTAACGGGAACGGTCCAGCGTACCGTTGTCGATCGCTTCGCGGACGGCGCATCTTGGTTCTTTGCGATGTTTGCAATCGGAGAAATAACACATCTGCCCGAGCTGTTCGATATCGTCAAAAGCATCCTGAAACCCTTCGTCGGCATGCCACAGCTGCAGCTCCCGCATCCCCGGCGTGTCGATCATCAATCCGCCCTTCGGCAGCAGGAACAACTCGCGGTAGGTCGTCGTATGGCGGCCTCGGTCGTCGCCTTCGCGAACAGCCAGTACCTCCTGTACCTGATTGCCCAGCATCGTATTGATCAGCGTCGACTTGCCCGAACCCGACGAACCGAGCAAAGCGACGGTCTGTCCCGTGCCCAAATAAGGCTCCAGCTGCTCCAGCCCTTGCCGTTCCTGCGAACTGATCGCATGGACCGGTACGCCGATTGCGACCGATTCGACCTCGGCGATCTTCGCTTCCACGTCGTCGCATAAATCCGCTTTGCTCAGCACGATGACCGGATTCGCCCCGCTCTCCCACGCCAAGATCAGATATCGTTCGAGCCGGCGCAGGTTAAAGTCCTGATTCAGTGCATTGACGAGAAACACCGTATCGACGTTGGCCGCAACGATTTGTTCCTCCGTTGTAGAACCTGCGATTTTGCGCGAAAACTTGCTCGTCCGCGGCAAAATTCCATGAACCGTCGCTCTGCCTTCCTCAGGACGCTCCTTCATGACGACCCAATCCCCGACAGCCGGATAATGTTCGCGGCCTGTGGCGATATGCTTCATTTTCCCCGACACTTCCGCGAGCAGCTCGCCGTGCACCGAAAACACCCGATACATATGCTTATGCTCCAATACAACCCGTCCGGCACTATATTCGGGATCCATATTCAGAAAAGTCTGAAAAATTTGACCCCACTGATCGTTCCAACCTATATCTTTCAAATTCAATCGATGAATTCCTCCTATAATTAAAACAATCTATTGTTATCGTTAATTGAAAATGTGAAATTCAACCGGCCAAATCAAATTGCCGGCAGATCGCCGCTTCGCCTCAACCTCTTCGTCATATCGAACGATCTCCTCGCACCCGGCATTCACAATATGAATCATCGCCGCTTCCCACGTCTCGACATGCGGAGTAAATGCCGCCGCGGAACCAAGCTCCGAAAGCGCTTTACTGCCAGGATGTATCGGCAGCGAAAGCTCCTTTGCTTCCTCCCCGATCCGATCGTTCAACCAGCTCAAGGCGGCTAATGCCGCGTCACGGTCTACGGCTACAAAACAATGGACATTCGCCGCGTTGGCCGTATCGTATCGGACATATGAGAGCACGCGCCCTTCCGAGCACAACACCTCGGCCGTTACGTAATCCGAAGGGCTGATCCAATCAGTCAACGTATCCTCCGGCATAATCGCAAGATCGGCATCTCCGTACCAACGCTCCCACATGGCCCTCAAAAAAGGGACATCCGGCGCTTCGACCCTGCGTGAGGCAATCTCGCCATACGAGTGTGCAAGCGCCGAACGTTTCCACTTGCTCCGACACGTCCCGAAGCGATGCGGACGATAGCCGAATTTCGGGTAATAGTCCGGATGACCGAGCAGAAAAGCAAAATCAAAGCCTTTGGCCGCTAGCCGGCGATGGCCCTCCAGCACAAGCTCACGGCCGATTCCGCTTCGCTGCCGATCCGGCAAAACAGCGAGTGGAGAGAGCGCAGCCGCATGCAGCGTGCGCCCTCCAACTCGCACTTCGTAAGGCGTAAACAACACATGGCCGACGATGGTTCCATCGACCTCCGCCACCACCGAGAGCTCGGCGTCGAATTTACGTCTGCTGCGAAGCAATGCGACAAGCGCAGCTTCCCGGTTCGCATGGCTGTACGTAAACGCTGCCGTATGTACCTCGGCGATGGCGGCATAATCCTTCGGCGTTTCATGGCGAATGATGAGGTTGTTGTTTAATTCGATCCGCATCAATTCGCGTGCACCGCCTCTTTAAGCAAGCTTTTTGTTTTCAAAATGATTTTGCGGATGCTGTCTTCCGACAGGTGGTACAAATCGATCAGCTCGGAGACCGATTTGCCGTTTTTGTACAATCCGTAAATTTCTTTGTTACGCCGCTCGATAATTTGACGCGTTCCGTTGTTCTCACCCCAACCGGCGCGTTTCTGCTCGGTTTTTTTCGGGATATATATCAATTCACCTTGAATATGCTCTTGCAGTTCCTTTAACAACCTAGCCGGAAGAAAGTCCTTCCCGTTTTTGTAACTCATTCAAGTTACCCTCCTCGTTAATTATGATGCAGATTGTAGTAGCGTTAAAAACATTCACTGCGATTTTCATAGTTTAACCTCCTTATTCAGAATTTTTGTTTTGGCCTTGCGGGTATTGCGATTTTAACCGGTAGAGACAAAAATCCCGTGGACACAAACCTCCACGGGACCCTAAAAATGAGCATAAAAAAACACGACCTAATCATCGTGTACCTGTTTTTATGCTTCAATTGTAAATAAAGCAGGTGACGGTTAGTGAAAATGATCCCTATTCAGTTATCGGAAAAACCCCTCAGCGGCACCGAAGAAAAGAACATTATGGATAAACATCTTCAACACTCCTTTCACCTAGTTTATTTTTAACTACGAACCCAATTTTATACTATCCAAAGACATTTGGCAATATGTATTTTCACCTAAAAAATTTTATTGGGGGAGGCCCGAGAGCCTCCCTTATGTGACGATCCCCGTATTAAACGGAGACCACCTCTGCCGTTGTAATCAATTCGATCACTCCTTTCCACAGGAATTAGCCGGCCAGCTACTCATAGTGTAGCCAATCGGCGGGGTTACGTACAAGGGAAAGAATGATTATAAGAAAAACTTCTATTCGTAGCCCTCTCCACGATGAATGACCCTGCGTAAGGGGAAGTTTTTCTTGCGAGATAAGGAAGCTGAAATTGTGGGCTTATGCATTCTTATCTCTAAAGAAAAACTTCTATTCGTAGCCCTCTCCACGATGAATGACCCTGCGTTAGAGGAAGTTTTTCTTGCGAGATAAGGAAGCTGAAATTGTGGGCTTATGCATTCTTATCTCTAAAGAAAAACTTCTATTCGTAGCCCTCTCCACGATGAATGACCCTGCGTTAGAGGAAGTTTTTCTTGCGAGATAAGGAAGTTGAAATTGTGGGCTTATGCATTCTTATCTCTAAAGAAAAGCTTCTATTCGATGCCCTCTCCACGGTGAATGACCCTGCGTAAGATGAAGCTTTTCTTGCGAGATAAGGAAGTTGAAATTGTGGGCTTATGCATTCTTATCTCTAAAGAAAAGCTTCTATTCGTAGCCGCGCATTCAGAAACTTTTTGCTGAAATTCAGCAGTTATTTTCTGAATATCTCATATAAACTTTCGTACGAGGGCAGATTCAGAAAATTTTTTCCGAAAAACAGAAATTATTTTCCATTTTCAGAAAATAATTTCTGAATCCGTCCAATTCCCCCTAGATTTCAGAAAAATTAAGAAATTACTTTCTGAATTTCAGAAACTTTTTGCTGAACTCCTCAAAAAGTTACTCACTGCTCATGGCCGTATACCGGTTCAACTACTTTTCCGCCGTCCCATTATCAACCACGATCTTGATTCAGTGCTGTTTGCCTGCCTCCTGATTGCAAGTACTCGTTAGAATCCAATCCGGAAGGCCTTTCGCTATGAGCCTTGGCCCGCGATCCGCAACGCGTCGAGAACGCTCACTTTTCTCTGCGTATCTTCTTGAAATAGGTAATCGCCCTCGATGCGGTCGATGTACAATATGCCGTCCAGATGATCGACCTCATGCTGGATGCAGCGGGCCAAATAACCTTCCGCTTCCATCGTTACGGTTTCGCCTTGACGGTTCATCGTCTCGACAACGACCTTCTGGGCGCGCTTGACGACGCCGAGATAACCCGGATAGGACAAGCAGCCTTCGGTACCAGTTTGCTCGCCGCTCGCATGAGTAATGACCGGATTGATCAGCTCAATGAAGCCGTTGCCGCAATCCATGACCACGATCCGGCGAAGCATACCGATTTGCGGGGCGGCCAAACCCGCGCGTCCTTCCTTGGCATATAGCGTATCCTTCAAGTCATCCAGCAGCTTGATCGTTCTTTCGTTGATTTGGTCTACCGGCTTGCATTTTTTTCTTAAAATCGGGTCGCCGAACGGTACGATCGTTTTTTCCGCCATCGACGTTCCTCCTTTCTTGGTGTTTTACCCAGCTCCTCATATATTGAGTAAATGATCGCTCATAAGTATGCGAGTTCGTTGTGATGCCGAGCAACATATGGAAAACATGCATCTATTTAGCCGCAAAAAAATTATAGCGCCAAACGTGTTAAAAGCAGTTTTTGCGACCTGCAGCTACGCTTCATTTATTCTAGCACGATTCAATTCGCTTGTTAAATGATGGCGATGTTCTTAATAGGATGCGTCAATAGACTAGCGCAAGCAACGTTTAACCGGAGCAACGGCAATGCCCTGCGCTTCGAAAGCGGAGCGCAACGCCTTTACGATCGCCAGCGCATGCGGGCTGTCGCCGTGGATGCACAGCGTTTGCGCGGCGATCGGCACCGGCGTGCCGCCGTCGGCAAACGCCTTGGAGTCGCGGACGATCGCGACCGCTTGCGCTGCGGCCTCCCGTTCGTCTGCGATGACCGCACCCGGGGCGCTGCGCGGCGTCAGCGTGCCGTCGGCGCGGTATGCGCGATCGGCGAACGCTTCGCCCGCCGTCTGCAGGCCGGCCGCTTCGCCTGCGCGGACCAGCTCGCTCCCGGCAAGGCCGAACAAGACCAGCCGGGAGTCGATGTCGCGCACCGCCGTGGCGATCGCATCGGCAAGCCGCCTATCCGTCGCGGCCATATTGTATAAGGCGCCGTGCGGCTTCACGTGCGCCATCGTTCCGCCCGCGGCATGGACGAACCCGAGCAGCGCGCCGACTTGATACACGATCATGTCGTACGCTTCTTGTGGCGTAACCGCCATATTCCGGCGGCCGAAGCCGTCCCGGTCCGGCAAGCCCGGATGGGCGCCGATACTGACGCCGGCTTCGATGCAGCGCCGCACCGTTTCCCGCATCGTGCGTGGATCTCCCGCGTGGAAGCCGCAGGCGATATTGGCTGACGTAATATACGGCAGCAGCACCTCGTCCTGGCCGATCGTATATACGCCGTAGCTCTCGCCGAGATCGCAATTGAGATCGATGCTTACGGTCAATCCGTGATGGGTTGGCATTGATGTGATCTCCCTTTACTTTAATATTCTGAAACGCCGAATGGCCTATGATAATCACTTCACTACTTGAGTTGCTCGTTCACCCATATGGATCATCTTTAATTTGATCGCTGCTTTAAGCAGCGACATTTCCCGCTCCTGCGCGATGTACAGCCGATGGGCCTCCTCCAGCGAAATTTGCCGAAACGACACGCGATCGCCGGGCTTGCATTGGGCGAGAATCGGGAGGTCAACTGCGGCGACCTGGGCGATTTTCGGATAACCGCCGGTCGTTTGGCAATCCGCCATCAGCACGATCGGATCGCCGCTTGGCGGCACCTGGACCGTGCCGGGCGTCACGGCTTGCGACGCCATCTCTAGCGGCGCCGCAAGCGTCAGGGCCGGGCCGCCCGCAAGGCGGCAGCCCATCCGGTCGGACGCGGGCGACACCGCGAACACCGCGTCGGCCGCGAACAGCGCAGCCCGGCTCGCCGCCGCAAACGCGGCGTGCTCGCTGCCCGGCAGCGCCCGCAGCAGCGCCGGACCTGCTGCGGCGGCCGCCCGCGGAGCAGCGTGCCAAGCGGCTGCGCCGCCGCTTGACGCACGCTCGCGCAGCGCGGCGACGCAGCCGCGCGCGAGCGCGCTCGGCTCGCCGGCGGGCACGCGGTCGCCCGCTGCGAGCGCGCGGCCACTCACGCCGCCGAGCCCGGCGCGCAAATACGTGCCGCGCCCGCCGAGCGCAGGCGGCACGGCAACGCCGCCCGCGATGGCGACGTAAGCGCGGCAGCCGTGCTTCGCGGCGCCGAATGCGAGCGTGCTGCCGGCGCGGGCGAGCACGGGCCGCCATAGCGGCAGCTCGCGGCCGTCGAGGCGGGCCGCCATGTCGGCGCCGCATACGGCGATGAGCGCGTCGCCGCTCATCGTCAGCGTCGGCCCGACGAGCGTCAGCTCGATTCCTGCGGCGCCTTCGTCGTTGCCCACGAGCAGGTTGGCGACGCGAAAGGCATTGCGGTCCATAGCGCCTCCGACGGGAATGCCCTGCCGCTGCAGCCCCGGCCTCCCCAAATCCTGCACTGTCGATAATAAACCGGGTTTGACTACGACAAATTCCATGGTTGTCCTCCCCTTCCTACTTCTCGTCTCCCTTTCGTGCAAATACACCGTTTAACTTCCGGCTGCCATGCCTTCCTCAAGTCCCCCAAGTCCTTCAAGTCCTTCAAGTCCTTCAAGTTCTGCAAGTTCTGCAAGTTCTGCAAGTTCTGCAAGTTCCGCAAGTTCTGCAAGTTCTGCAAGTTCTGCAAGTCCCGCATCCCCGTAACAGTCAACAAATTGCTCTATATCGGATTCATGCTACAGTGAACTTCTTGTGGGAACTTCGCAGGAGAGATGAAGTGCCTAGGGAACGCTCTTCATCAACCTTGTTCCTGCATCAGACTCCCCTTTCCATGCCATCTTCACACGCCCATCTCCACGGACCTTCGTTCACCCCGCTCGATCTCGGCATATCGATCTGAAGTAACCGGCTGGAACCGTACAAGGTCGCCTGCCGCAAGCAAGGCCGGCGATTCCAGCTCGGGGCGAAACAACCGCAGCGGCGTACGACCGATAATATGCCAGCCGCCGGGCGTTTCCAGCGGGTATACGCCGGTTTGCGAACCGCCGATTCCTACGGAGCCGGCCGGCACGTTCTGGCGCGGCACCGCCCGGCGGGGCACGGCAAGCTGCGCCGGCAGCCCGCTCAAATAGGGGAAGCCCGGAACAAAGCCGATCATTTCTACTGCATAAACCGCTTCCGAATGCAGCCGGATCAGTTTCGACTCCGTTATTCCGCAAAGCGAAGCCACCGCAGCGAGATCAGGACCGAATGAGCCGCCGTAACAAACGGGGATATCGACGACACGGGGCGACACCTCCGCTACATCGGCTTCAGCCGAAGCAAACAGTCTCTCAATGGCTTCACATGCCGATGCGAACAATGCTCCCCACTCGCTTTCCCGCTCCCTGTACCGTTCGCCCGACGCTTTTACTTGATCTTGGTCGACTGAAGCTGGCTCCGGTCCTGTTCCGGGTTGAATAGCGCTATAAAGCATCATCGGGTCGTAATATACCGTAAGCGTCGTATAAGCGGGGACGAGCTCCTCCACCCATGGCAGCGGATGCGCAGCAAGCGCCGCCGCGTAACGGCGAATGGCGCGACGCGTCTCCTCGCCGGGCGTATCGCCGAACGAGACGACAACGGCGCTTTCGCCAAGCGGCCGCATCATCCATCGCAGTCCCGTTTCGACAGTCTGTGTTCCGCTTCCGTTCGACAAACGGGGCACCTCCTTTGTTTCCGTGCGTTTCTCGGATACAATAAGTTTGAAACAGATCGCCGCGAATGTCCAGCGGCAAACTTTTTGACGAAGCTACTCGTTATATTTATAGATTTGACACAACACAACCGAAGGATTATGCCGAATGATTAGCGTTAATTTGTTATGCAAGCATTACAAAAAAGAACGCGCGCTTGACAACGTTTCGTTCCAAATGAAGCAGGGCATGCTCGGCTTGCTCGGACCAAACGGCGCCGGCAAGTCCACGCTGCTGAAGCTCCTCGCCGCCTTGCTTCCGCCTACCTCAGGCGACGCGACGGTATTCGGGCATTCGATCCGTTCGACCGAAGCGATACACCGGATTATCGGATATTTGCCCCAATTTTATCAGTTGCATCCTCAGCTGACCGGCATCGAGCTGTTGGACCATATCGGACGAATCAAGGGGATCGGCGGCGCGAAACAACGAAAAGCCGCAATCGATACGCTGCTGGAGCAAGTGAACATGACCGACAAGGCTCGAGAGAAGATACGGTCCTATTCGAACGGCATGAAGCAGCGAATCGGCATCGCCCAAGCATTGCTCGGCGATCCGAAGGTCATTATCGCCGATGAACCGACGACGGGCCTTGACCCGGAGGAACGAGTCCGGCTGCGCAATCTGTTGGCCCGATTTTCGGAAGACCGGATCGTCATTTTGTCGACCCACGTCGTTGCCGATATCGAGAGCAGCTGCACAAGCGTTGCCGTATTGAACGGCGGGAAGCTGCAAATGTCCGGTACGCGGGAGCAGCTTCAAGCTCTCGCCGAAGGGCGGGTATGGGAGCTTGAGATGACGGAACGAGAATTCGCGTCGCAATCGAATGCACACCGCAACATCGTTTCCGTCCGCCGCACCGAAAACGGTTTGGCGTGCAAGCTGATTGCTTACGATTCGCCTTCGCCTTACGCGATGCCGGTCGAGCCGTCGCTAGAAGACGGCTATCTTGCCCTGATCGGCGGTGAATCGGCGTGATCAAATGGCTTGCGCCGTTTCGCCTGGAATCCAAGCTGCTCTGGTCCAACTGGCTGTTCGCCGCTTTGCCGCCGCTGTACATGCTGTGGATGCTGCTATCGGTCACCCAAATTTCGCACCAGTCGCAAGACGTATATATGAACATGCTTGAAAATAATTATTTATCCCAATCCATAAGCCTTGGCGCCGCCATGATGGTCGGCATTATGCTGCTTCGCCGCGATGTCAAGCAATCCGCTTACGAATGGATGATGTCGCTGCCGGTAACGCCGGCCGCTTACGTGTTCTCCAAATTCGCTGCGGGTTTTCTTTACTTGAGCACGTTTTCGGCCGGCATGCTCATTGCTTATACGTATGCCGCAATCCGGTACGGACTGCCCATCGAGCTGCTGCCAGGCCAAGCGTGGCAAGCGTTAATTCAATATGAATGGTCATACGGGGTGACGCTTGCGCTTGCGATGCTTCTTGGCGCCGTATTGCCGGGCCGCATCAGCTTTATTATCGGGTTTTGCGCCTGGATGTTCGGTACGTTCTTCATGGAATTATATATCATTACGTCCAGCGGACTTTATCCGCTGAAAACATTTCATCTGAATCAGTTTTTCTCGGAGAGCTACATGGCTCACGAGCTGTGGGGCCCTTATTTTTCCGCGGAAGAACTTAAGTTTAGCCGAGTATTCGTTGCGGCTTTTGCGCTTCTGCTGCTGACTGTCATCATTGCCGTTCTCAACGCAGCCAAGTCGGTCCGGGCGTCCCGCATTTGGCTTTCTGCAAGCATCGCCATGCTTGTTCTGACGGGGGCAGCCTTTGCTCCTTATGCACTCCTATGGAACGAACGATATTCCGCTATGGATGCGATTTTTCAGGATGCGCCAATCATCGTGAGCAACGCGAAAAACCGATCGCTTGTGACATTCCCTGTCGAAGCCTATGATATCCGAATGGAGCGCAGCCCGGACGACAAATTGTCCGTAGTCGCGCACATGACGATCCGACACTCGGATATTCCTAAAGGAACGTCCAGGCTTCCTTTTACACTCAACCGTTCGTTTGCTGTCGCACAAGTCCTCGTGGACGGAGCTAAAGTGGACTTTACAAGGCGCAACGATCTGCTGGAGCTGGATAAAGAGCTATTTCAGTCTCAGGCAAAAGCTTCAGGGAAACATAACGTTTCCATCCATTACAGTGGAAAGCTGCTCGTCCGTACCTGGAACAGCGGCGGCGGATACAACGAGAAGCTATCCGCATTCGTGAGCGGGGGGAATGTCTGGCTTCCTTCAACGATTGGCTGGTACCCGCTTGCAAGCAATGAGCCGATCTATGTTCGGCGATTTCCGAATTCGTTCGAGATCAATGAAAATCGCAAAGCGACCAAGCCCGCTTCGTTCCGAATCGCCGCAAGCGGTTTTGCGGATAAGCTGTATGCGAGCATCGACACCGCCCCCGAAACGGAGGCAAGCTCCGCAAATGACGCACAGTATCGGTTTGCCGATCCCGGCGTGACCGATGTTACATTGCTTGGCGGCAAGTATATTGAGGTGTCGATTCCCGGAGAAACGCTCAAAATCATTACGACGCCAAGCAACCGTCAGCAGGTCGAGCGATTTTTGAAAGATGTATCGGAGCTAAAAGCTTATTACAAGGAATGGCTTAACGTTCCGCTCGACCGTTACAAGCAAATCTTTTTCTTCCCGATGAATATGCTGTTCAGCAGCGCCTACAACATCGAGAAGCTAACGGGCAACAGCTACTTTATTTCCGAGTACAAATACCTAACGTTTTACGGCTTCCAACGCACTTTGGTCATGAATGCGCTGCTGTTCGGCGACCTGGCCGTCGGGCAGACATATTCGTCCGAAACGGGTAAACGCAAATCGTATGCGGGCGAAATCCGCGACGCGTTTTATTATTTATACGTCCTGGAGCATATGGACAAACGGACGGAGAGCGAAATATCGATGCCGACGACGAACGGTTTTTCGTCCGACAAAGTGGGTAAACCTATCTATAGCGCGATCGGGCAAGCCGTGAAAACCGGCCGATCCGAGCAAGCGAAGCAAGTGCTGAAATATTTTTACGATAAAGGGCTGCACGTCGATTGGGAAAGCAACCCGATTTCATACGAGGAAAGCAATCCTCCGGCCTATCCGAAAATTACGCTTCAGGAATGGAAGGCCGCGTGGCAGCAATTCAATACGAAATGAAAGGACCGATGACATGGTTTCGGACGAACAACTGGTGCAAGCGATGGCCCGCGGCGATCAAGCCGCCTTCGAGGCTTTCGTGCACCGTTATCACGGACCGCTGCAAAAATATTTATTCCGGATGCTGCATCGGACGGAAAAAGCCGAAGATTTCGTGCAAGAAACGTTTCTTCGGCTCATCCGGCAGCTTCGCCAAGGCAATGTTCCGGATCAGGTACGCCCTTGGCTGTACCGCGTCGCCTTGAATTTATGCCGCGACTACTGGAAAAGCCTCGCCTTCCGCAACGAAGCGACTACCTTCGCCGAACCTCCGGAAACGAAGGATATGTCGACGCCTGTCGTAGAAATCTATGAACGGCAGGAAACGAGGCGGGAAATGATGAAAGCACTTGACGACTTGCCGGAAGCGCAAAAGGAAGTTATTATTTTACGTTTTTATCAGGATTTGAAGCTGCAGGATATCGCCGATATTCTTGAACTGCCTCTTGGCTCAGTCAAAACAAGCTTATACAACGGGTTAAAAAAGCTGAAAGTGAAATTCGAATCGAAATCAACAGGAGGGAATCCATATGCGCGATCCCATCGACCGGGAAATTGAAGAGCTGGAACGCGAGCTTCGGGAGCCGTTGTCCGGGTTTGTCGCCAATCCCGTATCCTCGGACGATACGGCGTTGCTTATACGCAGTCTGCAAAGCGAATTCGACCTGTTGAAGCCCGAAGCGGACTTGTTCGAGCTGACTTCAAATCCGAACGTCCACCGTCCTACGCTGATGAAGCTGTTCATTTCGCAATTTGCTTCGTATACGCGCATGTTCTGGCTGGCGAGCGTGTTCGTTTTCGCCATGATGACGCTGATTATGTCGAAAATCAACCCGTATACGTATTCGGCTTCCGGCGACATCTTTACGATCGCCATGCCGCTGCTCCTGATCGCCGGCATCGTTTACAGCTACAAGTCCTGGAATCGGGAAATGCGGTTGATCGAAAGCGTATCGCCTTTTCCGCCGGCGCTGCTGCTGTTGTGCAGACTGCTGATCGTCGTTGGACTTAACATCGTGCTCGGAACGGTAAGCGCGATTTATTTGAACGCTGCGAGCGAACATTTTCCGATGCTGGTGTTTCTCGTGAATTGGCTGTCGATACTTTTGTTTCTAGGCGGGCTGCTTGCCGTTACGATGTTCTGGAAAGGCGTTCGCACGGGAATTGCCGTTTCGCTGTTCTTCTGGATTGTCGTCAATGCGGTGAAAACAATGCCTTTATTCTCAAGGTCGGTCTCGGCGACATTGATGCTGGAACTGGTATTGCTTGTCGTTGGCTTGCTTCTGTTATGGGTCGCCTACCAGCGCAGCCTTCATCTGAAAATGATTCAATGAACGACGCGGATTCGGATCGGTTTTTGAAAGGATTTTGAAAGGATAAATAGAGTATGATCGTGCTCAATAACGTGGCTTGGCGCCGCAAGAAGTTCCAGCTTTTCGTCGAAAAGCTGCGCCTGCGTCCCGGTCTGACGCTCCTCGTCGGCCGCAACGGCGCAGGCAAAACATCGCTGCTGCATATGCTCGCAACCGCCTTGTTCCCGCAGTCGGGCGAAATCCGGTACGGCGGCAAAACCGCCGCGGAAGCGCTGCCGCTCATCCGAGGGCAGATCGGATTCGTCCCGACGGGACTTGAGCTGTATGAGGAGATGAAGCCGGAGAAGCTGCTCGGTTATTTGGCCCAGTTAAAAGGCATACACGGCCGCAAGCAGATCGACGCGCTCATCGCGCAATTTCATTTGCAGCCTTTCACGGACAAAAAAATCAAGAAGCTGCCTTATGGCATACGTCAGCGTATCGCAATCGCGCAATCACTGCTCGGCTCGCCCTCCTATTTGTTTCTTGACGAGCCGCTGAATTATTTGGACAGCCCGGAGCGCAAGCAGGTTGTGCGGCATCTGGCCCAATATGCCATCAATCGGCTTATCGTCGTATCGACCCATGAGCTCAATGAATGGGCTTATTGTGCTGAGCGTATCCTATGGTTCGAGGGCGGCCGGCCGCTTTTTTACGGTACGCCTGCCGAATGGATGCAGCTTCCCGCCTCCCTTGGCGTATGGCAAGCACGAATGCGGATCGAGCAATTTCAGGAGCTGCCGGAAAATCGCATCATCCATTTCCGGATTGACGGCGGCGAAGCGGATGTAAGGTTCATCGGCCATGAAGGAATGGCCGGCTGCAGCTTTTGTGTTCCTGCCGAAACTACGCTTGAAGACGCTTATTTCATTCGCAGCCGATTTTCTATATAATGGAGCCAGGCCGTACATTTTTCCGAATTTTATAAAGGAGTCGAACTTATTATGATCGTTGTTACTACCGAAAATGTAAGCAATCACGTTATAACGGAAGTGCTCGGAACGACGTTTGGCGTCGTTGTCCGATCCAGAGGTCTCGGGGGGGATATTCTCGCTTCGCTGAAAGGGCTTGTCGGCGGCGAAGTTACGCAATACACCCAAATGATAGAAGACGCGCGCAGGCAAGCGATGGATCGTATGGTTCAGAACGCCCATGCGATGGGCGCCAATGCGATCGTGATGATGCGTTTCGACAGCGGGGAAATCGGCCAGAATATGAGCGAGATCGTGGCCTACGGAACGGCCGTGAAGATTAGCCGGCAAGCATGATATTCGCCGCAGGATATTTCCTTTTTTGGATCGTCGGCTTTCTCGTATTGCTGCTTTTGGGCTGGCTTTATTACGACAAGCGTTACAAATCGAAAGATTCCCCGGAGGAGTCCAAGTCTCTCGGCATGTACAACGGGGACTTCATCCGTACGCCGGAAGTGTTCATCGATCCGAAGGACGGACTCAAGTATCGTGTCTACTATAATCCTAAAACCGGGGAACGGGAATATGTCCGCGAGGACTAATTCCATGCCCTGCAAGCAACGGACTCATACAAAAAGACGGCGGCGCACCTGCGCACGTCGTCTTTTTTGTGCATATTCATTTCATGTGATGTGCATTCGTCAAAGTCTTATATGCTGAGTCCCGGCAAAAACTTGCGCATATAATCTTCGACTTGCTTTCCCGGAAGAAGCACGGAATTGCCGTGACATACTTCGACGCGAGCCGGCTGCAGCTCCCGGACGATGGCGGCGCTGCGAACCGCTTCTTCCATGTCGGCCGTAAACATCGGCATCGGACGATTCAGGCGACCTTTCTTCGAAGTGAATAAATCTCCTGCCAACAGAACACGGTCTTGTTCATGATAGAATGCGGTGTGGCCGGGTGAATGGCCCGGAGTCCAATAGGGCTTCAATCCGCCGATTGCTTGGAGGCCGGCATTCTCTTCTCCTTGGCCGAGCGGCTGCACGATCCCCTTCGGTACGCTAGCCGCCGCCTTTTTCCTCCGTGGATAAGCCAGTTCGCCTTCCATATACGGAATTTCAATGGAATTGACGTATACCGGCACTTTCCGGTTGGCGATAATGCGGGGTATAGCGCCGACGTGGTCGGAATGCCCGTGCGTCAGCACAATCCGGTTAAGCGGACCTCGCCCGAGCCCGTCGATCGTGCGCAATATACCGGATGCCATGGAAGGTATTCCGGCGTCGACCAGCGTCAAGCCATCCTTGTCGGCGACAAGCCATACATGGATCGGGATGATGATCCATGTTTTCAAGCTCCAAATGTGCTCGGAAATTTTCGTTACTTTCATACCGTTTCGCCTCCCGCTTCGGATAAAATTTGCTCTTTCATGCCCATTATCAAGACGTTGACCGCTTGTTTGATCGTCGGAGTAAGACGCATCAGCAAATCTTCAGTCGGCTCTTCGTTATGAATGTACGTATGGGCCAGACCGTGAATCATGAAAAAGTAAACCCGCGAAAACATCAATCGCTGCATATCATCGATGCCGGACGGCAAGCTTATGGTTAGTGCCGCCTTTAGCAGTTCGAACAGATCGTTGCGCAGCCGATTGATAGGCAGCTCCGTCGTCACCACATCCACGCGTTCCGCGCGAACAGTGAACAGAATAGGGATCATTGCACGATATTGCAGGCAAAATCGGATAAAAACAAGCGTCACTTCGTGCAATCGCTCGACAGCCGGCTGCGAACCGTTGCCGATGATCGCGGCGATGCCGTCCCGAAGAGCGATAAGCGGAGGCTCCGCAAGCTGATGAAGCAGCGCCTCCTTGTCTTTGTAATGAATATATATGGCCGTATGGGAGCAGCCCGCTTCCTTGGCGATTTCCCGCATCGTGACGGCATCGTAGCCGCGGGTTGCGAACAGGGAGCCCGCCGCCTCCAAAATGCTTCGTTTCGTCTCGTCCGAGCGTTGTTCATGCTTCGTTTTTTTCATTGCCTATTCGTCCTTTCGAGATGAATTGCATCATTTAGTAACCGTTGGTTATATAATAACCATTGGTTACTAAAATGTCAACTCATATGATGGAAATATGCGTTGGCGATCGGATCGGAGCATTGTCAGTCTGCCAATAGACCACACCCGATGGCAGGTTTGCTACAATTGCCGATGTTTACAATACAGCTTACAGCACATTAACCGGCAGCCTGCAGTTTACTGTTGAATTGCTCGCGGCTTCGGTTGGGCTGCTTTCGGTTGAATGCCTCGGTTGGATGCCCCTCTGTTTACCATCTGTAGAATGCTATCCGTAGAATTTCTCGGTTATCTACCCTAAGTCAAATCTTAAAATCAGTTTCAGAAATATTTGGCTGAAATTCAGAAGGTTTTTTCTGAATTTCCTATAAATTGATCAGCTAAATCAAACATTCAGAAATTATTTTCTGAAAAACAGAAAATTTTGGCTTTCAGAAAATTTTTTCTGAATCCTGCTCTCGCTATCAATTTTCCTCGGAAATTCAGAAAATTGTTTCTGAATTTCAGAAATTATTTGCTGAAATACATCAACATCATCATTTTGACCGACATATGTGGAATCGTGCTGAGATGCATCCATCCCACAGCATCCATGCATCCCGCGACATTCCTCTGCGCCCCGCGGCACCGCTATTTCCTACGGCACCTCCAAGCAACTCGCGGCATCCCATTGCTTCCTGCGGCAGCTCCCTGCTTCTTCTGACATCTTTGCATCACGTAGCATCCGTGCGTCCCGGGGGGCATCCCTCTGCGTCCGCGACATTCTCTGCATCCCGCGGCATCCCTCTGCGTCCCGCGGCATCCCTCTGCGTCCCGCGGCATCCCTCTGCGTCCCGAGGCATCCCTCTGCGCCCCGCGGCATCCGTATCGGATGCGAATCCGCAAGTAAACCAAAATAACCGCCGAAGCTGCGCCTCGACGGTTGTTTCTATACGGCTATGCCGGGGTCATTTCACGTAACGATCCACGATTTCGACAAGCGCATCGTTCAAAAATTGAACGTCATAATCGCCGACCGTCGCTTCGATGTGGCTTCCGCCGATGCCGCTGTGGTCGGTCAAAAATACATACGTTCCACCCGTTACGATGGCCAGCGTCCGCATCAGAAATTCGGTGTTTTTGTCCACGCCGCTTGAGGCGACCGGAATGATTCGAATACCTTGTTTTGCCGCCTGCGCCGACAGTTTGCGAATTTTGGCGGCGATGTTGTCCGTCTTGTGCGGAGGCGCGTCGAGCACGAGGAACAGCAGACGAGCGCGGGCCTCGTCGCTCCATTTATGGTCGTTAATCGCGTCGTCGAGCCCTTTCTCGACAGCCTCTTCATAATCTCCCCCGCCGTCCGCCTCCTGTCTGCCGATTTGGTTCACCACTTTATCGACATCTTCGGTAAAAGGGAACGAGCGAACCGTGTATTCGTCTTGCTCGTCGCGGTAAAAGTTGCTGCTCAGCCGCACGGTAAGCTCGTTGTCGTTATGCGATTTCACGCGGTTCACGACGTTTTTCAGCTCGGCTTCCAGATAGTTCAGCTCATCGGCCATGGAGCCCGTCGTATCCACGACAAACATAACGTCGAGCAGGTCCGGCTTCTTCTGCACGGAGGATAGCTCGACCGTCAACGGTCCGCTGCGCGGGATTTGCACGTCCTCCGCCGTGCCCGAATATTGGCCGGATACGACCTTCACCGTATACGTTTCGCCTTCTTGCGTCTCATTTTCGGAGAACAATCGAGCGAACACGACAGCTTCGCCCCGATTGTTCGTTCGGGCGGTCCATACAACGTTATCTTGCTCGTCGAATACCGTTACCTTGGCGTCAACCGCCGGCTCATTATCGGACTTCGCGATCACCGTCAGCTTCTCATAGGTGGAGAAGCCCCAAGCATGCGGATATTGGGACCATTTCTGCCGGTTCATCAGCTTCAGCCACCAATCCCAAT
Organism: Paenibacillus sp. sgz302148; assembly: GCF_056120465.1. Classification (NCBI taxonomy): domain Bacteria; kingdom Bacillati; phylum Bacillota; class Bacilli; order Caryophanales; family Paenibacillaceae; genus Paenibacillus; species Paenibacillus sp. sgz302148. The sequence goes on from NZ_JBVYOJ010000005.1 coordinate 193,776, forward strand.
GGTCCAGATCGTTCCACTCCCCTGCCGTCAGTTGACCGGCTTGCGGCTTTTTGCCGTGGTCGACCTGCGGTTTCTCCTCGCCTTCATCGCCCCCGCGATCCTCTTCGCGCTTCACAGGCTCTTCGGCCGTGGACTCCGTGCCGCTGTCATCCTTGCTGCCGTCCATGCCATCGGCTGGCTTCGGTTCCTCGGCTTTTGGCGATGCCTCGTTCTTGGTAACTCCAGAGCCGTCTTCGGTTGCCGTTTCACTGTCGCTTTTGGATTCGGTCGCCGCCGTTTCGCTTTTTGCATCATCCCTGCTCGAACCTGAACAGCCAGCAGCCGCCACCACTGCGAAAGCGAATACAAGCAGTAACAGAGCCATTCTTTTTAACGCAAATGAATACCGCTTCATTCCATCTGCCCCCTTTATATGGTCTATCCACTAAACGGAGCTTCTTTTCCAGATGTTGCATACTCGGACGGGTTTAGTAAAAAATATTTCATGGCGCTCGTCCATTCTCTGGCCGGACCGAACCAACGAATATGAAGAGGATTAAGAATGTAGAAACGTCATGGAGGTGGACGATGGAGACGTTTGAGCTGTCGGCAATTGAAGTTAGGCACAACGATACGGCGCAATCGTTAACGTTCGCCCGCGCGGAATTGATCGTGGTCTTACGAAAAAAGCTGGTATATCGATGTGACGGAATCAACGAATGCGGAGCTGCTGGAGCATTTCAGCCGGAGCGAGGACATTCGCGTCGAAGTGACTGCGATCACGGACAAAGGGGCCGTGCTGCGCGGAATCGGCTACTTGCATGCGAATGCGCCGGTCAGAAGCGCCGCCATTCGGGGCGTTGGCGAATTGGCCGGGTACGCGGCCGTGTAACGTAAGAAGGGACGAAACAACCGGCATACGCCGTATGTTTCGTCCCTTTTGCCTGCTTCGGATATCGCTTATGTGCGCTTTTCGATGCCGTCAATAAACACTTCGAATGCGAACGCCATCTGTTCGACCAAATTATCGTCATCACCGAGCCCCATCGACCAAATCGTCAGCACGCCCATATAGATTTGCACCGCCATCTGGGCCATCTGCACCGCAGGCAGGTCCGTGCGAAATTCGCCAAGGCGCTGCCCATGCTCGATAACGAGGCGAATCGCTTCGCACACTTCGTTCAGATCCTTAGGCGAGCCTTCCTCATCTCTTCTCTGACAGCTGCTGAGCGAGCCCTGGATAAGCGCTCTCGCCAATCCCCGACTCATCTCGAACCGGCTCATGATCTGGATCAGGCTTACCATGAGCCGCGGAATGATCGGCCCCGGCTTGTCCGTCAGCTTGACGATCTCCTGCATCGCCCACAGCCCTTGCGTGTCCAATATCACTTCTTCTTTGTTGGCAAAATAATTGAAAAACGTTCCCTTCGCCACGCCGGCGCGTTCGGTAATTTGCGCGACCGTAGCGGCTTCATATCCGTATTCCCCGAACAGCTGCATCGCCGCATCGATGATCCGCTTTCGGGTCTCTTGTTTTTTCTGCTCCCGATTCACCGTAACGCCTCCTCTCGCAAGGCTTGTTCGTATTGTACCATATTCGACGGGAAACGGTAAACATTTTTATGACTATTGGTCATTTTATTATCCAAAAGAATCTCATTACGTTGCAACAAACCTTTGATAATATTCATAATTTGTACAAAACAAAACTTGACCATCGGTTCAAAATAAACTTGACTACCGGTCATTTATTATTGTATAAGTAAACTATATTCGATTTCAAGGAGGCTCATGCATGGTCGAAAGATGGATTCGCGGCTTGGCGAAAGCCCGCTGGATCGTATTGCTCATTTGGATTGCCCTCGCCGTAGTATCGGCGCTCTTCGCACCGAATTTGCAAACGATTATCCGGCAAACCGAACAGAAGTTTATTCCTTCCGATTCGGAGTCCATTCAAGCGAAACAACTATTGGAACTTATCGATCCGTCCGACAAAGCGAAGGCGAATGCGCTCATCGCCTTTCATCGCGACGGCGGCGCTACCGCCGCGGACGACGAGTGGCTTCAGGGCATTGTCAAGAAGCTTCAGGATCAGAAAAACGAGCTGGGCATTACTTCGATCTTGTCCAAGTTCGATAACCCGGACTTAGCTTCCAAATTCGTCAGCAAAGACAAAGAAACGCAGATGGTGTTGGTCGGCTTCGAGCGGGCCGATTACGACACGCTGACGCAGGAATCGGTCGACAAGGTGCGCGACCTCGTCGGCGATCATCCGGAAGGCGCCCAAGTCAACTTGACGGGCAGCGCGCCGATTTCGAAAGATTTTCAAAAATCGTCCGAAGAAGGCTTGAAGAAAACGGAAGTGCTGACAGTCGGGCTCGTGCTTGTCATTCTGCTCGTCGTATTCCGTTCGCCGATCGCTCCTTTCGTTCCGTTGATCGCGATCGGCATTTCGTTCGTCATTACGCGAGGACTTGTCGGCTGGGCGACGGAGCTGTTCGGCTTGCCGGTCTCTTCCTTCACCGAGTCGTTCCTGATCGCCGTCTTGTTCGGCGCAGGCACCGACTACTGCATTCTGATCATCCAACGGTTCCGCGAGGAGCTTGGCAACGGCCACGGGCCCGTTGACGCGCTTGCGCTGACGATGAAAGCCGTCGGCAAAACCGTCATTTTCTCGGCAAGCACCGTATTTTTCGCCTTTTTCCTGATCGGCTTCGCCAAATTCGGACTGTATCAGTCCGCGGCGGGCGTTGCGCTGGGCGTGGCGGTTACGCTGCTTGCGGGATTGACCTTGGCTCCGGCGCTGCTGATGATTTTCGGCAAAATCATGTTCTGGCCGGTCAAGATCAAGCATGGCCAAGGCCATGGAGAATCGAAGCTATGGGCAGGCATGGCGCGCCTCAGCTCGCGCAAGCCGATCGCGGTCATTCTCGTATCGCTGCTCGTGCTGAGCCCGCTCATCTTGTTGTACCAAGGGAGCCGATCGTTCGACGATTTGGCCGAGATCGATCCGAAGCTCGGTTCCGTCGTCGGATTCCGTCAGGTGGAGCAATCGTTCGGCGCGGGTGAGGTTTTCCCGGTGGAGATCGCGCTGCAATCGTCGCAATCGATGCGGACACCCGAAGCGCTTGCCGCCATCGAAATGACCAGCCAAAGCCTGATGAAGCTTGGCACCGTACAAGAGGTGCGCAACGCCATTCGGCCGCTCGGCAAGCAATTGACCGACCTGACCGTACCGAATCAGCTCGACAAGGTGAACGGCGCTTTAAACGAAATGCAGGATGGCGTGGAGAAAGTATCCAAAGGGTTGGCCGACGCCGGCAAACAAGCCGGGTCCGGCACGGGAGATATCGACAAGCTGCATGACGGTCTCGTCACGATGTCGGATCAGACGCTGAAGGCCAAGCAAGGGCTGGAGCAAATCGGCGGCGGTTTGAAGCAGATCGAGCAAGGGGTCGGCGGCGTCGCCAAGGGCGTCGGCAGCTCCAAGCAGGTCGCCGCTTCGATGGCTGACGATTTGCAAGCACTGCTGAAAGACAATCCGGAGCTGCAAAAAAATCCGCATTTCCAAATGCTGATGGGCAAGCAGCAAGGCTTGACCGACGGGTTAACCAAGATCGACCAGGGGATGCCTTCCATGCAGCAAGGCTTGGCGAAAATTTCGCCGAACCTCCAGCAGCTTGCAGGCGGCATGGGACAGCTGTCGCAAGGCCAGCAGCAAGCGGCTGACGGCGTCGTCAAGCTGAAGGGCGGCCTGGGTCAGCTCAGCGACGGGTTGACGGAAGGCTCCGCGGCGCTAAACAAAATCGCCGACGGCATCGCCCAGGTGCGCGGCGCGCAGCAAGGCATCGTCGATAACGGCGGCAAGCAGATTTCCGGCTGGTATTTGCCGAAGGAGGCGCTGGACAGCGAGGAACTGAAGCAGGCGATCGATCACTACATGTCGCCTGACGGCAAAACGACGAAGTTCGAAATCGTATTGAAGGAAAACCCGTATTCGAATGAAGCGATGGATGCGATCGATCAAATCCGCGACACGATGAAGATAAGCCTAGCCGGTACCTCGATTGCGGATCCGGTCGTGAAGCTCACCGGCAAAACGGTGCAATCCACCGAATTAAGCGCAATCTCGCAAAGCGACTTTATCCGTACCGGTTCCTTTGTCCTCATCGGAATTTATATCGTACTCGCTCTCATGCTGGGCTCCGTGCTGGCTCCGCTTTACTTGCTGCTGTCGCTCGGATTCAACTTTCTCGTCACGATGGGCATCGTGGAGTTCGTATTCGTTAAGCTGCTCGGGTTCGAAGGATTGTCGTGGAACGCTTCGTTCTTCGTCTTCCTCATCATCGTAGCGCTTGGCGTCGACTACAGCATCTTCCTGATGGCGCGTTTCAAGGAGGAATACCGTCCGGGTGGCATCGTTCAAGCGATGAGCAAAGCGATGACCACGACCGGAGGTGTAATCGTTTCGGCCGCGGTCATTATGGGCGGCACGTTCGCCGCGCTGATGTTCTCCGGCGTCAATACGCTGCTGCAGATCGGAGCCGGTATCGTGATCGGGCTGCTCTTGTACTCTACAGTATTCATGGGGCTTATCGTACCGGCGCTCTCCTTCCTGTTCGGGGAAGCGAACTGGTGGCCGTCCAAACGGGCGCGCCAGCGTGAAGCCGCCAAGGTTCGCCCAAGCGGCGACAAAGAAGAGAAAGGCAAGCTGGCAATAACGACCGATTAATCATTCAAGGAACGGGGCTGCGATGGCGGCTCCGTTTTTTGCGTTTCGGCAAGCAGTTCGATAAAATGGCGCGCCGCTTTGGACAGGTGATGCCGCTTCAAACCGATAAGACCCGAAGCCGCCGTAAGCCGGGATTCGGCAATAGGATATACGCGAAGCTGAGAAGCGTATCCTTGATGCAGGTTTAGGACGTTTTCGGGCACGATCGTCGCCCCGAAACCCGCCGATACAAGATTCAACAGCACGGCGATGTCGGAGCATTCGCACAAAATATTCGGCTTCACATGACGCTGCATGAACTGCTCCACGATCCGTTCGTACAATCCGAGCCCTTCCGTGCTCGGGATGATCATAGGGAAACAAGCGATTTGCTCCCAGGTTACGGCATCCGGTTCATCCTGCTCTCGCGTTTCCGCATTCGGTTCATTCTCCAGGGTATTCGCATTCTGCTCACGGATTTCCGCAATCGGTCCATCCTGCCCCTGGGTTTCCTCATTCTGCTCACGGGTATCCGCGTTCGCTTCACTCTGCTCCCGGGTTCCCCACTTCTCCTCATGTCCCTCGAATTGCTGCTGGTTGGAGATGACATAATAAAATCGTTCATTTCGAAAAGGGATGACGAAAAAATCGCTCAGCGGCAGCGGCGGGGGCAATCTTACGATCGCAAACTCGAGTTCCCGCTCCCTGACCAACTTGCACAGCTGTGCCGAATCATTTTGCTGGATTTTGTATGTAATCTTCGGGTATCGCTGCCGGAATGTCAGCAGCAGCTTCGGCAAGTCCGGGTCGGATAACGTATTGATGCCGATCGTCAGCTTGCCGCTAATGCCTTGGCCGGCCTCCTTCACCTCCAGCTGCGATTGCTCCAGCATGCCGACGATGGTCAGCGCATGCTGGTACAGCATCGCTCCCGCTTCCGTCAGCTCCAGCGATTTGCCGTGACGCTCCACCAGCTCTACGCCGAGCTCCTGCTCCAGCGCTTTTAACTGTTGGCTTAGAGGAGGCTGTGCCATATGCAGCCTTCGGGCGGCTGCCGTAATTTGCCGTTCCTCCGCGATCGCAATAAAATATTTTAGCTGCCGGATATCCATTTTTGAGCGCTCCTCGATTGTGTATATGATGAAAGTATTAAAAAGCTACGATTTAAATATTTTGCATATAGATACCTTCATGTTAGCATGATGGATAGGATACAGCAAAAGGAGGCGATTCCGTTGTTGCCGCGACATTTGATCCTGGTCATGCTCCTGCTTCTAGCCGGATGCGATGCCCTCGGCAATTCGTCCAAGACGGAGAATGCCTCAATTATGGAAAAGGACGTGAAACCTATGAGTCAAGCTCTTATCGATGCAGCGGAAAAAGGGAAAACGAAGCTTGTCCTGCAATTGATCCAAGACGGGGCTCCCATCGACGCCACCGATTCGCGCGGCCGCACGGCCATTCTGGCCGCCACCCACGGCAATCATCCCGATACCGTTAAGGCGCTGATCGTCGCCGGGGCCGATATGAATTTGCGCGACGCCCGGAGCGACAATCCTTTCTTATACGCGGGAGCGGAAGGCATGCTTGAAATCGTCAAGCTGCTTATCGATGCCGGCGCCGATCCGAAGCTGACGAACCGATACGGCGGCGTGGCGATAATCCCCGCTTCGGAACGGGGCCATGTCGAAGTGGTCCGGGAGCTGCTGGAGCGTTCCGGGATTGATGTGAACCATATCAACAATTTGGGCTGGACGGCCCTCATGGAAGCGATCGTGCTCAGCGACGGCGGTTCGCGCCATCAGCAAATCGTTCGGCTGCTGATCGAGCACGGCGCCGACGTCAACATCCCGGATAAAGACGGCGTATCGCCGCTTGAGCATAGCCGGAAACGCGGATATAAGGAAATCGAGCGTTTGCTGCTGGATGCCGGGGCGAAATGAAACTATGCCAATGAGAGATAAAGCTAGCTCCGTGAGTCATGAATTAAAACAGCGGTCTTGGATATCCGGGTTCAGCATCCTGCAATGGTTCATCTTCTTATTGACCAATTCCGTCGCGATGCCGATCGTTATCGGCACCGTGTTCCATCTGTCGATCGAAGAGGTGTCCGCGCTCATGCAGCGGACGTTTTTTATTGTCGGCGTCAGCTCGTTCCTCCAGGCGCGATTCGGCCACCGTTTCCCGATTGCCGACGGCCCGGCCGGGTCGTGGGTCGGCGTATTCATCGTAATGGCCGACGTTGCGGCGCATCAAGGCTATAGCGCCAAAGAATCGCTGCGTCTGATCGAAGGCGGCGTCGTGATTGCCGGAGCGCTGCTCCTGCTGCTTGGCTTGACAGGGACGGTCCGCAAGCTGCTCGGCCTGTTTACGCCGCTCGTCACCGGCTCCTTTCTGTTCATCCTGGCGCTTCAACTAAGCGGCGTCATGATGAAAGGCATGCTTGGCCTGCAAGGCGAAAATCCGCAGCCCGATTACGGAACGGCGGCTTTGGCGTTGTTCGTATTTCTGACGATCATCGTATTATCCGCCCGGGGCCGGGGTTGGCTCAAGCAATACGCCGTATTAATCGGCATCGCCGCAGGCTGGCTGATCTATATGTTGCCTGGCAAGCAGCTGCATCCGTTCACCGATTCCGGCTCGTTCGTCCGATTTCCCGAGCTGCTGGCCTGGGGAATGCCGCAGTGGAACGGCGGCGTAGCGATCACTGCCGTGCTGTTCACGCTCATTCTCGTCTCCAACACGATCGCCGCCGTGACGGCGGTTCGTCAGGTCGCACCGGGCGAAGAACGTAATCCCGACCGGTCGCTGAATCGCGGCATCGCTGTCGGGGGCGTCTCCCACTGGCTGTCGGCGCTGTTCTCCGGCATAGCGGTCGTTCCGCTGCCCGTTTCCGCCGGCTTCATCCGGCTGACCGGGCAGCCCCGCGCTCAACCGTTCATATGGGGGACGCTCGCTCTTGCCGCCATTTCGCTGTTTCCCGCGATCGTAGGCGGCGCGGCACTGCTGCCGGTTCCGATCGCAAGCGGCGCCCTGCTCGCAACCTTCGTGCAGATGCTGGGCATCGCGCTGCATTCGGTCACGAAGGATCCGCTAGATGAGCGGCGGACAACGATTCTCGCCATCACACTGCTCGTCGGAGTCGGGCTGATGTTCCTGCCGCAAGCCGCTTTCCAGGGGCTCCCGACGATTCTACAATACGTATTCGGCAACGGCTTGCTCGTCAGCACGTTGCTGGCGATCGTGCTGGAGCAGGCGTGGCGCAATAAATAGACTCCCGATCCAAGGTGGATAATTTCCCTGCTCACGTGTCGCTCGTTCCAAGCTGAGTGCATTCATTGCAAAACATGCAATGGAAACACCATTTATCTGCGCAATTCATGATTCCATTGCAGATTATGCAATCAATCGAGCCGAGCTATCCCCAAGTTAGGGGTGCCTGTACCGATGCATTGCACTTTATGCAACAGAAACAACCGGAAACGGTTCAATCACCCTCGCCCATTGCACAAAATGCAATCTAAAAAACAAAAGACCCGAGTGCATCCATGCAGCATGGAGCGGAACTCGGGTCTATTTCCGTTTGTTTGTTTGCTAGTTACTTGATAATAACCGCGTATACTTTCCCCGGGCCGTGAATGCCGATCGTCAAGTCGTTTTCGATATCGGCGCTTCGACTTGGGCCCGTAATTAGGTTTAGCGACGACGGCAGCGGTTCGTCTCCGGCATATTGCGAGCGGATCTGCTCGAACGCCTCGCCCATCCGCGTCACCAGCTGATCGGCGCGGAAAATCGCCATCAGCACCGTCGTCACCAGGCTCACGGAGCGTCCCCGGCCACCGTGAGCGAGCAGCGCGAGCGTGCTCGTGTTGGCGATCGCGTAGTCGGGCCAGACGATGCCCATCTGGCACGTCTCGGCCGCGCGTAACAGCGGGCTGCGCTTGCTCCAGTTGGAAGCCGAGTTGCTTCCGCCGGAGCCCGGCTGCTGAGCCAGCGCTTCTTCGCGGGCGCGAGCCGCCCAGTCCGGCACCTCGTCCAGCGGCTTCCACGGCAGCACGTCGACGCCGCGCTGCTTCAGCGGCTCGTCGAGCCCAAGCTCCGCAAGCGCTTCATGCTCCCAGCGCGCCACGCGCGTTACGCCAAGCTCGGCGCATACTTCGCCGATATAAGCTTGAATCGCTTCCGCCGCTTCGTGGCGATCGACGATCAGCACTTTGCCGTTCAGCGCCGACCAGTTCTGGATGAACAGATCGATCTTCTCGTCCTCGCTCAAGCTGACGGCCGCATAATGCTCCGGCACGCCGACGAAAGGACGCGCAGGTGCCGTCGTTTGCGGCTGCTTGCGGCCAAGCCGGTTCGCGATATTTTGCATGAACGCTTCGCGTCCGTTGATTGTTCCTCTAGCTGTCATGCGACTCACCTCGTTTCTGCTGTGCGGGCGCTGTCGGCGCGGCGGAGATCCGCGGCTCCTGCTTCAGCTCCTGCTGCAATGCTGCCCATTTGTCGCGGAACGACATCTTCGGCTTCATCGGGAAGAAGCGCGATTGCGTCCAGCCCGACATCGGCCCCGGCCCTTTGCGGATGACGCCTTTGCTGCCGAACGGCTGCTGCAAGTAATAAGCCGACTTCGTCGCCAGCTTATATAGCGTGATGTTGCCGAACACGGTCCGGAACGATTTGAACGCAAGCCGCTCAGGCAGCGACGTCAGCTTCATCTTCACTTTACGGTGGCGCAAATGGACGAGCATGTCGTGCAGCGGAATTTTGACCGGACACGCTTCGTAACACGCTCCGCACAAGCTGGACGCGTATGGCAGTGCCCCCGCCTCTTTCATGTCCTGCTGGATAAGCGGCGTCAGTACGGCGCCGATCGGTCCGCTGTAGACGGAGCCATACGTATGGCCGCCGACCTGGCGGTACACCGGGCAGACGTTCAAGCACGCCGCGCATCGGATGCAGTTCAGCACGTCCTGGAACATCGGGTCGCCGAGCTGCGAGGAACGTCCGTTATCGAGAATGATGACGTGCAACTCCTCCGGTCCGTCGTGGTCTGGCTGCTGCTTCGGCCCCGTAATCATCGACGTGTATACGGTCAGCTTTTGCCCCGTCGCGCTGCGCGCCAGCAGATTCAACACGACTTCGAGGTCGGCGAACGTCGGCACGAGCCGCTCCATGCCCATGATGACGACGTGGCATTTTGGCAAGGTGGACACCATCCGCCCGTTGCCTTCGTTCGAAACAAGCGTGATCGAACCGCTTTCGGCGACGCCGAAGTTGCAGCCCGTTAAGCCGATGTCCGCTTCGAGAAAGTAGTTGCGCAGCTTCTGCCGGGCATATTCCGCAAGGATTTTTGTCTCCGGCTCGAAATGCTGCCCGGACTTCTCCGAGAACAAATCGGCGATTTGTTGCTTGTTCTTGTGGATCGCCGGAATAATCAAGTGCGATGGCGTTTCCTTCGCGAGCTGCAAAATATATTCGCCTAAATCGGTTTCGATCGCTTCGATCCCGGCGTCCTCCAAATGGTGGTTGAGGTGGATTTCCTCCGACACCATCGACTTTCCCTTCGCAACCAGCTTCGCCTTACGCTCTTGAGCGATGCCCATAAACGTCTTCACCGCGTCGTCCGCGCCGCTGCAGAAGTGGACGTTGCCGCCCGCTTTGGCCACATTGTCGGCGAATTGATTCAAATAATAGTCCAGGTTGCTGATCGTATGCTGCCGGATCGCTTGCCCGCGCTCCCGCCATAGCTCCCAGTCGCCCATCGCGTCCATCGCCGCGAGTCGCCCGGTTTTCAGCTTATCGGTCGTAAAGGCGACCGCCTTGCGCAAAAACTCGTTTTTCAGCGCGATCTCCGTCCGCTTCTTCAACCCCGTGCCGATCAGCTCCAGCTCTTTATCCGTCACGCTCACGCCCGCGTCCTCCCTTCCTCAAGCAGCTGCGCCAAGTGCATGACGCGAATCGGCTTGCCTTCCTTGTTCAGCCGGCCGCCGATGTTCATGAGGCAGCCCATGTCCGTGCCGACGAGCACTTCCGCCCCGGTCTCGCACACATGCGCGGCTTTTTCGCACACCATCGCCTCCGACATGTCGGCCATCTTGACGGCGAACGTGCCGCCGAAGCCGCAGCAGTCTTCTTTTTTCGGCAGGTCGACAAAATCGATGCCTTTGACGTTCTCCAGCAGCTCGAGCGGCTCGGACTTTACGCCAAGCAGCCTTGTCGCGTGACATGAAGGGTGATACGTCACCTTGTGATCGAACCGAACGCCCAAGTCGGTGACGCCGAGCACCTTGACCATAAATTGCGCGAATTCATACGTTTTGTTTACGAGCGCTTCCGCTTTGGCGGCCCATTCCGGTTCGTCCTTGAACAGATGCGGGTAATAATGGTGCACCATGCCCGTGCAGGAGCCGGAAGGAGACACGACATAATCGCTATGCTCGAACGCCCGGATCAGATTGCGCGCCACTTCCCGCGCCTCGTCCTGGTATCCGCTGTTGAACGCCGGCTGCCCGCAGCATGTTTGCGTCTCCGGAAAATCAACCTCGCAGCCGTAACGGTGCAAAATACGTACTACGCTTTCGCCGACCTCGGGATACATCTGGTCCGCCAAACAAGTAATAAACAACGAAACTCGCATTGCATTGACCTCCACATTTATTATCTTATTATCAGGTTATCAGACATGTTAACAATTGAAAAGAAAATATTTTTACTTGTTGTTTTCGAAATTTCTTATTTCATAAATCGAATCAGCACTTTCTCCACGTGATGCAGGTGGGTCCGCATCGCTTCCTGTGCGCGCAGCGGATCGCGGTCCCGAACCGCTTCATAGATTGCCGAGTGCTCCTGCCACAGCTGCCGCGACACTTCCGCACTCGCATACATTTGCAGCCTGCGCGTTTCGCGGATCGCGATTTGCATTTGCGAAGAGATCGACTCCAGCAGCCGCACCATAATCGAATTGTGCGTCGCCTGCGACAGCACGAGGTGGAAGCGAACGTCCGCGACTTCCCCCTGCTCCTCGTCGCCCAGATTGCGCTCCATCATTTCCAGCACCGCTTCGAACGCCGCCAAATCTTCATCCGTCCGCTTCTCCGCGGCTAGCGCGGCATTGGCGATTTCGAGCGCCTTGCGCGCTTCCATCAGCTCTAACACCGTCTGCTTGCCCATTAGCAGCGAGTCGAATTCCGGCAATGGAACGTCGGCCGATTCCACAATTCTCACGTAGCAGCCCTCGCCCTGCCGAATCTCGATCAAACCCATAGCCTTAAGAGCGCTTAGCGCTTCCCTCATCGTCGAACGCCCGACCTGGAACCGTTCCGTCAACTCCCGCGTCGAAGGCAGCTTATGACCGGGCGGTAGTGCGCCGGACACGATTTGCTGTTTGATTTGTTCGGCGATTTCTTCATATATTTTGCGAGTTGTAATTTTGGCGATATCCAACGCTTGCTCCTCCGGTTTCTTCTTTTAACACGATACACATATTATACCAGCCGAGGCAAAAGAAAAACAGCCCGAAGCGCGCTGCCATGCGCCCCGAGCCGTTCGTTGTACGTTGCTTATCCGGAAACGATCATCAAATTTGCATAAGGCACCGTATCCCCCGTACGGATGACGGCACGCGATTCCTTGCAAATTTGTTTGAATCGCTGATGGCTGACGATCATGAAATGAATGTCCGGGTATTGCTCCGTCAGTTCGCGAAAGCGTTCCGGGCTGGCGTCCTTCATTTCCTCGGCGACGATGATCGTGTCGATAACGAATTCGCCGTGCACGGCCTTCAGCACGTCAAGGACGGATGGGATACCGTCCACAAGCGCGAGATCGAGACGCTCAATGCCTTGTGGAACCGGGAAACCTCGATCGCATATCGTCAAAATATCGGTATGGCCCGTTTCCGTCAAAATCCGATTCAGCGTCGGGTGCAAAATTCCGCCTCGTTTCATGACTCGCCACCCTCCTCCGCCGTTTTTTGCGCTAACACGTGAGCGCGCTGCGACAAAGTAATCTCTTCGCTGACGGAAGGCGCCGGACGCTTCAAATAAAACTGCTCAAGTCCTTGCAGGACCGCCACACTGACGAGCTCCCAGCCTTCCAGGCCTAGCTCCGGAAGCGCCGCACGATCCGTTACGATGTGGTATTGCCAACGCGTTCCTGCCATAGCCGCTCCTTTTATCGTTCCATATGGTCGTCAGGCTGTGCCGCTTTAACTACGAGGCCGCCGTCGACCATAAGCAGATGTCCGTTAATTTGCATCGCTTCTTCGGATGCGAGGAATACGACCGAATCGCCGATTTGGCGAGCCGTGCCGAGACGCTTCATCGGGTTCGCCTGCACTTCTTGCTCGCGGATGCGCGGATCGGCCAAGTAGTCCGTGCACATGTCGGTATCAACCGTGCTTGGTCCAACCGCGTTGACGTTGATGTTGTATGGCCCGAGCTCGATGGCCATGCCTTTGGTCAGCATGTGCGCACCGGCTTTGGACGATTGGTAGTGAACGATAACCGGGCTCGTTACGACCAGGCTCGCCGTGGACAATACGTTGATGATTTTGCCGAAACGGCGCTCGATCATGCCTGCGGCAGCGCGCTGCGAGCAAAGGAAAATCGACTTCAGGTTCGTGTTTTGCGTCCGATCCCACGTCTCCTCGGTTACTTTCATAAACGATTCGAACGGCGCGATGCCGGCATTGTTGACGAGAATGTCAACCGGTCCGAGCTCGCTTTCGACTTGGTCGAACATCGCTTTCACTTGCGCGCTGTTGCCTACGTCGGCTTGCACGACGATTGCGCGTTGGCCGAGCGCCTCGACCTTCGCCTTCACTTCTTCGGCGATGGCACGGGAACGGTCGGACGTAAAGTTGATCGCCACGTCAGCGCCTTCCTCCGCAAGACGGATAACGATCGCTTCGCCGATGCCGCGGCTGCCGCCGGTGACGAGCGCAATACGGTTTTTCAAACGATTCATGAGATGATCTCTCCTTGTTATTGTTAGGTTCAGCGCACGGCTAATGCCCTGAATAGCGGGCCTCTGACCGCCAGCCGTGCATGTTCGTGTGCATGTACAAGTGCATGGTTTATGGAATTACAAGCTTGGTCCGATCCGGTTGATGCTGAACTCCTGATGGCCGAGCACTTCCGCTTTCGTCAGCTTGCCGTCAGCGACTTCTTTGATTTCGTTCCAGATGAGTTCGCCTGCGTCATCCAGCGACAGCGTTCCCGCCAGCATTGCGCTAACGTCAACGTCCATGTTGTCGGACATGCGCTGGAACATTTTTTCGTTGCCCGTAATTTTGATAACCGGGATTACGGCCGCGCCTGTCGGCGTTCCGCGTCCCGTCGTAAAGCAGACGATATGTGCGCCGCCGGCCGCCATGCCTGATACGCATTCGATGTCGTTGCCCGGCGAGTCCATGAAGTACAGCCCTTTGTTCGGGATTTGCTCCGCATATTCGATAACGCCTTCAATCGGCGCCGTGCCGCATTTGCTTATGCAGCCAAGCGACTTCTCCTCGATTGTGGACAGTCCGCCCGCGATGTTGCCCGGGCTCGGGTTGCCGCCGCGCATGTCGGCGCCCATCCGCTCGACTTCTTTCTCGAAGCGGTCGACGATGTAATACAGCTTCTCGGCCGTTTCCGGCGTCCGGCAGCGCTCCGCCAGCACATGCTCCGCGCCGATGATCTCGGTCGTTTCGCCGATGACGATGCCGCCGCCTTCTTGGATCAGCGCGTCCGCCGCTACGCCAAGCGCCGGGTTCGATGCCAGGCCGCTCGTCGCGTCGGAGCCGCCGCATTTCACGCCAACGATCAGCTCGCTAAGCGGAATTTGCACCTTCTCCATCGCGTCCAGCTCTTTGCGCATTTTGCGCGCCAGCTCCACGCCGTGTTGGATCGCCTTAACCGAACCGCCGACGGATTGGATGTCGATCACTTCAACCGGTTTACCGGTAACTTTGATCGCTTCCGCAAGCGCGTGCGGATCAACGACTTCGCAGCCGAGGCTGATGATGATCACGCCGCCGACGTTCGGGTTTTTGCCCGTGCCTGCGAGCACGTCGAACGTACGCTCTTTATCTGCGCCGATTTGGCTGCAGCCGTGCTGATGCGGAATCGCTACCGTTTCCGGCACCATCTGCATAATGCGGGAGCAAACTTGGTTCGCGCAAATGACCGTCGGAATGATGAGCAAATGATTGCGGATGCCCACTTGATTGTTCGGGCGCCGGTATCCCATGAAATGACCCATTATTGTGCGCCTCCTTCTGTTTTCGCTTTGTCGCCGCGTCCGCGGATGCCTTCGATATTATGAACGTGAACGTGCTGGCCGATTGCGATGTCCACCGTCGCCGCGCCGATCACCTCGCCGTATTTGCGCACATGCGTGCCCGGAACTATAGCGACGATTGCAATTTTGTGGCCGAACGGAATCGGGTCGGTCACCGCGATTTGCACCGTCTGGTCCTTGATCCGGTAGGTTACCGTTTCTCCTGCTTGAATATCCTTGATCGCTGTCGCGACGTGGTCTTTTTCGTCCATCACAAGCGCGTCCGCGCTTGCATCTATCGCTTTTGCCACACCAATCACCTCTAGTGATAAAGTTTGTGTTACCGATAACTCCAACATAACAAGGAACGCTATTGCTGTCAACCTTTTTATTCAGTACAATAAGAAAAGCTTCTATTCGGAGTCTGCTCCACGATGAATGACCCTGCGTAAGAGGAAGCTTTTCTTGGTAAAGAAAATTCTCTTTCGCTTTAAAGCTCAGCGAACTTAAATTTTCTTTATCGTAAAATAACATATTAGCTAGCAAAGGAAGGTCATGCATGGTAACGATTTACGATATCGCCAAACAAGCAAATGTCTCGGCCATGACGGTATCGAGAGTTATCAATAACACCGGACGCATTAGCGAAAAAACCCGTCTCAAGGTGAAACGGGTCATGGACGAAATGAATTATGTACCGAACGCGATGGCTCGCAGTCTCGTTCTGCAGCAGACGAAAATTTTATCGTTGCTCATTGCCGATATTACGAATCCGTTTTATACGACGTTAGCCCGCGGCGCGGAGGATACTGCGATGCGGCTTGGATATAAGCTGTTGTTCGGGAATAGCGACGAAAATCTCGATAAGGAAAAAGAATACGTCGACATGATCCTGTCGACCCGCGTCGACGGCGTATTGTTCGCCCCGGCGGGCGATGCGTCCGACAAGCATCTGGAGACGCTCATCCGCCACAACATCCCGTTCGTGCTGATCGACCGCGAGGTGCCGGGGGTTGAGTCCGACATGGTGCTCGGCGACAGCAAGGAAGGCGCGCGGCAGCTCGTCGAGCACCTCGTGTCGCTTGGCCACCGGCGCATCGCGCTGATCAACGGCTCGCCGGACGTCTCGACGGCCCGGCACCGGTACACCGGGTATCGCGATGCGCTTAAGCTGAACGATATCCCGTTCGACGAGGAGCTAGTGTTCGAGGTCGGCTATAAGCAGCTCACCGACAGCGGCGTCATTGATGCGCTGCTGGCTCTTCCGGAGCGGCCGACCGCCATTTTCGCGGCGAACAACTTTCTCGCGCTCGGCGCAATCCGGGAGCTGTGCGGCAAAGGGCTGCGCGTCCCGGACGACATCTCCGTCGTCTGCTTCGACGATTTGGGGGCGTCGTCGGCGATCGACCCGTTCCTGACGGTTGCCGCCCAGCCGGCGTATCAGTTCGGCGCGCTCGGCATCCAGTTCCTGATCGAGCGCATCCAAGGCACCGCCGTCGCCGGCGAGTGGCGCAAGCTGATTCTGCCGTCCGAGATGATCGTGCGCCAATCGGCGAAGCCGATTGACGTTGAGAGAGGCGGTTAGTCCTCGCAAGTTCGATGGGGTGCGTGATCGGGGTATAGTTGGAATATCGAGCTGAGGAGACGGGGAATTAAAGAGTTGGGGAGTTCGAGATTCCATCGCTCGGAGATCTGAAGTTCTCGAGTTCTGAGTTCCGGAGTTCGCAGGCCGGAATTCTGAGGTCCGCAAGTTCGGTGTTTGCGTGCTCGGAGTTCTAAAGTTCGCGAGTTTTGAAATTCGGAGTTGGCGAGTTCAGAGTTTCTAAGTTCACGAGTCCGGAGTTGACGAAAAGTGTATTGTGGGATTGGCGAACTGAGGAATTACTGCAAATGTGCAGTTAATTCGGGAACTACTCGCCAGTGGGAGGCAAAAGCCTGCAAATATACAGTTATTCTTGCTTGATAATGTCAGAAATGCGCGGACAGTGGGAAATAGATGTAGATTCGCAGGTATTCGCCGCTATTGAGCCAGACCGGTACAAATAACTGCACAATTGCAGGTATTTTCGTCATCCGCCCTGATTAGACACGACTCTAGCTTGTCGATTAGCAGTTAAGGCGGGCTAACCGGTCGTGGAGATGAGCGGTAGGTCCTCGCTTACGGCATACGGCACAGCCAAACAAAACAAAAAATCCATCCCCGCCGTTCAAACGAACGGATCGGGATGGATTTTTTATCGTAAACTATTGTTTGCCGTGCAATACTTCCGGCGTTGTCAGCTTGTCGTAGAACTCGACGGCCTTGTCTTTGTCCGCCGAATTGCGGAGCGCCATCGCCGAACGCGGATGCTCATCCAGCATGCCGGTAATCATATAAGGGATGATGTAGCCCCACTCTTCTTTTTCGCGAAGAGGAATCATGAAGCGTTCGATCACGTCCAATACCGGACGAACGTTGTATTTGGTGTTTTTCAAGTGAGCGACGAGCAGCTCCGTAGGCGTATTGCCCGCTGCGCGGCCCATTCCGTATACGGAAGCGTCAAGCAACTCGACGCCCAGCTCGGCCGCAACGAGCGTGTTGGCGAACGCCATCTGCATGTTGTTGTGCGCATGCACGCCCAGCTTTTTGTTCGGCAGGTGCGTCTTGAATTTCTCGACCAGGTAACGCATGTCGTTATGGTCAAGGCTGCCGTACGAGTCCACGATGTACACGTAATCGACGACGCTTTCCTTGATCATTTCGAACGCTTCGAGCAGCTCGTTCTCCATGACGTTCGAGAGCGCCATGATGTTGATCGTCGTTTCGTATCCGCGGTCATGGAACGTTTGCACCAGCTCAAGCGCTTTGTCGACGTCTTTGACGTAGCAAGCGACGCGGATCAGGTCCAGCATGCTTTCGCTGCGCGGCAATATATCGTTTTCGTCCACGCGGCCGATATCGACTAACGCGGACAGCTTCGTGTTCAGCTTTTGCGGGATGACTTTACGCAGGAAATCATCGTCGAGGAAACGCCATGGGCCTGCTTGGTCGGCGCCCTTCAGCAGCTTCGGCGAATTTTTGTATCCGATCTCCATGTAGTCAACGCCGGCCTCGTTCAGCCCGTTATACAGGTTCTGTACGAATTCAACGCTGAAATCCCAGTTGTTGACGAGCCCCCCGTCACGGATCGTACAATCGACAATTTTGCAATGCTTCGTCTTCGTATTCATTTTGTACAATTGCTCCTTTTGCTTATTAATCTAACCATCTCTTCGTTGTTCTAAGGATAAAAAAGCTTCGGTTCGATGCGTTGCAGCATTAAAGCGAACGGATACTTTCTTTACCAAGAACAACTCTCCGCCTATGGGGATAAAAATTTTTCTTATTTTCTCATCATACTTGAAGTTTCCGCGCAAAGCAAAGCAATTTTTGTCGAATTATTCGTAAAACGCCCAGTAATGCGAGTTAAAGAGACCGTTGTATCTTTCAGTGCCTTATGCAAATAAAAAACATCCCACTCTCTTTACCCAGTGGGATGCTCATATGTTGCTCGCAATATAATCATTTGAATTCCGGCACAAATATTTGTCCGCCGCTATCGCGGCTCGAAATCGCTTGGACAACCGCTCTCGACAGCAGGCTCGGATGATACGGTTTCACCAAATACCCCTTCGCGCCCCATTCGCCGGCCTTCTTCTTCTCTTCGAAGGCGCTCGAAATAATGATCGGGATCGCGCGAAGCCGCTCGTCCTTCGCCATCCGCTCGAAGATGTCCCAGCCGTCGCGTCCGTGCTTCAGCACGAGGTCAAGCACGACGGCATCCGGTTCGACCCGCGGCATGGCGTTTAACGCTTCTTCACCGTCGGCGAATCGAAAGACGGCAAAACCGCGCTCTTGCAGCTCCTGTGTCAACAGCTCCGACAAGTTGGAATCGTCCTCGATGATCATCACCTTCCGATGCTGAACCGGATGACTCTGCTCCTCCGCCGTTTCCGAAGCAGGCGCCGCTTCAGAAAGCGCCTCGACGCCCACGACAGGAAGCACGAAGGTAAACGTACTGCCCCGGCCGTATTCCGATTGAACGCGAATGTCTCCACCGTGTATGTTAATAATCTCTTTGACGATGGCAAGGCCAAGGCCCGTTCCGCCGATCTCGCGGCGGTCCGAATTGTCGACCCGGTAAAACTTGGAGAACAGCTTCGACAGCGCCTCAGCCGGAATGCCAAGGCCTTCGTCCTTGACGTCCACGCACAGCTGCGCTCCTTCCCTGCGGGCAACGACCGTCACGCCGCCGCCCTCCGGCGAATACTTGACCGCATTGCTCAGCAGGTTCGTCAGCACCTGACGCATCTTGTCCCGGTCGCCCATAATGACCGCCGATCCGGCCCGGTTGTCGAACGTTAACGTGTGCCGCGGATGCTGCTCGCGATAAAACTCCAGCACTTCCTCGACAATCGTCCCAATGGCGACCGGCTTCATTTCGTAAGCTTGCTTCCCCGACTCCATCCGCTGCAAATCCAGAAAATCGTTGATCAGCGAAGTTAACCTCAGCGCTTCTTGATGAATCGTCTGCAAATATTTGCGCTGGCGCTCCGGCTTCAGCTCTTTGCTCAGCATCAGCTCGGCGAAGCCCAGCACGCTGGCTAGAGGCGTCCTTAGCTCATGGCTCACCGTGCTGACGAATTCCGATTTGATCTGGTCGACTTCATATTCCTTCGTAATGTCCCGATGGACGAGAATCGTGCCGATTTGCTCCTGCTTGCGGAAGATCGGCTCGTAATACATTTGAATATATCGGCGGGACGGCGCGAACATTTCGTAAATATGTACGCGGGCCTCCATTTCCCGGCGGTGAACGATATTTTCGACGAAGCGCGCCATTGGCTCCGGTGCGACGACCTGATTGCGCAAGTGCTCGATCCAAGGCATTAGCTTCATTTCCGTCGTGAGAAAGGCGGCATCGTGGCCGAACAGCTCAAGCATCTTGCGGTTCACCTGCAGCGTCGTGCCTTCCAGATCAAGGAGCTGTACCCCTTCTTGAATCGTATCGAGAATATTTTGGGTCAGCTGCCGCTGCTCCTCCGTCTTCTCATACATCGCAAGCTTCTCGAGCGACAGCGAAATTTGCTTGCCAAGCCCTTCCGCATCCTGCTGCTCCATTACCGTAAAAGCCCCGCTAAAGCGAGTAAGAATAATCCAGGCGATCACCTTGTCGTCCGCGTTCGTCAAAGGCACATGCAAATCGTGGCATTGCATCGATTCGGTGTGATATCCGCGCTCGACGCCGCGAATTTCGCGAGTGACGGCGTAAGGCTGCTTCGTATGGTCAATTCGAGCCAGCACATCGTGCTCCACGCTATGCAGCACCTGGGCGACCCCTTGCTCCGAAACGCCGAAGGCCGCATAGTCCAGCTCCCCATTCAGCAGCACGACGACTCCTTTGTCCGAACCGGTTACTTCCACCGTGTTTTTCACGATGCTCTGGAGCAGTTCGCGTTTGTCCAGCGTATTGGTAAGCGACTGAATCAATGCGTTTCTTTTTTCCAAATAATGTTCGTTCGCTTCCGTCTTCGTCAGCGCTTCCTGCAGCTCCTCCTGCTGCGCCTGCAATTCGTCCTGCTGCGCCTGCAGCTCTTCGTTTTGCGCGAGCAGCTCTTCTTCCTTCAATTGGATTTGGCCGATCATATATTGAAAGGATCGGGAGAGCTGGCCGATCTCGTCCTGACGCGACGTATCCATAGGCGTTATCATTTCCCCCCGGGCAAACCGCGACGCCTCCGCGGACAAATTGCCCAGCGGCTTGCCGATATCGCGAGCGGATTTCGCAATCAGAACAATGGAGATGATGAACATAATCAATATGTATAACGCGAACCATAAGCTCTGATAACGCAAACGCTCCATCAGCCGCTCGCTTTCGGCATTCAGCATCGTTTCGCTTTGCTGACGGTAGTCCACCGCGTAATTGAGCAGCTTGTTGACCGAATCGTTAAGTCCGCTGGACGAAAACTTGCGCAAGCCTTCGTAATCTTCTTGTTCGACAAATTCAAAAGCGCGCGGCAGCACATTGGTGAAATAATTATTGAAGAACGATTCGATGGAAACGATGAGCTCCATCTCCGAATCGCTGATCGGCAGCTTTTTGAATTCGGCCAAAGACTTGTCGAGCAAGTCCTTCTCCTTGAAAATCAGGTCGTGTTCCGCACGATTGATGAAGGCGTAATACCCTCTCGCCCGGAAAAAGATCTGATTCGTATGCTCGGCGATTTCGGCGATCAGCTTTTCCTTCTGCTTCAGCTGCTTCGAAGTCGCTTCGTATTGTTGAAACGTATCGTAGTTGATCCACAGCACGATGCCCGCGCCGACCATAATGAACGTCAGCAGCGTAAGCATCATCGCGACGAAACGGCGGGTAATGCTTCTTCCGAGATAACGGAACATATTATTCATGCAGCATAGCTCTCACTTTCCGTACGAGCTCGGCCGGGCTGAACGGCTTGGACATGAAATCGTCCGCGCCTTGCGCGAGCACTTTTTCCTGCTCCGCTTGTTGGCTTTTGGCGGACAACATGAGGATCCGCACCGCACTTTTGCCCGGCATTGTCCGCACTTGCGAGATTACCTCGAGCCCCGTCATTTTGGGCATCATATAATCCAGGATAATGAGGTCGTAATCGTGCCGCTCGATGCAGCGAAGCGCTTCCTCGCCGTCGCAGGCGACATCCATGTCGTAACCTTCGTCCTCCAGCGTATCGCCTACGAGCATGCGCAATACCGCTTCGTCTTCCGCCAGCAAAATTTTCGCCATCTTCTCCTCCCCTTTCATGTTAGATGACTTGCCGAACCAGCTTACGAATTCGGGCTTCCAACGATTTAATGCCGAACGGCTTCGTAATATAGTCGTCCGCGCCCAATTGAAGCGCTCTGGCGATATCCTGTTCCCCTCTGCGTCCGGTCAGCATAATGACCTTGTATTGTCCCGAGTTCGGCAATGTGCGGACTCTCCGCAGCACCTCCAGGCCGTCCATCCCCGGCATCATGCCGTCCAGCAGCACGATACACGGGTCATCGCCGCCGTGCAAGACATCGTCCAGAAACAGCTCCCCGTTCCGGTATGTACGGACTTCGGCTTCGGCCTGATCGCCGAAGCAATCCTTCATATATTCCGTCAGCATCGCCCTGACAATGGCATCGTCATCAACGACGGCAATTTTGATCTTCTTCTTGCTCGGCTGCATATTGGACGATCCAGCCGCTTCGACTCGCTTCCGCCCGAGCTTCTTCGCCGCATAAAGCGCCTGATCCGCCGCTTGCAGCCAATACTGGCGGTGCAGCTGCGGATCGGTTACTTCAACGACGCCAGCCGAAAAACTGATCGAAAATTCGCCCTGCGGGGAGTCGAATTTCATCTCGGAAAACTGAGCGATCATTCGCTCGAGCGCCAGCTTCGCTTCCTGCGTTCCGGTTCTCGGCATCAGCAGGACGAATTCCTCGCCGCCGTACCGAATCAACAAATCGGTCGTCCGGCCGCTTGACCGGATATACGACGAGAAACCCGCCAGCACCTGGTCGCCGATCAAATGCCCGTACCGGTCGTTCACCTGCTTGAAATGATCCAAATCCAGCAGAACAAGCGAGAAGTTCGCTCCGGTACGCAGCGCTTCGGAGGACAACCGTTCATACGCTTCCTGCAAATATTTGCGATTATAAGCGCCGGTCAGCTCGTCCACGAACAAGACGCGGTCCAGCCATCGCTTATGGTTCAGCTGCCTTTCCAGCCGCGTAACGAATTCCTCCATATCGAGCGGCTTGCTCATGACATCGTCCGCGCCCATGCGGTATGCCTTCAGCCGGGTTGCTTTATCGCTGTCGTAGCTAATAATCGTTGTCGGGACGTATTGTTTTTTGATTTTTTCCTGCAGCGTCTGCATGACGTCAAGCCCGCTTGATTGCGGAATATGTATATCGAGCACAAGGCAATCCGGCGAAACGTCGTGGAAATAATCGATGGCTTTGTTCGGATGCGTTGTCGCAATGACGGACCAGCCGATTTTCTCCAATTCTTCTTTTAGAAACATTAATAGAGTGACGTCGTCATCCAGAATTAGAACCAGCGGCTGATCCTTGACGGACTCGCCGGATTCGCCGGATTCCTCGGGTTTGCCAATCTCGCCGTGCCCCGCTTCGAGCAACAGCTCGGGCTCCGTCGCATGCTCGTAGCTGTTCCGTATGAGCTCGAACAGGAACGCCCGCAGCTCGCCGGCTTGCCAGTCGCTTGCCGAAGAAGCCTCGACGACCTCAAGCAGCCCTTGCGCGACCAGGGCGAGTTCGTCCAAACCGATCGTCCCAGCCGTACCCTTGATCGAATGAAGAAACAGATGAACCTGGTCGTGCGGAATAGGCTCCGTCTGGTCGAACCACGCCTCCAGCTGCCGATTGATGTTCGTCATCAGAGCCTCTTTATACTTATTCATAGTGCAGCCTCCGTACAGTAGAAAAATGAGCCATTTTCAAAGAGTCTATCATAGCTATCGACAAAATCCAACAAAGATGATAGAGGAACATTTGCTAGAAAAAAAAGACTACCCGGAAGGGCAGCCTTTCTTCGTTTCGTTAATTGGATTCGACATCGATCACGACCATCTGGTGGCATTCCAGTTTCGGCACCGTGTACCGGAGTACGCCTCCCTCTTGCTCGAAAGCAAGCGGCGTATGCTGCGGCGCGAGGTAAACGGCTTTTGCCGCCTCCGGCAGGCGCAGCTCCACATCGACATCGTAAAGCGGCACGATGTCCTCGATCACTTCGATCGAGGCGCCGCGCCGAACCGGTACGGCGTACAGCAAGTGGTTCACATATCGCTGCTCCAGTGGCTGATGCTGCAATGTTACGACGCCTTGCGCAGGTAAGCCGGTGCGCAGCGTCTTCGCGGGCAGCAGCCGGTTCAAGGCGTACAGCACCGTTTCCTTCACAATCAGGCTGCCCTTGGCCGCGTAGTCCTCGAATACGTTCCAGGCAATATATATGCCGTGGTCGCTTTCCACCATACCCGGACCGCCGTATTCGAAGGAGTTCGGAGTGTGCTGATGGGAGCAGAACCGGAACGCGTCGCGGTTGAAATAAGGGTTTTGCCGGGCGCCAAGCTCCGTGCCGCCTTTCAAGGCAACTTGCTGCCCCTCGCCGTAGAAGATGAAGCCCGCTTGACCGAGATTCGGCACGTCGAACGCAGGGCGGAAATAATCCGGCTTGTACGGGTTCCTACCTTCGTAGGCCACGCCCAAATCCACGGCGAACGCATCCCCTGCTTCGTTAAGTCCGGAACGTCCGGTTGCCAGCAGCTTGCCGCCACCCGCCACGTAAGCGTTGATGCGCTCGGCCAGCCTCGCGCTTAGCTGCACCTGATCCGGCAAAATAAGCACCTTGTACGGTGTAAAGTCCGTCTCCGCATCGATGACGTCGTACAGGAAGCTGCCTTCCAGCAGCATTCTTACAGCGCCCGCATCAGGATCGCCGGAGAGGCCCTCCGCTTTCCTTCCCGCTGCCTGCATCACCGCTTCCAGCGATAGCAACGCGACGTCGGCGACATTGCGGACGCCTTCGCACCACGGCTCCTTCTGCTCGATCTCGGCATATGCCGCGCCGATCAGCCGGTATGTCGCCTCATCCATCTCGCCTTCGGGATGGAGCTGGTCGCCGATGGAGCAGCGTGCGCCGTTCGCGATGCTGAGCGCCGTCTCGTAACGCAGCGCGTTCGGGTGCTTGTAGCCGCCGAATTCGCCCCACGTCGTATGGAACTTGCCGGTCATGCCGAGGAACGGCATGCCAAGCGGCTGGGCGTACCGAGCCGATAGCGGGAAATGGTCGTACCCCCAGCCGCCGGTCGGCAGCGATTCCAGCTCGAGGTGATGCGTGTTCATATGCGCCAAGTCCCGGCGGCCGCGCGTAATGTGTCCGCTGTTATGAAAGATCGGCATATCCGGCTTGATCGCATGGACCGCTTCCTTGATGCGGCTCGTATAATTCGCGTATGTTTCTTCACCTAGGGCGAATACGGCCGCTTCGTCACGAGGGTCTTGGCCCCGCTCGCGCAGTTTCGTGATGCAATGATGGCAGTAACAATCGCGGACCCCGACAATATCGAGGAAAATGCCGTCCGCGTCATAATTGCGCGCGACTTCCTCCACCTGCTTTACCAAAACGTCCAGATACGGCGTATTCAAGCAAAATTCGTGATATCCTGCCTTCAAGAAGCCTGAACCCCAGATCGGCCCGTTATCGCAGTTGCGCCGCAGCCATTCGGGGTGGCGCAGCACGAGCTTTTCGTCCAATCCGGCAGACACGTACACCGGCGCTTTGACGCCGATCTCATGCGCCGCCTCAATCATGGCGCCCAGCAGGTCAAAGTCAAGTCCGGGATGCATTTCGTTCGCTTCGGACGGATGATAGGCCCAGCCGTGATGGCATTTGGAAAATACGGTGATGGAATTCAGATGGCCGAGCTTCAGCATCGATTGAAATTGGACTTTGGAAAATCGGCTGCCGATCCGGTCGATGGCTTCGGAAGTATGAAAATCCAGATGCACTTGACGAAAATTCATTGCGAATACGCCCGCCTTTCACGGTATAATGGCTGTCTTATGCCCAGTGTAACCGTCCAAGAGGCAGGCGAATAGAACGATTCCCGACTTTCTATAGCACAATACCGACCAAATTGTAGCATCGCTATGTTATACTATCCGGTAAAGTATTTTCCCAATAAGTACAATATCGTTGAAATGAAACGAGCTGCCGAAACAAAGGCTTCGGCAGCTCGGGACATCGTCTAATTATGATCGTCAATCGGGAAGGGATCGGGATCTTATGGATTGCTTGCAGCTGTCAATTCCTCCGCTGCCGCATTTTATTACGGTCGGACACGCCGCCTGGGCGCCGGGCACCCAGCATTTTCGCCGAACGTTTGAAGTCTATGACATGCTGATCGTCACCAAAGGCACGTTGTACATGACCGAGGACGATACGCCTTATGAAATCGGCCCGGGACAAATGCTCGTTCTGGAACCCGGACGTGTCCATTACGGGCATCGGCCCTGCGAGACGGAAACGGACATTTATTGGGTTCATTTTGTCCATCCGTCGCCTCCGGCGCGCTGCTCCCGCTCCGACGTGCCTTGGTCGGCCTATGTGCAGAAAGGCACCGACAAAGACCTCAGTCCGCTGGACCAGTCCATCCTGCTGCCTAAATATATGGCTGCGGACTTGAGCCCGCTGCTGCCGACGCTCGATGCGATGACGTCGCTGCACGAGAAGCTCGACTTGCAGCACGTAGCCGAGCTGCACGCCTTGTTCGTCCGCCTAATCGCGCAGCTGCAAAGCATCGCTTCAACGACCGGCGGCTATTCGCGCGTTGCCGCGATCGGCGCCTCCGTCGAGCGGTACTTGGCCGCCCATGCGTATCGGAAGCTGGAGCCGCGCCGCATGGAAGAGCAGCTTCACTTCGCCTTCGATTATTTGGCGCGCTGCCTGAAAACCCGCACGGGCATGAGCCCGCTGAAGTATCAGCAGTTTCTGCGGATGACCGAAGCGAAGCGGCTGCTGTCGACAACCGATTTGTCCGTTGCGGAAATCGCCGCGCGGATCGGATTCGACGACGCCAACTATTTTATCCGCCTATTCCGCGCCCGTATCGGCTGTACGCCCGGCGTTTACCGCAGCGAGCGGCAGCGCTATGTATAGCGGCGTAAATGTATAGCAGCATCCGCTCACGCATTCCGCCTGAACAGATCCTGATCCCCATCCCGATCCCGACATTACGACTCCGCCAGAATTTCCCGCAAGATCGGGGTAAAATGATTGGCCATTTCCAGGAAGCCGAGGTCGGTCGGATGAACCCCGTCGACAGTTCCCTCTTGGCCGTATTCCCCCAGGAATGCCGAGCCGTCGACAAAATAGATGTCGCGATCCCCCGCCTCCCGAGCTTTCTCTACCACGGAACGCTGCAATTGCTTGCGCTCTTCGTGCAGCGCCGCCTGCGCCTTATTCCATAGCTCCTGGGCGAACGATATTTTCGAAACGACCACGATCGGAACGATCGGATGCCGCTCCCGGTAAATTCGGATAAACTCGGGCAGCGTCTCCGCGAACAATTCCTTGCTCACGCAGTTCGCTTCATAATCGAGCACAAGGCAAGCCGGATCGGCGATTTCCCCGATGATGCGCGCAAGCTCCGGCTCCCCCTTACCGTTGCCCGAAAAACCCAAATTAATGAACTCCCGGTTGATTCTCCGGCTCATAATGTTCGGATAAGCCATGCCCGGACGGTTCGCGCAGCCTCCTTGCGTAATGGACGTCCCGTAAATGATCACTTTTTTGTTATCGTCATAAGCCGGTGGCGAGCCGATCAGCGAACCGGGCTCAAGCCCGACCAGCACTTCTTTCACCCCTTGATATAACGGGAAGTTCAGCGTAATGCAGCGTTTCTCCCGCGAGTCGAAAGCGTACAGCGTATGCTCATATTCGGTTTGCCGGTGATCGTAAGCGACGGTCGAGCAATATTGCGAGTTGCCCGGCTCCCCGATATAGCAATCGAATCCGCACTGGCCCGTCGACGGCATGTGGTACATATCGGCGGCGCTCGCTAACCGGACTTTGACGGTGAGCTTCGGCGAATCGGTCGTAAACCGGATTTGCCCGCCGGCCGTATGGTTGG
This sequence comes from Paenibacillus sp. sgz302148, assembly GCF_056120465.1. Taxonomy (NCBI): domain Bacteria; kingdom Bacillati; phylum Bacillota; class Bacilli; order Caryophanales; family Paenibacillaceae; genus Paenibacillus; species Paenibacillus sp. sgz302148. The sequence continues at coordinate 221,413 of NZ_JBVYOJ010000005.1, forward strand.
CCAAATAATCGACCGCCTCCGGCAGCTTCCATCGCGGCGCGACCGGCAGACGGCGATAGACCCCGTCCTCCGCGAGCCAAGCGAAACCGGATAGGCGAAACGGCTCCTCCATCGGTGACATCCAGACCATGCCGGAATGATCGCCGGCGACCAGCTTCATATTTTCGTCGTAATGCAGTGCGTTCTTCCCTTCGTTCGGTTTCATTTCTCCCACACTCCTTCATCGGATCGCAATCGCTTTCACTTGCATGATAGCAAAAATAAGTTAAAAAGGCAGCCGCTGAAATAAAAAAATGTTGGAATGCCCTAGAAAATCCGCTGAAATCAACCTTTACAAATCACGCAAAGTGGAGTAGTAATGTTATAGATTACATACCAAGCAGAATGATCGTCCTCAAAGGAGAGTTTATGAGCACACAACAGCAACAACAACCGCCCCACTTTGAGCAGCTGTTCAACGGCAACACGCTGACCAAAAGCAAGCCGCTTTCGACCTTGTATTATTTGTACAAAGGCAACATCGCCAAATTGTCCTTATCCACCCTCTTCTTCTTGCTGAAGCAAGCGCCGGTTTGGGTATTGCCGATCGTAACGGCCAATCTCATCAACATCGCGAGCAAACCGGAGGATCATAGCTTATCCGAAATTTGGCTGAATCTGCTGCTGATCTCGATTGTGATCGTACAGAACATTCCGACGCATTCCCTGCACGTCAAATATATGAGCAAAGCGATACGTTTTGTGGAGTCCGGCCTTCGCAGCACGCTCGTACGCAAGCTGCAGCATTTGTCGATGGCATTCCACGGCGATCTCAAATCCGGCAGGCTGCAATCGAAGGTGCTGCGCGACGTAGAGGGCATCGAATTCCTGTCCAAGCAGCTGATGGTTTCGTTTCTGCCGGCCTTATTCAACGTGATCATCGCCGTCGTCATCACGGTCAACAAAAGCTTGACGGTGACGTTGTTTTTCTTCCTGACCATACCGGCTTCGCTTCTGCTGCTCAGTATTTTCCGCAAAAAAATCCGGAATACGAACAGCGAGTTCCGCAAAGAAATCGAAGAAATGTCGGGGAAAGTATCCGAAATGGTCGATATGATCCCGATTACCCGGGCGCACGGCCTGGAAGACGTGGAAATCCGGAAGATCGACAACGCGCTGCAAAATATTCGCGGCAAAGGCTATCGCCTCGACATGGTGGAGGCGCTGTTCGGTTCCTCGAACTGGGTCGTGTTTCAGATGTTCCAGGTCGGTTGTTTGATCTTCACCGCTTATCTCGCTTATCGCGGTCAAATTCCGGTCGGCGACGTCGTCATGTATCAAAGCTTCTTCGGCATGATCCTCGGTTCGGTATCGCAAATCTTGACGATTTATCCGAACGTCGCCAAAGGCATGGAATCGATCCGATCCGTGTCCGAAATATTGATGTCGCAAGAGCTTGAGGAGTATCAAGGCAAGAAGAAGCTTCCGAACTTCAAGGGCTCCTATCAATTCAACAATGTGGAGTTTCGGTACCGGGATGCGGAAACGCCGGTTCTGCGCAACTTCAACCTCGACGTGAAGGCCGGCGAATGCATCGCCTTCGTCGGCGCGTCGGGCGCCGGCAAATCGACGCTGCTGAATATGATCATCGGCTTCTACAAGCCGCATCTCGGATCGGTTGTCGTGGACGGTTTACCGATGGACGAATTGAATATGCAATCGTATCGGCATCACCTGGCCGTCGTTCCGCAAACGAACGTGCTGTTCTCGGGAACGATCCGCGACAACATTACGTACGGGCTGCCGTCCGTCAGCGAAGAGCAGTTGAACAAAGCAATCGATATGGCGAACTTGCGGGAATTGATCGACCAGCTGCCGAAAGGGCTGGACACTTCCGTAGGCGAACACGGCGGCAAGCTGTCCGGCGGGCAGCGGCAGCGAATCGCCATCGCCCGGGCGCTCATCCGCGATCCGCAGGTCATTGTTTTGGACGAAGCGACTTCGGCGCTCGACAACCACTCCGAGTATCAGGTGCAAAAAGCGATGAAGCAGCTCATTCGAGGCCGTACGACGTTTATCGTCGCGCACCGGCTGTCGACGATCCGCGATGCGGACCGCATCGTCGTGCTGAAAGACGGCGTTTGCGCGGAGATCGGTTCCTTCGAGGAACTCATGGCGCGCAAAGGCGTATTTTATCAATTAAAGCAAATTGAGCTGCCCGAGGCGCTGTAAAGCAAAAAATAACCAGAGTCATTTGCATGACCTGGTTATTTTTTGTCCCTTTAAACGGATACTGCATTGATCCGATTTGGGTTAAGACGGGTAACGCCGGTGAAGCCGTTGAAATTGGTGAGCAGTACCAGACCGTCTTGGAAGCCTTCGAATCTACCGGTTGCAACCGGCTGATCGTCGAATTGGATCTGTACCTCTGTGCCAATCGCTAAAGTTCTGAGAAAACGGACGATCGGGTCTACACCGGACTTAGAACCGCGGCTGACTCCTCCAACAACGTTAGACTTGACACCGCGAGTGGACTTAACGCCACGAGTGGACTTGACGCCACGGGTGGATTTAGCCCCACCTGAAGAAGTGCGTCGACAATTTGAGCGAAGGAACATAGTAATCTTACCTCCTTTCATTCGATACTATACTCTATGAAAAGAGCAGACCGTTTGAAAGGGCAAATCTATGAAGCTATTAGCTGAAATTATCTCTATCGAACCGAAAACGAAGCCGCATATTCTTTCATTTCGATGACGCGCCGCTCCAAGCGGGATTGCTCGGCTGCGAAGGCCATCAAATGGCTCTGCACCGATTTTGCCGCCGACGTTAAGCTCTCCGACTGGCCGCCGCTCCGCACAAGATTCAAGAAATCCCGCATTAACCCGTAATCGCCGCCGCCGTGTCCGGCATGTCCTCCGGGAGCTTCAAGCGAAATAAGCTCCGGCTCGCCGCCGAAACGGGTCAGCTCGATTTCATTTTTCTCCATCGCTCCGCGAATTTCGCCTTTCGTCCCCATCAGCTTGATTGTCCGGCTGCAGTCCTGCGTAAAGGCCGACATCGTGAACGCAACCGTCACCTCGTTCGCAAACTCCATATTCACGACCTGATGATCGACAACGTCATTGTCGCAATGGTATACGCAACGGCCGTACGGCCCTTCCTGCAGCGCCTTCAGCCGCGCCTCCCGGCTGTGGTCGTCGCTGATCGCCAGCGCCATCCAGCCGGACTTGTCGTCCAAATAAACGTTCGGCGCATAATACAAGCAGTCATCCGCCGCAGGGCAGCCGTCCGTGCATCGCTTCGGCGCGCCTTCCGGGGCATTGCCCGCATGAAAATGCGACAAGCTGCCGAACGAGGACACCCGCTCGCAATCCGCTCCGGCGAGCCACAGCAAAATGTCGAGATCGTGGCACGACTTGGCCAAGATCATCGGGCTCGACTCGGCTTTGTTGCGCCAGTTGCCGCGCACGAAGCTGTGCGCCTGGTGCCAATGGGCGACGTTTTCGTTATGCTGGATCGACATGAGTCGTCCGATCGCGCCTTCGTCCAGCAGCCTTTTGATCGTGCCGAAAAAATTCGTATAGCGCAGCACGTGGCAAATCGAGAAAATCAGCCCCGACTCCTCCGCCTTGGCGCCCATTATGGCGCATTCCTGCGGATCGGGGGACATCGGCTTCTCCAGCATGACGTGATAGCCTACATCAAGCGCCTTCATCGTAGGCTCAAAATGCATTTTATCCTGCGTGCAAATGAGCACCGCATCGGCCAGCTTCGGCCGATCGAGCAGGTCGCGCCAATCGGCGAAGACCATGTCGTCCGCCACGCCGTGAAGCTCCTTCAGCCTGCCGAGACGATCCGTATTCGGGTCGGCAATCGCCACAAGCTGCATCTCCTCCGGATTGCCGAGCGCGTAGTTGACGTAATTTTGTCCGCGCAGGCCGGCGCCAATTAGCGCCACTTTTACTTTTGCCATATCATCGCTCATCTCCAGAATGGATCTATTCTACTCTTTCACGCTGCCGACCGTAATCCCTTTAATGAAATACTTCTGCAGGAACGGATACACGAGCATAATCGGCAAGGCACCGAGGAAAATTTGCGCGGTGCGCAGCGTTTTTTCGCTGACGTTCTCGAGCGCGTTCAAGTCGTCGATCGATATCGCCTTTTTGTTGATCGACGTCACGAGGGTGGACAAATAGCTTTGCAGCGGATATTTTTCCGGCGAGTTCATATACAGAATGCCGTCGAACCAAGAGTTCCAATGCCCCACGATCGTGAACAGCAGAATCGTCGCCAGCGACGGCAGCGAGACCGGCAAATATACGCGCCATAGGATCGCCCATTGGCTCGCGCCGTCGATCGTCGCCGCTTCCTCCATGTCCTTCGGAATGTTGCGGAAAAAGTTCAGCAGCATGACCGTATTCCACACGTTCAGCGCTCCCGGAATAATAAGCGCCCAAATCGTATTGATCAGCCCGGTTTCTTTAATGATAATATAAGTCGGAATAAGCCCGCCGCCGAAAAACATCGTAATCGCGAAAAACCAGACGTATAATGTGCGGAAACGGAATTGCTCGTTGCTTTTGGATAGCGGATATGCCGTAATGATCGTCAGCAGCATGTTGATCAGCGTGCCGAGCACGACCCGCTCCACCGACACCCACAACGAACGAAGGAATTCGACTTTTTGCGATAAATAGTTGTACGCCTCCAGCGTAAATCCGACCGGCCAAAGCTTGACTTCCGCAGCCATCGCGGCGACGTTCGAGCTTAAGCTGACCGACAATAAGTGGACAAACGGGAGGATGCCCATCAGCATGACGGCGATCAAGATAACGACATTGAAGAATATGAAAATTTTTCTGCCTAACGTTGCTCTGTAGACCACGTTCGCTCCTCCTCTTAGAAGATCCGGTAATTGCTGAACCGGTATGCGAGAAAATAGGATATGCCGACAAGTCCAAGCGATATCGCCGATTTAAACAGGCCGATGGCGGCCGCAGGCGCATATTGCTGGCTGAATATGCCGAGCCGGTACACAAACGTGTCGATAACGTCCGCATGATCGTAAACGATCGGGTTGTACAAGATCAATATTTGATCGAAGCCTGCGTTCAAAATATTGCCGAGGCTCAGCGTCGTCATCAGGATGATGATCGGCATCATGCCCGGCAGCGTAATGTGGATGAGCTGCTTCCATTTGCCTGCTCCGTCGACTTCGGCTGCCTCGTACAAATTCGAGTTGATGCCGACGATCGCCGCAAGGAAGATAATCATGTTGTAGCCCATCCCCTTCCACACGTCGGAGCCGACAATGATCGCGCGGAACCAGTTGCCGTCGCCCATGAACATAATCGGATCGACGCCGAATACGCCAAGCAGCGAGTTGACCGGACCTTTCAGCATGAACAGCTCCAGAATAACCCCGCCGAGCACGGTCCACGATAAGAAGAAGGGCAGGAATATGCTCGTTTGGATGAGCCGCTTGAACCAGTTTTTCGTCAGCTCGTTGAGCAGCAATGCCAGCACGAGCGGCACGATCAAGCCGAAGGCGATTTTCATCACGGAGATAATTACCGTGTTCCACATCACTTGGTTAAACTCAGGGAGATGAAATATATAACGGAAGTTTTTCCATCCGACGAATTTCGATTTCCAGAAGCTCAGGATCGGGTCGAACTTTTGAAATGCCATCACAATGCCGAACATCGGTCCGTAAGCATAGATGAGCGTCACGATCACGCCCGGAATGAGCATCAAATGAAAAGGGATCTCCCATTTCATACTGCGTTTTTTGATTGCTTTGGCCTTCATGCGGGAAACCTCCTCCAAGAAGAGACAAGGGAGGGTCGCCTATCGCACCTCTCCCCCGTTTCTTGCCTATTCGTTACTTGGATACGTTCGCGTACCACTCGTTGACTTCATTCGTAATGTCGTCTCCGCCTAGCGCTTTCCAGCTGTCTACGTATTTGTCGAACTCGTCGATCGATCCGCCCATCACGATTTTCGTGAACGTTTCGCTGAGCAGCTTGTCGAGCTGAGCTCCTTTTTCGACCATCGTTTCCGTTGCCGAGCCGTAAAACTCATTCCATACGAATTGCTGGCTGTCGCGGATTTTGCGCGTCAGGCCCCAGCCGCCGTCCGGCGATACGCGGCTCATGTACAGTCCCCAGCCGCTCTTGTCGCCGGCTAAGAATTTTTTCGCCGCATCCAGCGGTTTTTGGATATTGAGGTAATAAGGAACATCCTGGCTTACTTCGTTTGCTTTGCTTTCCAGCGCTTTGTTGACTTCGGTGTAAATCGTTTCCATTTCCGTCGGGTTATAAATTCTCGGCACGAACCAGTTGTACACGTAGCCGTTTTCCGGCTTGTTCGTGTCGTAATGATCTTTGGAGTTCATGTCGATGTAGAAATTGATCATTTTGATCGCCGCTTCCGGATTGGCGAATTTGCTGTTTACCGTTACGATATGGCCCATCCGCACTTTCGGCACAAGCGATTTTCCCGGCGTGCCGTCGATGGAAGGCAGCTGCACCGCCACCCAATCGGCGTTCGGGTCCTTGTCGCGGTTCAGGTTGAGCGGCCAGTTCGGATACCACCACTCGCCGTATACGATGCCGACTTTGCTGCCCACGATATCTTCAACGACCTTGTTGTCGTCCTTGAGCGCGAATTCCTTGTCGAGAATGCCTTTTTTGTACCACGTTTGCAGGCGCTCCAGCGCTTGCTTCGTCTGCGGTTGAATTTCGCCGGCGGCAAGCTTGCCGTCGCTGCCTTTGATCCAGCCGCCAGGGTAGGAGCCAAATCCGTTGAAGAAGCCGCGAAGATCGAAGCCCCACGAAATGACCGACTTCGAAATCGCGAGACCGTACGTGTCCGCTTTGCCGTTTTTGTCCGGGTCGTTATTGGCGAACGCTTCGGCTACTTTCTCCAACTCATCGATCGACTTCGGCGCTTCCATGTTGACGTTTTTCAGCCAGTCGGTACGAATCCACATGATTTGCGTCGACAGGAACGGCTCCTCGAAGCCCGGAATGCCATACAGCTTGCCGTCCTGGGACAACGTCTTCATCGCTTGCCCGCCGTCGGACTCCATAAATTTGCGGAGCGTCGGGGAAGCATATTTTTCGTACGCTTCGGTCAGGTCGGCGAGCACGCCTTGCGATTTGAATTTTTCGAAGTTGCGGATGTCGACGTCCATCACGTCCGGCAAATCGCCGGAAGCGACCGCAAGCGAAAACTTCTGTTCATATTGATCGGACGGAACCGTCCACATATATTTCACGTCGATGTTCAGCTTTTCCTTGAGGTCCTTTAAGTACGTGTTCTGATCCGGGGTAATGCCGGAAGGCGTTTTTGGATCCTCCGGAGGACCGTAGCCAAGCACTTGCTTGACGGTAACCGTTTCCGCGTATTTGCCTAGCGGGTCGGCTTGTTCTGCCGGCGGATTCGCGGTATCGTCGTTTTTGCTCGCATCGTCCGTTGTTGCTGCATTATCCTGCTTCGGCTGATCCTCCGCTTTTTTCTCTTCCGTGCCGCCGCACGCCGCGGTCGTCAAGACGAATGCAAGGCTCAGTACCAGACTTGCCCACTTTTTCAACATACGTTCTCCCCCATCATTTGCGTAGTCGTGTTTGTAAAGCGCTTTACTTTTTCATCATAAAGGCGGGGAGACCGCCGCAACAATATAAACATCTTTACATCGTTCTGTTTTGTTTACTTCAATCGAATGTATCTTCATCGAATTGCTTCGATATAAAAGGTTTTCTTACCGCTCGTTCCATACCACTTCGTATTATCATGCCACTCCACTCACTCCAACTCACTGCGCGTTACCAACGCTACCCTTAGCCTCTTCCCCGTAGCTGCGCCTGATCCCGATATTCCTGCGGCGTGCTGCCGGTCATTTTGCGGAAGAACGCGGTAAAATACGACGGGGACTCGAAACCGAGCCGCAGCGCCACCTCGTTCACCTTCAGCTGCGTGTCGGCCAGCATCGCTTGCGCCGCTTCGGATTTCGCGCCGTTCAAATAATCGGACAAATTGCGCCCGGTCAGCTGCTTGTAGAATCGCGACAAATACGACGGGTTGAAAAATACGGCTTCCGCAATCCGCGCAAGCGACAGATCGCCGCCCAGATTGTCGCCGATAAACCGGTGAATGCGCTCGACCAGCATGTGCTCGCCTTTTTCGATATACGCTTTCTTCTGCTCGCAGACCATTTTCACGAGTCCGGCAAATTGCCGTTCCGCCGCTCCCCATTCCATAGGCGGCTCCAGAACAGGCAAGCCGGTCGGCTGCACTTCGTTCATTTGCCCGATGAACGTCAGCAGGAAATGATAATATCGCTCCATGCCGACGATATAATTCACCGGCAGCTCGCTCCGTATGCCTTGCAGCAGCTCGCCGGCCAAAGCGCCTGCACCTAGTTCGTCTCCCGCTTCCAGCTTCTTCGAAAGCTCCGTCAGCTTCTTGTGGAACGCCCCCGATTCCGCCGCCGGCTTCGGCGATTCCGCCTTAAACAAGCCGTCCGGCATGCCGAGATCGATGACCGACATCGCTCGGCCGAATGCCGCATGCTGCCGCAGCGCCGATTTCATCAGCTCGAACTCGCCGCCGATGCCGTCCCATTCCACCTTGCCGCGCCCGAGAGCGAAAGAAACCGAAGCTTCAAACCTGTCTCGGCAGCTGTTCTGCACCGGCTCCAGCACGCCCTTCAAATACGTCGTCACGCCCCGCCAATCGATTTCCCCGTCCGCATGTACGAATGCGCCATCCTGCAAGCCGGGCTGAATGAACCAGACGAGCAAGGAGTGATCCTGCACGACTTGCTCGACTGCAAACATCGCAGGAATATGACGGGCAAACAGCTCTTGAACGGAATAATACAAATCCAGCTTCTCCGTATACGTTTCTTCCCGGTCGCCCCGCTCCGCCTTGCCGACAACGAGCAGCAGCGGCCGTGAGGCGTCAAGTTGCAGCGATAATTCGGTGAAATATCCCGCTTTGGCGATTTCCGACGCCTTCTCGCCCAGCAGCAGCGCTTCGAAATACTGCTTCTTCAGCAGCGGCTCCGCCGCCGACATTTGCCGTTCCGCAAGCTCGAGCCTCGCCTTGTTGCGTTTCTCCTCGTCCAGCTTGCCGACGGCGGATTCTATCGCGCGAATGATGACCTCCATTCCTTCGGTTTTCAAAATGTAGCTGTCCACGTTTTTCTGAATCGCGGAATATACGTAATCAAACTCGCTGTAGCCGGTCAGCAGCACGATACGGCATGCCGGCCAATACATCAGGATGTCGTCGGCTAGCTGCAGGCCACTTTTACCCGGCATCCGAATATCGCTGATCACCAAATCGATTTTGGTCTTCTTGACGATGTCTAGCGCTTCATGGGCGGAATACGCCTTGCAGATGTCCAGCTCCAGCTGCTTATGCTCTTGAAATTGCAATACGAGTCCATCCACGATTGCGGGTTCGTCGTCGACGATCAATAATCTGTACATTCGCGAATCAGCTCCCTGTTTTCAAAAATATTAAAATTAATAATAAATGACGATTTCCGCTTTTAATCCGCCCCATTGGCTGCGCGATACGTATACGCCGCTGTTCTGCCCGAACTTCAGCCGGATTCTGCGGCATACGTTGATCAGCCCCGTCTTCTCCGGCGCATTCGATGCATCGTCCAATTGGCTTTGCAAGGCGGCCAGCCCTTCGTCCGTGAGCGCATCGCCGTCGTCTTCCACCGTTATGCGCAGTACGGGAAAGCCCTCTTCAGCCAGAGCTGCCTTAACATGAACTTGGCCGCGCCGCATGCCGTTTTCAAAGGCGTGCTCGAAGGCGTTTTCGACGACGGGCTGAATCATGAGCCGAGGCACCATCAGCGGTTTGCAGCGTTCCGGCAGCGGCTCGGCCTCGACGTTGATCCGGTTGGAGAACCGGATGCCCTGAATGTCGCAATAATCGAGCGCATGCCGGTATTCCTGATCCAGCGGTACCTCGTCCCGGCCGCTTCGCGTAATGAACTGATAATAGCTGCCGAGCTTTTGCGCGAGCAATGCCGCATTTTCGTTGTCGCCGCTTTTGCTGATCATGTAGATGTTGAAGAAGCTGTTGTACAAAAAATGCGGATTGATCTGCGACTGCAGCTGCTTCAATTCGGAATGCTGGAGGTTGATTTTTTGCTCGTAATTTTCCTGAATCGATTCCTTCAGCTTCTCGACCATCCGGTCGAAGCTGCGGTACAAATAACCGAACTCGTTATCGTTTTTCGGGCGAATGATCACGTTCAAATTGTCGGTTTCGAGAATTTTGAACGCTTGGATGAGCTTTTTCAAAGGCCGATGTATCATCCAGTTGACGGATAACGAAAAAACAAAAATGACGGCGATGGACGCGATCGACAAAATGATGAACCATAGATTGAATTTTTTGAGCGGTCCTGTAATTTCATTTTCGTTAATGTAGGTGTACAGCGTTAAGCCTAACGTGCTGATCTTGCTGTACGTAATCCGGTAATTGACTTGGCCTGCCTTCGTGTTGCCCGGGCTCACCGCTTTCCCTTCATGCATCGAAATCGGCAGAACGTAGCTGTCGAACTCCGTATTGGGTGGCCGTTGCACCAAACTATCCATAATGGGCGCCGCCAAGCCGTCGCCCGGCTTCAGGCTCATTGTATGGAGGAAACCCTCGTCGGCCAGCATGGCGCCGGAGTCCGAGTAGTATTGGACGAGCTCGTGCAGCGTATTTCGCAATGTCGTCATCGATAGCTCCATGTAAACGACGATCGTATCGTTGTTGGCCGTTTCGATAAAATACAGCTTGTCGCCGCTGAAATATAATGACGGTCTCGGTTTATTCTCCAAAAAGGACGCGATGCGCGCATGCTCGGCATTCGGCAGCTTGACGATTCCGTTCTGCGTCGACATCGTTCGCGCGAAAGATTTGATATAAACCCCTACATTAAGTACGAGGCTGCTGGAATTCATAATGGTCGACAATCGGTCTTTGACCCGGTTTACGAGCTGGATTTCTTCGAAGCCGTCGATCCGGGTGCCAAGGAAGCTGAGCTTCTGCAGCTCCGAGTCGTTCAAAAATTGCAGCTGCAAATTGCGGATAAACGCGATTTGGTTATCGAGCTGCCGCGAATAAAACTTGACGTTCGATTTGATGGAATTCGATACATCGTCCTTTATGACCGAGATCCCCATCATGTTCATCCATAAATTGATTAAATAAACCGGAATGATCAAAATGATGAAGATCACGATCATTTTCTGGTACACATGCAGCTCGGCAAATTTAAAGCGTCTTTTCAATGCGCGGACCCCGCTTCTCTTTGTTAACGTTTTCATCATTGTACATGACGGAAGCAAATGGCGTAAATCGTTTTGTCGGTTGGTACATCTAGATGAACGATTTCAAAAGAAAAGGCCCCGTTCTCATCCGTTTCGGATGACAACAGGACCGTTCGCCGATCGCTAGGCAATCGTCATAAATTTCACGCATACCGGCTTCGATACGTTCAGCTCTTGGCCGATTGGCGCCAGCTTGCCTGTCGCCTCGTCGCGGGAAAACACGACGACGTTGTTCGTGTCGCGGTTCGCCGCAAGCAGGAAGCGGCCGTCCGGCGTCAGGGCGAAGTTGCGCGGATGCTTGCCGCCGGTAGATACGTGCTCCACCGGTGCAAGCGTTCCGTCAGCCGGATTGACGGCGAACACGACGATGCTGTCGTGCCCGCGGTTCGAGCCGTACAGGAAACGGCCGTCCGGCGAAAGATGAATATCGGCGCACGCATTGTCGCCTTCGAAGCCTTCCGGCAGCGTCGATACCGTTTGCAGATGGGCAAGCCGCCCCGCTTCCTCATCATATGCAAAAGCGGTGATCGTCGAATTGAGCTCATTGATCACATACCCGCGAGCAAGCGACGGGTGGAACGTAAAGTGCCGCGGACCCGCTCCCGGCTCCACCGAAATTTCCCCGTTCGGAATGAGCTTCTGCGCCTCCAAGTCAAGCTTGTATACCTTGATCCGATCCAGGCCGAGATCCGGTACGACCGCGTAACGGTTCGCCCGATCCGGGAACACCGAATGCGGATGCGGCTTGTCCTGCGCGGGATGAATGCTGGAGCCTTCATGCTGTTGCATATCGGCAAGCTTGCCGATCCGGCCGTCAGCTTCGAGCGGGACTAGCCCGATCATGCCGCCGTGGTAGCTCGCTACCAGCAAGCTCCGCCGCGTTGACTCAAGCAGAATGTGGCAGGTCGGTCCCGGCACGGTCTCCGAGTCGTTCAGCAGTTCGAGCCGCCCTTGCTCCGCATCGATCGCGTAAGCCGCAGCAGCTCCTTTGCGTTTGCCTTCGGCATCGGTCATTTCCTTGATTGCGTACAACCGGCGATTCGCGGAATCGACATCAAGGAAAGTAGGATTTTGCAAGCCGGAAACTTCGCTTTCCAGCGTGAGGCTTCCGGTACGCTCGTCAAACGTGCATACGTATAAACCAGGGTCTGAAGCATTGGCATATGAGCCGATGAAGGCCAAAAGCCGGCCGGATGTTCTTGAATTCATTGTGCGTAACTCCTTCGCCATGTTTTGCACCAAATTTTATCATACTTTGATGCAACGTTAAAACCTAATCATGCAATTCCATGGCGGGCGATCAAACCTTAAATTGCTTAATGGCCGATTGCAAGTCTTCGGATAAAGCCGCAAGCGCATCTGCGGAAGAGGCGATGTCCTCCATCGACGCCACTTGTTCCTCCAACGCCGACGACACCTGCTGGGCTCCGGACGATGCGTTCTCCGCAATTCCCGCAATGACATCGATGGAATGGACCACTTGCGCGGTCCCGGCAGACATTTGCTGTGACGCAGCCGATACTTCTTGGATTTGATGAGCCGCTGCGTTGACGGAATTCCGAATTTGGCCGAACGCTTCGCCGGCCGTGTTCACGGCGCCGATTCCGGCTGCCGCTTATCGAAGCCGGGAGGATGGTTTTGGAAGAAACTCCGCAGCCAATGACCGCGATGACTTCGCCATGCTACGATGACAGCCGTTCCGCCGAACAAAAACGGTATCACGATCGCATTCCCTTCAAAAACATACCGCCAACCGAACATCATCACGTCGACGACGATCGTTGCGACAGGACCACCGAAAAAAGCAGCCAGCAGTATTGCGATCTCGGAAAAATTAAGCTTCATGCAATTCCCCATATTTACGCTAAATACGAATAAAACAATAGCGAGCCCGCCATGAACGATGCCGACATACAGCTTATCGCGAAAGTTCGGTGCGTTTCTCATCCCCGCATATATAAATTGCGGGGCTATCAAAAACACAAATAAAACTAGAATCGAATAATTCAGAACCAAGTCTCGCAGCAGACCTTTGCCTCCCCTTCCTGAAACGCAAAACTGCAACTTCATCCTTAGACGAAGCTGCAGCAGTTTTTAGATTCATATTGCGTGCGGCTTGAAGATCAATCAAAATCGTAGCGCTCTTCTTTCCAAGGATCCCCATACATATGATAACCGTTCCGCTCCCAAAAGCCCGGCTTGTCCTTCGCCATAAATTCGATGCCGCGCAGCCATTTTGCGCTTTTCCAGAAGTAGAGGTGCGGTACGACCATGCGCACGGGATACCCGTGTTCCGGCGACAGCCGCTCGCCATTATGGAGAATGCCGAGAAACGAAGTCTGCTGCAGGAAATCTTCGAGCGGCAGGTTTGTCGTCCAACCATGCTCGGCGTGCAGCATTACGTAATGCGCTTCCGGCTTCAGCTTCACCTTCTCCATAATCGTCGCGACGGCGATGCCTTCCCATACATTGTTCAGCTTGGACCAGGTGGTGACGCAATGAATATCGTTCTTGAATTCCTGCCGAGGCAGCTTCATGAATTCGGAATAAGGGATCGTCGCTTCCTGTTCGACCAAGCCAAAAATGCGCAAATCCCACTTGCTCATATCGTTGTAATAAGGCACTTCACCGTGATGCAGAACGGGAAAACCTTCCGTCAGCTTCTGCCCTGGGGGCACGCGGTCTTTCGTTTCGTTCGTCATGTCGCTTCCCTCCCGTATGTCGTTACTGCCCGCTTAATGTTTCGACTAATCTGTGCGTTTCAAGCACCTGGTCGGCCCGGATCATGCACTGCTCCGGCTCGTCCAGAGTGGTGAGAAAATGATCGATCACGCCCGAGAACCCGCGGCGGTGCAGCGTCGTATCCCAGCTGCCGAACGAGCGTTTCCGCTCCCCGCCCTGCTTATCGTAGAACGTGGCCGTCTCCATGTTCGTCACTTCGACAGACCGGCCGCTTCCGTGCAGCTCCAGCTTCTCCAGATCGGCGCCGGCGAACCGGTCCATCGTAAACACGGCAGCGGCCTGCCCCAGCCTTAGACTGCCTGTCGCATGAACAAGCCTCCCCGCATCGTCGGCCCTCTCGATATAGGAAGCCACTTGCTTGTCGTCTTCGCCTCCAAGCCATACGAGCAAGTCGATCATATGTAGCAAATCGTCGTACAGCGTATGCTTCGCGCTATGACGCTGCTGGCGGATGCGATGCTTCGCGGCGACGCAAACGTTGAAGCCGCCCGCTTCCTTGAGCCATGCTTTCGCTTCCTGGTACAGCGGCGCAAACCTGCGGTTAAAGCCAACGGCCAGCAGCTTGCCCTTCCGTTCGGCAAATCTCGCGAGCCGCTCCGATTCGCCGATATCGTAAGAAAGCGGCTTGTCGACATAAACGCTGACTCCTGCCGTCAAACAAGCGTTTACGATATCGTAATGGGCTTCGGTCGGAGCATGGACAAAAACGGCGTCCGGCTCTTGCCGCAGCAAAGCATCGAGCTCGGTAAACCGGCCGGCAATGCGATATTGGCCGGCAACGCGTTCCACCGTCTCGCCGGAGCGGCTCATCAGCCCGACCAACTCGATATCGCTACGCACCGCGATGACCGGCAAATACGCTTTTTGGGCGATGTCGCCAATACCGATCAATCCGATTCGTTTATTCATAAGCCAATCCTTTCGCTGACACTAGATTACCCCAATATTGTAGCACAAATCCCCAGTTTTCGAAGGACAAAGCAAAAGTTCGCTGAAGCGACGGACTTGTCCGGCATGCAGCTCGCAGCGGCATAGGTACGCAGATTGGCACGCACTTCGAGTAAGTTGGTTGGTACCACTGGACGGGTAGATAGGCGTTTTTCATTCAGAAAATTTTGGCTGAAATTCAGAAGAAATTTTCTGAAAATCCTTTGAAAATTTACGTTCAACCACAGATTCAGAAATTTTTGGCTAAAAACAGAAATTTTTTTCTGAATTAAGCCTATTCCCCTCTTTTGCCCGAATATTTAAGAAAAAAGATTCTGAATTTCAGAAAATTTTTTCTGAGTTCGAAAGATCGACACAAAAACAAGCGCATAAAAACAAGAGCAAAAAAAGCCCATGATTACTCAAGGGCTTTACTTATCAATTCCGATCCAATCCGTAGAAACGGAGCGCATTGCCGCCAAAAATCGCTTCAAGCTCACCTGCGGTCAATGTCGAGGGAAGCGTCTGCTGTACCAGCCCGATCACTTGGTCGTATGAAGCGGCCAGCAGGCATACCGGCCAATCGCTGCCGAACAACAACCGGTCCGGTCCGAACGCTTCGACGACATGCCGGACATACGGCACAAAATCGTCCGGCTTCCAGTCGGCATCCGCTTCGTTCACCATGCCGGAAAGCTTGCAGAATACGTTGCCGAAAGCGGCAATTTGCCGAATGTGCTCTCCCCAAGGCTCCATGATCCGATCCTTAATAAAAGGCTTCGCGATATGGTCGACTACCGCATGTAGATTAGGCACCCGCTCAAGCAGCTCCAAGATATGCGGCAAATGTCTTGGCTTCGCGAGCAAATCGATCGCGAACCGATCCGCGGCGAGCACCTGCAGCGCCTCCAGCACCTTCGGCCGCAAAATCCAGCGGTCGTCCGGCAAATCCTGCAGCATCGGACGAATGCCGACGAAATACGGATTTTGCCGCAGTCTCGCGTAGGTTTCGCGGAAATCGTCCGCCTCCAGATCGATCCAGCCGACAACCCCGGCTAGCGTTGGATCTTGATCGCACAGTGACAGCAGAAATTCCGTCTCCTCCACCGTCGGCGCGGCCTGCACCACGATCGTGCGGTCAATGCCGTGCCGGTTCAGATGCCCGTGAAGCTGCTCGGGCAAATAATCTTTGTATAGCAGCCCCGTTTCAGGCGTCAGCCAGCCGTAATCGTTCCGTTCCGTCTTCCAGTAATGCTGATGCGCATCGATACGCATAACGATCATCCTTCCCTGCCGGCAATTCATGCTCCGATTTTATCATAATCTATTGATTCTAAGCCGGCCGCCCATTCGAATAACCGACGAGAGGCAGCAAAATATCGAACTCCGTCCCTTCGTCTACGCTGCTTTCCACCCGGATCGTGCCGCCGTGGTTTCTCGTAATCCGATAGCTGACGGATAAACCTAGGCCCGTTCCTTCTTCCTTCGTCGTGAAAAAAGGATCGAACAGCCGATTCATCGTTTGCTTGCTCATCCCTTTGCCGTTGTCGCGTATGCAAATATGCGCGAATCGCCCTTCGCTGACCGCGCGGATCGTAATCATCCCGTTTCGTTGCTCCTTCTTCTCGCTGATGGCGTCGATTGCGTTTTTGATCATGTTCAGCAGAACCTGTTTGATTTGCTTCACGTCGATCGACACGATGAGCTGGCTCGCGACAGGCTCGCAAATGAGCTGACAGCCGTGCATGAGCGCTTCGCTCTCCGACAGCAGGATAACCTCCTTGAGCAAAGAGCGGACCTCGACCTCTTCTTTCACCGGTGCTGAAGGCTTGGACGAATTTAGAAATTCATGAATGATTTCATTCGCGCGATCGATCTCCGACAGAATGATGCGGGCATATTCCTCTTTCCCAAGCTTCGCCAAATCGGATCGGAGCAATTGAATGAATCCCCGTATCGAAGTGAGCGGGTTGCGGATTTCATGGGCGATCGCTGCGGCGATTTTGCCGAGCATCGCCAGCTTATCGTTCTGATACGACGATTGCTCGATCGATTTGTATTCCGTCAAGTCCTTAACGCTAATTAGACAGTCGCCGTCAAGCTCACTGTCTGTTTTGACCGTAACGAGCAAATGTCGACCGTCATAAGTGACCATCTCGTGATATTTGCTCCGATTCCGCTTCATTTCCTTGAAGAATCGCAGGATCATTCTCTTCTTCTCTCTGCTGAGTTCCCGGTGCTTCACGATTTCTATCGCATCGCAGCCAAGCAACGCCCGCCTGGGGACGCCAAGGAGCCTCGCCATGCTTAAGTTGACGAAACTTACAAAGCCTTCGGCATCGAGCAGCAGAATCGCGCTATCCAAATGCTGCAGCAAATTCTCATGCTTGCTGCGTACGAGATCTTCATTCGGTTGGATCGAGTTCAGCAACTCGATGATCGGCCTTGAAGGCTCCATGTCACGATCCGGCGACCCGCCATTCGTCCAATATGAAAACAGGATCACCATTACAAAAAAATGCGCCTTCCGAACGATGTCCATCGCCTCTTCAGGCTCGGCATTCGCCTTGAGCATATGTACGGCTTCTTCGTGCAGCGCCAGAACAACTTCAGGCTCGTACGCCTTGAACAGATCGCCCAAGCCGGCTGCTTCACGGAGCGAGCGACTGCTGCTGCCCCTTACATACTCGGCTAAAGCGCGAGTATATCGTTTACGAACCTCCAACATCTCGCATGCCTCCTATATCCGAAACCAACCTTATTACGGCCATTATATTTATCATAGTCAAATATTTGCAACACCGTCAATAAGAGATCATGTCGAAAAAAGGGAGTTTGTGCGGTTAAGTAAAAATGTGTCGTTCGGCCTATCGAATTGTCGGATGAACGACTTTAATCGCGCTCGCGTTCGCGATTGCGATCCTTCTGTTGTTTTCCGTTGTTGTCATCATGCTTGTTATCGTCCTTGCGATTCCCTTTGTCTTCTCGAGAATTGTTGTTCGCATCATTGCGATTTTTATTGTCCTGTTCCTTTTTCTTCTCCTGTTCCTTTTCTTTTTTCTGCTCCTCCTTCTGTTGTTCTTTTTGTTGCTTCTCCTTCTCCCGTTCTTCCTTCTTCCGCTCCTCCTCCTTCTTTTTCTCCTCCGCTTGCTTCTTCACCTCGGCTTTATTCTCCTCGGCCCGCTTCTTCTGCTCCGTTTCGGCCCGTTTCAATAAAGCCTCCAAATTTTTTTTCTCCGTCTCGGCTTGCCGCTTCAGGTCTTCCAGCTGTTTTTTCTTCTCCTCGAACTGCTTCTTCAGCTCGCCATGATGTTTCTTCCGCTCCTCCTGCCACTTTTTTCGGGCATCCTGCCATTTTTTGTACGCCGCGGAATTTTTCCATTCGAAGTCGAGCTTCGAATCATCATTATTTCGGTTACCTTTGCCAGAACCGCGATTCTTGTCGGGAGAACCGTTCGTCGGTTTAACGTCCCCTTTGCCATGATTGCCTTTGGGACCATGATCATCCGGTTTGTTCCCGTTGTTCTTGTGCTGTTCTTCCTTTTCCTTCTCTTTGTTCTCCTTTTCTTTCTCCTTCTCTTTCTTCCGCTTCTCTTTTTTCTGCTCCTGTTCGAGCATTTTTTTCAAAGTATCTTTATCCGGTTTTTTCTTATTGTCGATGACCTGCTGCAAACCGCCCCACGATTTGGCGATTTGATGGATGGACGTCGTTTTCATCTGCTCGATCGTTACGTCGCGGCCTTCGTTTTTGGCGATCAAATATACGGCCATTTTGCCTGTCGAAACGCCTTGGTTTTGCGCTTCCTGCCGCACTTCCCGCGGCGCGGCCAAAATCGTGATTTTAACTTTGTCCGCTTGGGCGGGCGACGCATTGCGAATGATCCGGCTCACCTGATCGTTCATTTTATCCGTAAGCTTCGTTTCATCCAGCTTCGGATTATCCTTGACCATCGTGCTCGTAATCACGACATCGCCTTCATCGTCGCGGAAAAATCCTTGTTCTTCAACTCGCTGCATGACGGATTCGGTGACGGAATCCAACGTTTTGCCCTTGTACACCAGCCCTTCGAGCAATCGAATGCCGTCATCGTTCAAACCGGACGCTTCGATGACTTTCTCCTCATCATCAATGCCGAACTCCAAGCTCGGATTGATATCGAGCGTAACATAGGCGGCAACCAAACTGCCTTGCGAACCTCCGAAACCGGCGAACCAGATCAGACCGAATAAAGCGGCGCAAGCAACTGCCGCTAAAGACGACAGCCATATTCGTCGGACGTAGGAACGGATGGCAAACTGAATTTCTTCGCCAATCCGGTCGTTTCCCGCCATGCGGGGCACTTTCCGGAATCGGCCGTCAGGCGTCAACACGATGACATATGTGCCTGCAACTTCCATTACAACTCCCCGGTTCATCCGTTCCTCCTCCTTTCACTGTCGACCTCAACGCCTGCGGTCCTATGTACGTATTGCTGCAAATGCGGGAAAGCTCCACCATGAATAAGCGCTACCGCAATAATGTATTTCCGGTTGCGTTCTAGCGTTTTTCGGGAAACGTGGACGCGTTCCATCAATTCCTTGATCGGCAGCATTTTTTTTGTACGTACCATATGCATCAACACTTCATCTTTCGACAAAATTCGACTAATTGAGAACAAAGTTTCCCGCGAATCGGCATGCTTTGGCGAAGCTTCCACCAAATCGACAAAAGAAATACCGAATTCCCTCAATTGTTCGTTTAATTCCAATATTTCCGTGCGGCGTTCGTCAGCCAGCTGATCTTTCTTGAACTGCTCCATCGCTTGATGCGTCTCAACCGGATTGACGATATTGTCCTCTTCATCCTCGTGATCAAAAGCGCTGTATGGAACCTGCTGCGAAAAACGCTGCTCCTTGCGCAAATGATCGATCAACCTCCGGCGGATTACCGTTTCCGCAAAGCCGAGAAAGGACCTTCCCGCGCTCGCCGAAAAACCGTCGATGGCTTCATTAAAAGCGTTCAGTGCTACGCTGAACTCATCATCACGGCTAGGGTCGATATATCGTTTGCAGAAGCGGCTTGCCGCTTTTACGATAAATGGCTGATAGGCAGTAATGAATTCGTTGCGCAGGAGCAAATCCCCCCCCTGAATGCGCTCAACCTGGCGCTCGGGAGACGACTGGTTTTGTTGCTCGTCTTGAGTTTGCCCCTTTCCGAACAGCTTCTTAAAAAGTACGAGTAACACTGCTCCACCTCACAATACAGGAATCGTAATCTTGATGTCTTTTGCGGGGGTCGCGGGTAAAAAATCCGCACGAAGTGGGGCCTGACTTCGAAATTTTATTCTGATGCTTTGCGGGGACCCCGAATCGCTGCATTAGAAAAACAAAACGCCCCCGACTGGGGACGTCATTTTTAATATCAGCGTAAGCCGCCCATCGTATTTCTTTGCTTCAGCTTCATGCGCCGCTCGCTCAATACGCCGAGGCGTTTTTTGAGCTGGCGCTCCCACTCTTCATCATTCAACTGCTTGGCGACAATGAGCAAGTCCAGCGCCATGTCGATTTGACTCCGTACGACGTCCATCGGATCTTCGTTTTCGTTGTTGACGCAGTTTTCGAACAGCATCTCTTCCTTCTGCTCCACATATTCGTGGAAATCCACTTCGGGAGCGCCGTCGCAATGCGCATATTCAGCTAATATTTCATATTCGTTTTCG
Organism: Paenibacillus sp. sgz302148; assembly: GCF_056120465.1. Lineage (NCBI taxonomy): Bacteria > Bacillati > Bacillota > Bacilli > Caryophanales > Paenibacillaceae > Paenibacillus > Paenibacillus sp. sgz302148. The sequence goes on from NZ_JBVYOJ010000005.1 coordinate 242,117, forward strand.
ATCAGATGATGGACTTCGATCCGGTGACAAACCGGACAAAACAATATAGGAACGTTATGAATTTGTGTCCGAAAATATTTGAGCGTACCTTTGGTGCCGATCATGCTTGCTCCGCAGCAAAAGCTCATATTCATCCCTCCCATGCCTAGCGGCTCTAGTTCAGACGATTACTAACTAAACTATTCGACTCGGCTGCGCATAATTCCTCCTTTATGCGGTGGAAAATGGATCCATCCCCCCCTCTAATCCCGTTAGATACCGATTTACAAATACTTTATGTAATCGTTTTCCGGACGAACACGGCCTATAAGCGGCGTGGGTAAGCCCTTTTTCAAAGATTGAGTTTACGGCAAATGACTTCTAATGTTTTTCATTTCGTCATATACATGAAAAATCCGAAAGCGCAAGCCGGATGCCAATTCTTCGAAACTTGCATTTCGGTACTCTATTTTCAAAGAAAAGGAGAGGGTTGACTTTGAATGTCATACCGCTGGAATCCAAGCAAATCAGCCATCTGTTGTATAACGATACGACGCATGAGCTGCTTGCCCATTACTGTACGGGAGAGATCAAATCTTATTCGTCCGTACCGGTCGACGCCTTCGAGACTTTGCTTCGCTCGGATAACAAATACGATTGCTTCGTCAAGCTGACGTCCGGTCGTTAATCAAACAAGCAGCCGACTTTCATAAATTTTCTTTACAGGCTGTCGCTCAAAGCAGAACATAAATTTTCGGAGGGGTCAAATGGTTCAAAATCAACATTTAGCCGAACGCTACAACGCGGACACGCTGCAGCTTCTGGTCAAAGATCCTACAACGCTTTATGCGTATTGGGACGTATCGGACCGCAAGCGTTGGCTCGTCGCCCAGCACTATTGCGCCGATTGGTCGGTCATGCCCAAGATCGTCCGGTTATACGCCATGCCGGGCAGCCGTTCCGACGGAACGGGACATCGCCGCACCTATGCAGATACAAATGTGGGCGATTCAAGCTCCTGGTATTTCTCTCATCTCTTACCCAACTGCACGTATATTGCCGATTTCGGCATTCTGAACGTACAACGTCAGTTCATTCCTTTGCTGCGTTCCAATATCGTCATGACGCCTCGCAATGCCGAGGCCGATTTCGACGAAACGGATTCGCCGGAGGTACATTCGCCACATGGCCGATCCATCTGGTTTCAAGAGCTGGACGGAGCTATGTTCGAGCAATTTTCCGCTTATACCTTATATGAACCGCACTCGGAGGCCATTTGATGAACGAACACATAAACGGCTACGTATCGCTTATTTTGCATGCTCATCTCCCGTACGTCCGCCATATCGACCGGGACGACTACATGGAGGAGCGCTGGTTTTTCGAAGCGATGACGGAGACGTATTTGCCGCTGCTCGACGTATTCGAGCGACTGAACGAAGACGGCGTCGGCTTCCGCATCGCCATGACCTTGTCGCCTACCTTGCTTGCGCTAATGGAAGATCCGCTAATGCAGATCAGGTACGAAGCCCATTTGCTTAAGCTGACCGATCTCGCGCGCGCCGAAGTCGAACGCACCGCGCCGGACGAAGCGCTTCAAACCGTTGCGAGCATGTATGCCGACAAGCTTCAGCATTTCTTCCAGATGTACACCCGGTACGACCGCAATCTCATCGGCCAGTTTCGGGCGATGCAGGATCGCGGCGTGCTGGATATTTTGACTTGTGCCGCCACTCATGCCTTTCTACCGCTTGTCAAGAACACGGAGGCGATCCATGCGCAAATCGCTACCGCCGCCCTCGATTATGAGCGCCATTTCGGGCGTGCGCCGCGAGGCATTTGGCTGCCCGAATGCGGTTATGCCGAGCACGTGGACGCCGTGCTGAAAGCGCATGGGATTCAATATTTTATCGTTGATGCGCACGGCTTGAGGTATGCGAAACCGAAGCCGGTGCGGGATTTGGCCGCGCCCGTCGCCACGGAAAGCGGGATTCACGCATTCGCCCGCGATCCCGAGTCGTCGCAGCAAGTATGGAGCAGCCACGAAGGTTATCCCGGCGATCACGACTATCGCGAGTATTACCGCGATATCGGCTGGGACTTGGGCTGGTACGACGCCGAGGAATGGGAGTATATACGCCCGCACGTCCTGTCGAACGGAGATCGGATTCATACGGGCATCAAGTATTACCGGATCACCGGCGAAGGGGAGGACAAACAGCCGTACAACGTCGATTGGGCGATGAACAAAGCCCGTATGCATGCGGCTCATTTCGCGGATTGCCGGGAACGGCAGCTCGCCCACTACGCAAGCTCCATCGACCGCAAACCGATAGTCGTCTGTCCTTATGACGCCGAATTGTTCGGCCATTGGTGGTATGAAGGTCCGGCATGGATCGAAGCGTTATGCCGGGAATTCGACCGGCGGGGCGGTCCCGTTCGGCTGGCGACGCCCGAAGATTATCTCGCGGAATACCCGGAATCCCAGCAAGCGAAAATTCCGTTCTGCAGCTGGGGGCGTAACGGGTATGCCGACGTATGGCTGCAGGGGAACAACGATTGGATTTACCGGCATCTCCATTATGCCGAGGATCGGCTCATCCAGGCGGTCACGGAAAGAATCGGTTTTGCGGAGGAAGAAGCGGCGGAAGGCTTGGCGCAGCTTGAGGGGCATCGAGAAGCATCGCTGGAGTCGACAGAGACGACGGAGACCGCGATCGGCGCGACCGATCGGCTGCTCAATCAAGCCGCTCGCGAGCTGATGCTCGCGCAGAGCAGCGACTGGGCGTTTATTCTCGACGCCGGCACGGTGCCGTCGTATGCGGCCCGCCGGACGCAGCGCCATCTGCTGCAGCTGCACGAGCTGCTCGACATGGTGGCGGACGACGAGCGCTTCGATGCGCAAAGGCTCGCCGCCATCGAACGCCAGTCGCCATGCTTCCCAGGCGTCGACTGGCGGCGATACCGCCGTAAGCCCGACGGCGCAGACGAAGCGATGCACCGGCTGTACGCGGCCCAGCGAGGCGCGGATGCTTGCGGCGACGCAAGCCTTGTGGCGGCTACGGCGCCAGGCAGCGAGCGCGGCGCGGTTACGCGCGACGATGCAAGCCTTACGGCGGCTGTGGCGCCAGGCGGCGGGCTCGGCGCGGTTACGCGCGACGATGCAAGCCATGCGGCGGCTACGGCGCCAGGCAGCGAGCGCGGCGCGGTTACGCGCGACGATGCAAGCCTTACGGCGGCTGTGGCGCCAGGCGGCGGGCTCGGCGCGGTTACGCGCGACGATGCAAGCCATGCGGCGGCTACGGCGCCAGGCAGCGAGCGCGGCGCAGTTTCGAGCGGCGATGCCGGCCTTACGGCGGCAGCGGCAAGCCACGAACGCGGGACGCATAGCGGCGAAAGCATTGCGGGCGCCGATCCCGCAGCAGCATCTACCGCGCCTAAGGGCAGCGGGCAGCGCATCCTGATGCTCGCCTGGGAATTCCCGCCGCTTGTCGTTGGCGGCCTGGCGCGTTCGGTATACGATCTATCGCGCCATCTGGCCCGGCAAGGCTGCGACGTGCACGTCATCACCGGCGAAGCCCCGAATGCCCCGGCCTATGAACTGATGAACGGCGTCCACGTGCACCGGGTCGGCGTGCTGCGCACCGTCACGTCGATCGACTTTTTCGACTGGGTGTTCCAGATGAACGCCGCTTTTACCGATTGTGCGATCTCCCTGATCGATCGTCTGAAGCTCCGCTTCGACGTCATCCATGCTCACGACTGGCTCGTCTATTATGCCGCCCGCGAGCTGAAGATGACGTATGACGTGCCGCTGGTCGCCACCATTCATGCGACCGAATACGGCCGCAATCACGGTAATTTACATAACGAGCTTCAACATCGCATCCATTCCCTGGAATGGGAGCTGACTTACGAAGCGTCCCGCGTTATCGTCTGCAGCCGTTCGATGCGGCGGGAACTCGTGCATTTGTTTGGACTGCCCGAAGATAAGCTGGACATTATTCCGAACGGGGTCGATCTTGCCGCCTCGTCCGCAGGCCGTACCGCAGCCGGTGCCTTTGACCGCGGCGAATACGCCGCGCCTGAGGAATCGATCATTTTCTATATCGGCCGACTTGTCCACGAGAAAGGCGTCCACGTGCTGCTCGAGGCGATGCCTACCGTGCTGGAACGGCATCCCTCGGCCAAACTGGTGATCGCCGGCACCGGCCCCATGAAACAGGCGCTTATGGACCAAGCAGCCAAGCTGCCGTCCGGCAAAGTACTGTTTACCGGCTTTATTAGCGACGCCGTTCGCAACGAGCTGCTGGCCGCGGCCGACGTCTGCGTATTTCCGAGCCTCTACGAGCCGTTCGGCATCGTAGCGCTTGAGGCTATGCAAAGCGGCACCCCGCTTGTCGTGTCCGACACCGGCGGGCTCGCCGAAATTATCGACCATGCGGTCGACGGCTACAAAGCATTGCCCGGCCATGTCGAATCGCTCGCCTGGCATGTGTCCGAGATGCTCGGAAACCGTCCTTTCGCTGCGCTCATGGCCGCCAGCGCCAAGGATAAAGTGAACGAACACTACGATTGGAACGCAATCGCCGTACGTACTTTAAAGATCTACGAAGGGGTGAAGGTACATGAAAGCAGTCATTATGGCCGGGGGTAAAGGAACCCGGTTGCGTCCGCTCACTTGCCATGTTCCTAAGCCGATGGTTCCTTTGCTGAACCGCCCGTGCATGGAATACAACATTGAGCTTCTGAAGCGGTATGGAATCACGGATATTGCCGTAACGGTGCAATACCTTCCGGAGGTCATTCGCAATTATTTCGGCGACGGCGCCGAATTCGGCGTGAAGCTGCGCTACTTCGAAGAGACGGAGCCGCTTGGCACCGCGGGCAGCGTCAAAAACGCCGAGGATTTTCTCGACGAGCCGTTCATCGTCATTAGCGGCGACGCGCTGACCGATTTTGACTTACACAAGGCGATCGCCTTCCACCGCCGCAAGCGATCGATCGCCACCATCGTGCTGACCCGCGTTCCGTCTCCGCTGGAGTTCGGCGTCGTCATGACCGAAGATGACGGGCGGATCGTCCGTTTCCTCGAAAAGCCGAGCTGGAGCGAGGTGTTCAGCGACACGGTCAATACGGGCATCTATATTCTGGAGCCGCAGCTGCTGCAGGATATCGCGAGAGGGGCCGTCTTCGACTTCAGCAACGATTTGTTCCCGATGCTGCTTCGCCGGGGCGCGCCGCTATACGGTTATGTTGCGGAAGGCTATTGGTCCGATATCGGAAATCTGCAGCAATACCGGCAAACCCAATTCGATATGCTCGACAAAAAAGTGAATGTACGGATCGCTGCCAGCGAAGTGCTGCCCGGCATCTATATGGAAGAACGCGTGAAGCTGCCCTCCCGGGTCAAATGCGTCGGTCCTGCCTATATCGGCAGCGGCACCGTCATCGAGGACGATGCCTTAATCGGCGAATATACCGTGCTCGGCAAGCACAACATCGTCGCCGCCGGCACGGCGATTCAGCGGTCGATCCTGTGGGACGGCAACCGTATCGCCGCAGGCTGCGAGCTGCAGGGAACTTCCCTGTGCGGGCAAACCCGCCTCGCGCCGAATACGGCGCTGCACGAAGGCTCCGTTATCGGCATGGGCTGCACGACCGGCCCCAAATCAATAATCCGCCCCGGGGTCAAAATTTGGCCGAAGAAGCATGTTCAAGCCGGCGCGACCGTACATACGTCGCTTATCTGGGGAGAACAGGCGGCCAGTGCGCTGTTCGGGAGCATCGGCGTTCAGGGCACCGCGAATATCGACATGACGCCCGACTTCGCGGGCAAGCTGGCGGCTGCCTACGGATCGCTGCTGCCGCGGGGCGGCCGGATCGCCGTCAGCGCGTCGCCTGCTCCTTTCGCTCAGCTTATCAAGACTGCCTTTGCCTCCGGGCTTCACTCCGCCGGCATTCATACGACGGACCTCGGCTTGGCCGACATGGCCGTTTCCCGCTATACGGTGAAATCGCTGCGGCTCGACGGCGGCATTCATATTCGCTTCGTCCGGCAGGGCGACGAAACGAAGCTGGTCATCGCCTTCATGGACCGGCGCGGGCTGCCCCTCGCGAAAAACGAGGAGCGCAAAATCGAAAACGCGTATTGGCAGGAAGATTTCGTCCGTAGCCGGCTTGAAGGCATCGGCGTGAATCTCGCTTATGCCGAAGCGGCCGAAAACGATTATTTGCAGGCGCTCGCCGCCAACTTCGACCTCGATGCGATCCGCGCCGCCCGTTTCAGCATCGTCATCCAAAGGGACGCCGACGAGCACGATACATCCTTGCTGCTCCGGTGGCTCCGCCTGCTCGGAACATCGGTCGTCACCGTGCCGTCCGACGGTTTGTCGCTGCATCAAATGGCGGATCTCGCCGCCAGCATCGGCGCCGACCTTGCCGTCCGGATCGACGCGAGCGGCGGGCCGATGACACTGTACACCGGCCGCGGTGACGCCGTCGCCGACGACCTGCTGCTGGCGCTCAAGACGGCGGTTTCGTTCCGCAGCGGCCGCCACGCGGTGCTGGGCGTTCCTGTCAGCGCGCCGCAAATTATCGAAACGATTGCCGCCGCATCCGGCGCCTCCGTCATCCGCACGAAAGAAACGCCGCGGGCGATGATGGAAGTCAACGCCGACGCGACGTTCTCTCCCCTGTTCGACGATTTGTACGCCTTGGGCGCGATTTTTGAGGCGATGGCCGCGGAACAGCTCACATTCACCGCATTGCTTGAGCAAATTCCTCAATTTTGCATCGCCAAAGAGGAAGTGCCGTGCCCATGGAGCGAAAAAGGGCGTATTATGAGATTGATGATGGGCGAAACAAAGGATCGGACGGTCGAATTAACCGACGGCATCAAAATATTTTCCGACGACGGATGGGTGCTGATTTTGCCCGACTCCGACGGCCCGGCCTTCAAGCTTGTCGCCCAATCGAAGACGATGCAATCCGCCAGAACGATGATTGCGAGCTACAGTGAACGGATTCTCAATTCAACCATTCGTTAAGGACGTGAGAAGGTGCCCAGACATCTGGTCGTAGGAAACGGGAAATTTCTCGTCAATCTGGATCAGCACGCTTTCATCCGCGACATTTATTATCCGTACGTCGGACAGCTCAACCATGTAGGAGGTTACCGCTGCCGCGCCGGGTTATGGGTTGACGGCCAATTCAGCTGGCTCAGCGATCCCGATTGGAAATTTCAGCTCTCCTATGCCGAGGATTCGCTCGTAACCGATGTGACCGCCGTGAATGACAGGCTTGGCCTGCTGCTCTACATGAGCGACGGCGTCCACCAGCGCGATTCCATCTATTTGAAGCGCATCACGGTCATTAACCGGTCGGGCACGGAGCGCGAGGTGCGCTTGTTTTTCAACCAGGATCTCGTCATCAACGAAACCGAAGTCGGCGATACGTGCGTTTATTATCCGTCCAATCATACCGTCATCCACTACAAGAAGGATACCTACTTTATGTTTAACGGGATGGCCGGGTCCGAGGGCATTTATGAGTTTTCGACCGGGGTCAAGCGATTTCATGGGGCGGAAGGCACATGGAGGGATGCCGAGGACGGGCATTTGATGGGTAACCCAATCGCGCAAGGGTCGGTCGACAGCACGATCAGCTTGCGAATCTTCGTGCCGCCGAACGGTTCGAAGGATGTGTATTACTGGTTTGCGGCAGGCCGAAATTTGGAGCAGGTCAAGGCGCTCGACGCTTATGTGCGTGACAATCACCCCGGCCGGCTGCTGGGCCGCATCAACATTTATTGGCAGCGGTGGGCGAACAAAAAACCGATGGATTACGCCGATTTGAGCGGACCGTGCATCAAGCTGTACAAACACAGCCTGCTCATGGTACGTTCGCAAACCGACGCGGACGGCGCAATCGTCGCGGCGAACGATTCCGACATCATGCAGTTCAACCGCGACCATTACAGCTATATGTGGCCGCGGGACGGAGCGCTTGTCGCTTACGCCATGTCGATGGCGGGCTATCACGGCATGATCGCCCCTTTCTTCCGGTTTTGCGCGTCCGCCCTTACGCCCGACGGGTACTTGCAGCACAAATACAACCCCGACGGGACGGTGGGCTCCAGCTGGCATCCGTACATCCAAGGCGGCAAAGAACAGCTGCCCATTCAGGAGGACGAAACGGCTCTTGTCCTGTTCGCCTTATGGAAGGACTACGACCTGCACGGCGATATCGAGCTGCCGCAGTCGCTATACCGGAATTTGATCCGCAAGGCGGCCAAGTTCCTCATTTCGTACGTCGAGCCAGACTTGGGGCTGCCGAAGCCGAGCTACGATTTGTGGGAGGAACGGTACGGCATCTTCACGTTTACCGCCTCGGCGGTTTACGGGGGACTTGTCGCTGCGGCCAACTTCTCCCGCCTGTTCGGCGACGACGAACGGGCGCAGAAATATATGCAATCTGCCGCGAACATCAAAGCCGGCATACTGAAGCATTTGTGGAACGAAGAGCACGGCCGCTTCGCGCGCGGTTTGTATCGTCAAGACGGGCGCTGGGTGCAGGACATGACGCTCGAGAGCAGCGTGTACGCTTTGTTCGAATTCGGCGTGCTGCCCGCGGGTGACGAACGCGTCGCCCGGACGATGCGGGCGATCCAGTCCGGGCTGTCCGTCCGAACCGCTGTAGGCGGAATCGCCCGTTACAATCATGACTACTACTTTCAACGCAGTACGGACATCGACCGCGTGCCGGGCAACCCATGGATTATTTGTACGCTCTGGGTAGCCGAGTGGGAAATCGAGCGCGCTTGTTCCTTGGCCGATTTGGACGTCCCGCGCCGAACGCTGGAATGGGTCGCCGCCCATGCGCTCGAAAGCGGCGTATTGCCGGAGCAGCTCGATCCGTTTGACGGAGGTCCGCTGTCCGTCGCGCCGCTCACTTGGTCGCATGCGACCTATGTGCTTGCCGTCAACAAGTACTTGAACAAGATGAACGAGCTCGGGAAAGGCACGCCTCCCGCTCCCCCCGCCCGCGAATAACTGCCTCGTAAATGCCATCGCCATTCCCCTTGCCGGTCTCCCGGCAAGGGGTTTATTGTGGTTGCACGATGATTCAATCTATCGAATGATCTGAATTTCGTCGATAAACGTCCTTGATTTTGACGGATTCACCGTCACCCTGACATACCGCCCGCTTACCGATTGGGCCGGAGTCAGCCGGTATACATTCGAGCTCAAATCGGACGATGCCGGCATCGTCACCGTTCCCGCGGCTTGAAACGTCAGGCTATCGTCCGATATGGCATATTCGACCGATGAAGGCAGTCGGATTCCTTGCTCGTCGTCACGCAAGAACGTCGCTTCGAACACGGTTAAGCTTTGCGAAGCGCCCAGGTCGATCGTGTAGGAGAACGAGGCGTTTCCTGTCCTCCCCTGCCATGCTTCATCCATATAGGATGTGCTGCCGAACACGCCGTCCGTCAATTCTTTGCCGCCGGTGTCCGGCACATGCGGATGCGCTTGCTTGGACGACGTGTACGGTTGATGGAACGCAACGTTCGTCGGGTATTGCTCAACGCGCATCTCATCGATAAACGTCCAGCCGTACGGCTGGCTCGTAACGACCGCTTTGACATAACGCCCCTCCGTATTGGGATCGGTTACAATGCCGTATTGCGTCGGCGATCGGTCCGGCGTGAGCTGGCCCGGCGTCAGGCTTTTCATCCCGATGGAAGTGTAATTCGCGTTATCGTCCGAAACGAAATATTCGACCGATTGCGGAAGCTTAATTGCCGATTGGAGATCCTGGAAAAAGTTCATCGTGACAGCATCGATCCGCTGCTTCGAGCCGAGGTCAACCGTAAACGAAAATACGAGTGGATCCTGTTCGTTCGATCTGCCTTGCCAAGCGGCATTCAGGAAATCGCTGCCGCCCCATACCCCGTCCGTCAATTCCGTGCCGTTCGTGTCCGCATAATACATATTGGCCGGCACCGAGCTGGTGTACGGCTTGTTTGCGGACAACACCACGGCCGAAGCAAGCGTTGTCACCTGCAGCGGCTGCGATAACGCGGACGGATAACCGGTAGCGCCATACGCTTCGACTTGATATGTATAGGTCGTATGGGCCGCTAGTCCGCTGCTGTCCTGGTAAGCAGCCGAATTCGTCCTGCCCAGCTTCACGCCATCGCGATAGACGATATAGTAAACGGCATCCGGCGAGTTGTTCCACTTAAGCACAATTTGATCCGTGCCTTGCCGGGTCGATTCAAGCCCGGACGGTACGGCGGGTCCGGTGCTGTCGACGGCTCCCGTTTCGTAATAAGCTTTATAGGCTTGATGGTATTGCGGGTTCGGTATGATCTTCGGGCTTTGATAATGATCGTATGAGAACGTAATGATTTTTTCAACATATGGACTAACCTGGTTCATATGCTGTACGACATCCTTGATCGCCATCGGCTCGGCAATCCACGGATTCGGGCTGACGACATGGAACGTCTCGATATCGGCCCACAGCTCGGTAGCCGGATGGCGGTCAACGACCGATTTCATGAATTGATACCAGGTCACAATCTGCTCGTTCGTATGAAATCCGCCGCCGAGGCCGTCCTGCGGAATCAAATAATCGATATCGGCTCCGCTTAATATGCCGTCCCAAGTTGTTTCCCACGCGCTGCTGTTCATTTCGTACGTTTGTCCGCACCAGCTTTCCGGCCATATGGCCGGAGCAAGCGACAACGTTGTGCCGGGATACGAGTGAACCAGATCCGCCAGGGAGGCGTACGCTTCCTTAAGATTTTGAATGGAAGCCGGATCCTGATAGCTGCAATTCTCCATCTCGTTCGTAAAATAATACCCGGTAAGCGAAGCATGAGCCCCGTACTTGGCCTGCAGTTCGGCGACAAATTGCTCGCTGTAGCCGAACAACGTATCCAGCCATAGTTTATTCGTCGCATGATAGACATACCAATCGTCGTTGTTGTTCGTGCCGAGCCATACCTTCATGCCGACCGAATCGGCCGCCGTCAGCAAATTTTCGATCGGGTCGCCCGCGTAGGAAGCATCCTTTGTAAATCCGGGGATGGCTGTCGGGTAAATCGAAGTCATGTAGCGCGAGTCCGCCGTCCATTGCAAAATAATTAACTCGTTGCCTACTTCCTTCAAATAGCCAAGCTCCTCGCTCCAATCCTGCACAGTCCAGTTTTTGACCACCGTAGGTTGGATGAAGCTCCCCTTCGAGTATACGGAAGCCCCTGCCGCATCAGCCCGATGAACGGGAATTACAATCCAAACGACAAGCATTAACGCCATCAAGGAAATCCAAGTTTTCTTCATCGCTATGCTCCTTTGACCAAGCAAACTGGCATAGCTTCTCTTCTCCCCTGTCCCTCTTGCTTCATTATATGATAATCCAACGGGGTAATGAAGAAATATTTCTATTTTCACACCGTAAAAAGGAGGAGTTATCCGTTTTCGTTATGACGATTACGCCAATTTGCCGTTCAATAAAAGAAGATGGGTCAAAAAGCACAATGCGCCGCTGCAAACCATTCATGAGCCGTTTCCGGCGGGTTATTCGAAGCGGAAATTCGACTCGACTTTGAGCGGCTGGCGGTAGCATGGGGCACAAGAAGGCCAAGTTGATGGAGAGCAAAATTGCTTCGGGCTGTATCCTGGAAAATAATGTACTGCGTACAGCATTTTTCGCCGGAATGATCCGCTTCAGCCTACATTGTTGTACTCGATGCAACAATAACAACATTATGGACTCACCTATTCGAAATTGCTGCAGTTCATACAATTTTGTGAGCCTGTCCCGCTTCCCAACACGACAAAAACCCTCCCGGCCTTGGCCGAAAGGGTTCGTGTTCATGTTTATGTTTATGTGTATCCGTGAACCTGATCTTATTTCGCAGTCAGGTGTTTGTCGCCTGGCTTCCAGTTCATTGGGCACAGTCCGCCGGATTGCAGAGCTTGCAGCACGCGAAGCGTTTCTTCAACGCTGCGGCCTACGTCGTTGTGGTTAACGACTTGGTATTTCAGCTCGCCGTGCGGATCGATGATGAACAGCCCGCGAAGTGCAACGCCTTCTTCTTCGATCAGTACGCCGTAGTCGCTTGCGACTTGTTTCGTGATGTCGGCGGCAAGCGGGAAGTTCAGCTGGCCAAGGCCGTTGTCTGCTTTAGGCGTGTTGATCCATGCGCGGTGGCAATGAATGCTGTCAACGCTAACGCCGAGAATTTCCGTGTTCAATTTGTCGAATTCGGAAGCGGCGTCGCTTAATGCCGTAATTTCCGTTGGGCATACGAAAGTGAAGTCCAGTGGGTAGAAAAATAATACGAGCCATTTTCCTTTGTAATCGGACAACGAAACTTTACCGAAGTCTTTGCCGTTGCCATGTGCGGTTTCCATCGTAAAATCAGGTGCTTGTTTACCTACCAAACGTTCTGCCATTGTTCAATTACCTCCTTAGAATGGGTAAAAATAAAGTTAAAGCTGCCCGGGATGCATGATCCCGCACGGCGTTTCGCCTAAGCTCGAGCCCTGCAGTTGCCGCTTCTCGGGAGCTTGGATTGCCTATTGCATCCACGGATATCATCGTACCATCAATGAGAATTAAAGTCAATATAAAATTATTATTTATTTATAATAATTCTAATTAAGATTTTGCAAATAACCCCCGGTGCAGCCGAAGCCGCTCCAGGGGTATCCCCATCCTAATTCAATTAAGCTTGCATCGCAGCGACAATCAGATCGCCCATCGCTGTCGTGCCGATCGCCTTGCTCTTGTCGACGGCGATATCGCCCGTACGGTGTCCGGCGTCAAGCACGGATTTCACTGCATTTTCGATCGAAGCTGCAGCATTTTCGTAGCCGAACGTCAGACGGAACATAAGCGCTACGGAAAGAATCGTCGCGATCGGGTTCGCGATGCCTTGTCCGGCGATGTCAGGCGCGGAGCCGTGCACCGGCTCGTACAGACCGAAGCTGCCTTCGCCAAGCGATGCGGACGACAGCATGCCGATCGAACCCGTCAGCATAGCGGCCTCGTCGCTCAAAATGTCGCCGAACATGTTCTCGGTAACGATTACGTCGAAGCTCGAAGGACGGCGCAGCAATTGCATCGCGCAGTTGTCTACAAGCACGTGCTCCAGCTCAACGTCCGGATATTCCGGAGCGATCCGGTTTACGACCTCACGCCACAGACGCGAAGTTTCGAGTACGTTCGCTTTGTCGACCGAAGCGAGCTTCTTACGGCGTTTTTGCGCGATTTCGAAGCCTTGGCGAGCAATACGCTCAACTTCGTTAACGTTATATACGCAAGTATCGACCGCTTCTTGACCGTTCGCGCCCTCGCGGCGGAACTTCTCGCCGAAATAAATGCCGCCCGTCAGCTCACGCACGACGATCAGGTCGGTGCCGTCCAGCACTTCAGGCTTCAGCGTCGAAGCGTCCTTCAAGCAATCGAATACCGTTGCCGGGCGAATGTTCGAGAACAAGCCAAGTGCTTTGCGGATGCCGAGCAAGCCGGTTTCCGGACGAAGCTCCTTCGGGTTGTTGTCCCATTTCGGGCCGCCAACGGCTCCCAGCAATACCGCATCGGCAGCTTTACATTTGTCGAGCGTGTCTTGGGGCAGCGGCGTGCCTTTCTCGTCGATCGCAATGCCTCCGAATAAGCTGTGGGAAGTCTCGAATTGATATCCGAACAGCTCCTCCGTGCGTTTTAATACTTTTTCCGCTTCCGCTACGACTTCCGGCCCGATGCCGTCGCCCGCGATAATCGCGATTTTTTTCACGTCTGCCATCGTATTCATTCCTCCATATCGTACAACGTACGTTGCCTTTGTAATCTAATTCAGTTGTAACACATTCCAGCTATTATGACAAAGATATAAAACCTATGATCTTAATAGGTTTATTCTATAGAGAGTTTCAATAACGAAAATATCGGATTACCCTTTTCTGCTTCGATAAAACGACGGCGGCACACCTTCGTTATTTTTGAAGGCGCGGCTAAACGAATGGATGCTCGGATACCCGAACCGTTCGGCAATCCGGCTGAGCGGCTCATTCGTAAACTGGATCGCTTGTTTTGCTTTTTCCATTTTTGAATATGCGGCTGTCTAACCGGCGAGTCGCCGATCCGCACGATAGAGTGACTCTGCTTTGGCTTGAAAATGAACACGTCGCCCGGCGCGGCTGTATATGATCTGTCTTCTAACGTGACATGCAGCTCCCCCTGCTTCAAATACAAAATTTCATAGTCCCACAGCACCCGTTCGGGGACGCTCCACGGGCAATCGATATAACTATCCATCGCAACGCGAATATAGGGCGATATCGAATGAAAACCGGTCAAAACGGCCACCGTCCGTTCCTGGGATCGATCTGCCTGCTCTCCTGCATTTCCATTTCATCATAGCAATAATTGTTAAAAAGCGATACAACTTGTGCTAAATTCAATCGGCGCAGTCTAGATTATAATGGGGGTGAAATTGACCTTGTTAGCCAAAGGAGTGTATTGCCGTGCAAGGACCGCTGCATAACATCGTTCATTTGCAGAAGGATGTCCGCTCGAAGCGCATATCCAGCTATGACCGGTCGGGAGGGAATGCCGACTATATCCCGATCGCCGCCGGGGAGACGAAAGAAATCGCCGCCATTTCCGGAGCCGGCATCATCAAGCATATCTGGATCACGATCGCAACCGCCGATCCGTTTATCCGCCGCAACGCCATCCTGCGAATGTATTGGGACGGGGAGACGGAGCCTAGCGTCGAATCGCCGATCGGCGACTTCTTCGGTCAAGGTTGGGGCGAGGAGTACAATTTCAGTTCATTGCCTTTGGCAGCCGCTCCGCTCAAGGGCAAAGCGCTTAACAGCTACTTCCCGATGCCGTTCGGCAACGGAGCGCGGATCACGGTGGAGAATGAATCCGACCACGATATTGGCAGCTTCTATTATTACGTCGACTACGAAGTTCACCCTTCCATTCCGGATACGATGGGGCGCTTCCATGCCTGGTGGAACCGGGAGATTACCGGCGTCCACCCGCGGGAAGGCGAAACCGAATGGGGAGTGATCGCCCCGCAAGGCAGCAATCCGACCGATGCGCACAACTACGTATTCGCGGACATTGAAGGCACCGGGCAGTTCGTCGGCATCAACTATTATGTCGACAATCCCGGCCCGATGTGGTACGGCGAAGGCGACGACATGTGGATGATCGACGGCGAAGCATGGCCGGGGTCGCTGCACGGCACCGGTACGGAAGATTTCTTCAACAGCTCATGGAGTCCGAATGAGCTGTATGCGCATCCTTATTTCGGCTATGCGCGGGTGCCGGACAAGTTTGGCTGGACGGGCCGGACGCATTGCTACCGGTTTCTTCTCGAGGACCCGATCCGCTTCTCCAAAAGCCTCCGCGCCAGCATTGAGCACGGCCATGACAACAGCTTGACACTGGATTTATGCACGGTCGCTTATTGGTACCAGGCGGAGCCGCATAAGCCTTTCCCGGCGATTCCGGCTAAGGAGACGCGCGCCAATATGCCGGAAATCCATGTGAACGATATTCACCGCTGGCGCCATGCATGGCGGCAATCGATGGGAGCGTCCCCAACGCTGTGGGGCAACGAACGCAAGGAACCGTAGCTCTGCAATGTGCCGCTGAAAGCAGCAGGCTGCGACCCAAAAAGGGCTCGCACGGCCGGATTGTAATGCGAGGAAGGGCGGGAGCCCCGGCCCCCGCCCTCCGTATTCATATGTTTGCCTCCACGAATGAACACCAGCTCTCTTTCCTTACCCGATCCCCATAATGAACTTGTAAATAAACTGGGCGAACCAGTATGCGGCTTCCTGACGGGTGAACGGATCATTCGGCCGGAAATCGACCGTTTCCTTGTCCTTCAACGTTAAGTCGGGTCCCGCCAGCCCGACGGCAACGATGATCTTCATCGCCTCATCGGCCTCCGCGTTTCCCGGCTGAGCCAGCTTGATTTTGTCCAGCGGCAGCGCCGCCAGTTGCTCCGGGGTCGACGTGCGTTGGAATGCGTGAACGAGAAGCATCGCCGCATCCTGCCGCGTTATCGCCTTATTCGGCGCGAAGGTTGTGTCCGTTATCCCTTGAACGAACCCCGCTTCCGCGGCCGTTTCGATTTCCCTTTCCGCCCACATACCTAATGTGTCCTTGTACCTTGCAGGCTGCTTCGACAAGGTCACCCCGGTCACTCCCATGATCCGAACCATAAGCGCCGTCATCTCGGCCCTTGTCACCGGTTGCCGCGGATGAAACCGGCCGTCCTCCGCTCCGCGCAAAATGCCCATTGCTTTTAATGTTCCGATATACGGCGCATATTCGTTTTTCACGTCAACGTCGACGAACTTCGTCGAAACTTTCCCGGCGTAACTGACCGGGTTGAGGTACTTCAAGTACGAAATTGTGCCGTCCTGTTCTTCCTTAAAAGCGAGCATGCGCCCGGTTTCATCCACGAATAACAGCGGGTCGATTTGCTTCAGCTTCTTCATTTGGCCGTAAACCTCGACGGTCAGCTCTCCTGGGCCTGTCGCCGAAACATGGAATAACAGCATGCTCATCCGCAGGTCGGAATACGTCCCTTCAAATCGCTTCAACTGCTCGGCCGGCATTGAGAGCGCCGCAGGTTTTTGCTCGCTCGTCGGGAAATACCGGTCGATGAACATGGAGTACCAGTCCCAAGCCAGCTTCGTCGAAGCCCCCATCTTGTTATGGATAAGGAAGATGCCGATCTTCTTCTCCGGTATGAGCAGCATATACGAGCTGTATCCGGGCACGTCCCCGCCTTTGCCGATCACGTGCAGGCCGCCCGTTTTGCTCGCATCGAACAAGTTTTCGAAGCCATAGGTCGCATCGGGATAAGCCCGGTGAATCCCCGTCTGGAACTGCTGCATCTTCCGGATGGACGATTCGCTCCAAACGCGCGTATCGCCGTACATGCCGCCGTTTAATTGGGCGATCATGAAATGCGCCGCATCCTCCGCCGTCATCAGCATGCCGCCGTCGGCCATTTCCGTTGGCGTCGTCGCGTAAGGCGGCATTGCATTGTTGTCCGCGTCGTAGCCGGTCGCTAGCTGCGGCAGCGATTTCTCCGTGATCGCGATTTCCGTATGCTTCATCCCCAGCGGGCGGAATATATTTTCATCGGCGTACTCTGTAAACGATTTGCCGGAAACGTTCTCGACAACATAACCGAGCAATTCAAACGCAAAATTGTCGTACATGTACGACGTTCCCGGCTCGCGAACGACGGGCGGCATGTACTGTTCCACGAAGTCCTTCAAACTTACGTTGTTTTTAAGATCAGGTGTATAAAATTCCGGCGATTCTACCGTTACTTGAAATCCGCTCGTATGCGTCAGCAGATCGTGAATCGTAACCGGCGTTTTGAACGGGTTGTCCAGCTTGATCCCGCCCATGTACTTCTGGACGTCTTCTTTCAAATCGATTTTCCCCTGTTCGGCCAGCTTCATGATTGCCGCCGCCGTAACCGCCTTGGTGACCGAGCCTACGCGAAAAACCGTCTTCGCCGGGTCCACCAAAGTTTTTTTGCCCACATCGGCGAAGCCGTAGCCTTTCTGAAAGACGATGCGTCCGTCTTGCACGACGACAATTGCCGTACCCGGAGGTTCTTCCGCTCCCGTTCGGCCTTTCATGAATTGATCGGAAAGCGCCTCAAGGCCGCTAAGATCAACAGACTTCGCTGCCGTGGCCTGCATCGCCGCAGTACTCGTTCCAGCCGGCTGCCCTGCTACGCCTTGCTTCGAAACCGTGCCCGTACTTGCTCCCGTCGGCTGCCCTGCTGCGCCTTGCTTCGAAACCGTGCCCATACTTGCTCCTGTCGGCTGCTCTGCTACGCCTTGTTTCGCCTCCAAACCGGCCCCAGATACCTGCTCTCCCGCACCGGCTGCCGCCGCATTGACCGTGAGCGCCAGACCTATGCCCGCGGCGACCGTGACAGTACGCGCTTTTTTCCATATTCGTAATGCTTTCATCACATCCGAAACCTCCCATTGGCCAGTCATATCGTTCACCCCTTCATCATAAGGGATCAATCTTTCTTCAGCCTGAGCCCTGTCTTACATTTACCTTACAAAAGAGGATTTGCCGGATGAAGAGAGAACAACGTATGCAGACTGTCGATGTCACTAGGACATCCGAAGAAAAGGAGTGCCCGGTCATGAGGAAAACGATTCTTATTGCCGACGACGAACGGGAAATCGTCGAACTGCTGAAGCTTTTCCTCGAGAGGGAAAATTATGAGGTCATCGAAGCGTACGACGGCGAGCAGGCATGGGAATGCATTCGCCGGCGCCGGATTGATCTGGCCGTCGTTGACATTATGATGCCGAAGCTGGACGGATACCAATTGATCAAGAGATTGCGCGCCGAGTACAAGCTGCCCGTTATTATTTTGTCGGCCAAAAATCAGGATAGCGATAAAATATTAGGGCTTGGACTTGGCGCCGATGATTTTATCGCCAAGCCGTTTAACCCTCTTGAAGTTGTCGCACGTATCCAGGCGCAGCTTCGCAGGGCATTCGAGTTCAACGAGCCCGAAACGAAGCCGGAAGAGCCCGAATCGCCTCCGCAAACGACAATCGGCCCGCTTACGCTGGATCACGGCGCATGCGTCGTTTACCGTTGCGGAACTGAAATTGCCTTGACCTCTTTGGAATATAAGCTGCTGAAAACGTTCATGCTGTCGCCGGGACGTATATTTACGAAGCAGCAGCTGTTCGAGCAAGCCTGGGCGGAGCCGTATTGGGAAGACGACAACAGCATAATGGTGCTCATCTCCCGGCTCAGAGACAAAATCGAGGACCCGGACCGGCCGCCCGCATTCATCAAAACCGTACGGGGTTTAGGCTACAAATTCGCTGCGAAGGACGATTTCGTTGAAAAAACCAACTAAGCTCTCCATCTCGCTCGTCAAAACCTTTGTTTTATTCGCGCTCACCCTCGGTGCGATCAACATTGCCGTCGCCTTGTTTATGGGGAACTGGCTCGAAACGGGGGCAACGGTCCAGGTGAGCGCGGCCGCTATCGTTCGCCCGGATTACGAGCATATCCCAACCGATCGGATTACGTCGTTAGGCGGCCATCTGGACATATTGGATGAGCAGCGGCGGGTCGTCTACCGGGACGGAAGCCCGGCAGACCGGACGGAGAAGTACACAGCGGAGCAGCTGCTGGAACGATTGTACGACAGGCCGGAGTTGGCCAACGTGTACTCTCTTGTTCCATTCCAGACGGTGGACGGCAAAATCTATTCCTTGCTGCTCGCGATGCCCAAACAGCATAACAACTTCGATATTCAGCTGAACCTGGTGCTGCTGCTGTTGTTCGGCATTGCGGTATATGCGTACGGCCGTTGGACGGCCAGGAGGATTACCGGGCCGCTGGAGAAAATTACGATAACGATTAAGCGGATGCGGAACGGCCATTACGGAGAGCGAATGTCGTTTGTTTCCAACTACGAATTCAATCTCATCCAGGACTATTTCAATGACATGTCGGCACACCTCGAACAGTCGGAGCTGGAGAACAAGAAGCTGATGCAAAGCAAACGGCAAATGCTGCTCGACCTGTCACATGACTTGAAAACGCCGGTTACTACAATTCAAGGCTATGCCAAAGCGCTTCATCTCGGCTTCGTCGACAGCCCGGACAAGCAGGAACGGTATTTGAAAATGATCTACGACAAGTCCGTTGTCGTCACGGCCCTCGTCGACGATATGTTCCAGCTTGCGATGCTCGATAACGAGGAGTATCCGTTCGCCGCCGAGCAAGTCGACTTCGCCGAATTCATCCGCCACATCGCAATCGATTACGTAGAACCGTTCGAAAGCAAAGGCCAGGAGCTGATCGTCGAAATTCCCAGTGGCAAAATCATGCTTCGCTTTCACGTGAGTTCGATGTACCGCGCGGTGTCCAACCTGCTGTCCAATGCATTAAAGCATAGCGGGACGGGTACGGAGGTTGTCATCGAACTGATCGAGACGGAGCAATCGGTGCAGCTGCATGTCACCGATAACGGCCCCGGCATCCCCGAATCGCTGCGCGACACATTGTTCGACCCGTTCGTGCGCGGTGACGAGTCGCGGCAAAGCGGCGGCGGAACCGGGCTTGGACTCGCTATCGCGAAGAAGGCGATCGAACGCCACGGCGGAGAGCTGAAGCTTGTTCAAGGCAACGGCCGAACCTCATTTCAGGCAATCATACCGAAATCGTCCGAGCCTGCGAATGATTCGCAAACCATTCAGCGGAAAAGAGATTGATAGCGGCTCAAGTCATCCCGATCCTTTTTTCCGAGCACGAAGCCATCTTGCTGCCATGATTGACACAAAATCGACGCAAACATCATCTTGCAATTTGCCGCAAGGTGTACTAAACTGTTTTCTAGTGCGGACGTGGCTCAGCGGTAGAGCATCGCCTTGCCAAGGCGAGGGTCGCGGGTTCGATTCCCGTCGTCCGCTCCATCCAATTTCATAATCACGGGAGCTTGCGGCAGCAGGCTGAGAGTATGGCTAATCCGCCATTGACCGTCTTAACCTGTTGGGTAATGCCATCGTAGGAAGCATGCAGCGATACTGTGTTTATTGCGCCTTGCCCGCTTATGCGGACAAGGCGTTTTTTAGTTTACGACCCGAAATCGGAGAGGAGTAATAAGGAATGAACATTCAAGACGTCATCGACTTACTGAAGAAGGTTCGTGAAAGTAATCCTCTGGTTCATAATATCACCAATGTGGTAGTCACCAATTTTACCGCGAACGGTTTGCTCGCTTTGGGCGCTTCCCCCGTGATGGCATATGCCAAGGAAGAAGTGGCCGACATGGCCAAAATCGCAGGCGCTCTCGTGCTGAATATCGGAACGTTGGACGAAACCGTCGTCCATTCGATGAAGCTCGCGGGCGGCTCCGCAAACGCGCATGGCGTACCGATCGTGCTGGATCCTGTCGGAGCGGGCGCGACCGCTTACCGGACGGAGACGGCCCAAACGCTCATGAGCAGCCTGCGAATAGGCATCCTGCGGGGAAATGTGGCCGAAGTCGCGAATGTCGTCGGACGCGAATCGAATATTAAAGGCGTCGACGCGGGCGCAGGAAGCGGCGATCCTGCCGAGCTCGCGCGTTATGCAGCCGAGCGGCTGCAAACGGTCGCGGCGATCACCGGCAAGGAGGACATCGTCTCCGATGGCCGCATGACGTACGTCGTGCGCAATGGGCATCCGATTCTGACGAAGGTTACCGGTACCGGCTGCTTGCTGTCGTCGGTGATCGGCGCATTTGCCGCCGTGGAGACCGACCTGGTCAAAGCGGCCGTCGCCGCGCTAGTGACGTACGGCGTGGCTGCCGAGCTTGCTGCGGCTTCCACCGCGGAGCAAGGGCCGGGCAGCTTCCAGGTCGAGTTCCTGAACCGTCTGGCCAATGTTTCCGCGGGCGATCTCGAACGGTTTGGACGCTTGGAGCGGATTGAAGGCTGACATTGGATCTGCTGTTGGTTGAAAGGCCGACAGCTTCCAGGCCGAGTTCCTGAACCGTCTGGCCGGCGTTACCGCGGGCGATCTCGAACGGCTTGGCCGTTTGGAGCGGATTGAAGGTTGACATTGGAGAATGTGGCTGGACCGGGAAAGCAACCGCATTGTGACGACGATTCCATCGGAAAAATAACTGGAAAATATGCATATAATCCGAGACGGATGAAGGTTTGGAGAATAATAACTGGAAAACATGTAGGTAAATTTATACGATTTCGCAAAAATCCCGGTACTCGGTGAAAATAAATGCATGTTTTCCCGTTAATTATATCAAAACTGCCGAATGTGACAAAAATAACTGCATGTTTTCCAGTTGTTGCTACATTAGAGGCATTTGCCCTTCCTGCCCTAGGCGCTTTCGGGCGAGTTCGATTGCCTTGTCGCTACGCAAACCAGAGCGGTTTACGAAGTCGTGCCTGCAGTGGAATGCGACACCTCGCCTGCTGCGGACTGCGTAACCTCGCCCGCTGCGGACTGCGTGACCTCGCATGTAGTGGACTGCGTGACCTCGCATGCTGCGGACTGCGAGAACTCGCCTGCGGCGGACTGCATGACCTCGCCTGCGGCGGACTGCGTGACCTCGCCTGCAGTGGAATGCGAGACCTCGCCTGCAGTGGACTGCGAGACCTCGCCTGCGGCGGACTGCGGGACCTCGCCTGCTGCGGACTGCGTGACCTCGCCTGCGGCGGACTGCGTGACCTCGCCTGCAGTGGACTGCGAGACCTCGCCTGCGGCGGACTGCGGGACCTCGCCTGCTGCGGACTGCGTGACCTCGCCTGCGGCGGACTGCGTGACCTCGCCTGCAGTGGACTGCGCCACCTCGCATGCTGCGGACTGCGTGGACCTCGCCTGTAGTGGAATGCGACACCTCGCCTGCAGAGGACTGCAAACCTCGCCTGCTGCGGACTGCGAACCTCGCCTGCTGCGGACTCCGTAACCTCGCCTGCAGCGGACTGCGTAACCTCGCCCGCTGCGGACTGCGACACCTCGCCTGCTGCGGACTGCGAGACCTCGCCTGCAGTGGCGCTTTCGAAGAAGCAACATTCTCAACATTCATCTCAATAGAGTTGGAACATCGTATCGCGAAACTAACAACCCAATTGCACCATTTACTAACAAACAGCCCCCGCGCGCCATTCACATGGCATGCAGGGGCTGTTCCTATTTGCGAAGCTGCACCTTAGATCAAGCTCATTTTGTCGCGCTTGCTTGCAGGTGCGTTGCGTTTGTCGATCAAACGGTTGATCGCGTCGATGTAGGCGCGGGCGCTCGCTTCCAAAATGTCGGTGCTGACGCCGCGGCCTTGCGCGGAGTAATCGCCCTGCTTCAGCACGACGTGGACCTCGCCAAGCGCGTCTTTGCCGTGCGTAACCGACTTGATGGAGTAATCGTCCAGCTCGACTTCTTCCTTCGTCGCCTTGTCGATCGCCTTATAAATGGCGTCGACCGAACCATTGCCGATCGCCGCTTCCTCCAGCACGCCGCCGTCAATCGTATGAATGCGCACCGTTGCGGTCGGCACCTGTTGGTTGCTGTAGGTCACCTGGATGAAGTCCAGCGAGAACACTTCCGGCGTATCGACGAGCTTCTCTTCGATCATCGCCCGGATATCTTCATCGCTGACGTCCTTCTTCTTGTCGGCGAGGTCCTTGAACTTGGCGAACGCCGCGTTCACTTGCTCGTCGTTCAAGTCGTAGCCCAGATCAACCAGCTTCTCGCGGAACGCGTGGCGCCCGGAATGTTTGCCCAGGACGAGCTTGCTTTCCTTGAGGCCGATCGTCTCCGGCGAGATGATCTCGTACGTCGTTTTTTCCTTCAGCATGCCGTCCTGGTGAATGCCGGACTCATGCGCGAAGGCGTTGGCGCCTACGATCGCTTTGTTGCCCGGTACGACCATGCCGGTCAGCTTGCTGACAAGTCGGCTCGTACGGTAAATTTCGCTTAGCACGAGCCCTGTCTTCGCTTGGAAAAACTCTTGGCGCGTCTCCAGCGCCAGCGCCACTTCCTCCAGCGACGTATTGCCCGCCCGTTCGCCGATGCCGTTGATCGTGCCTTCGATTTGATCGGCACCGTTCAGGATCGCCGCCAGCGCGTTCGCCGTCGCCATGCCGAGATCGTCATGGCAATGCGCGCTCAGCTGGATTTTCTCGATGCCCTTGACGTTTTCCTTCAGCGTCTTGAAGATGTTGCCGAATTCGCCCGGCGTCATGTAACCGACCGTATCCGGAATGTTGACGACCGTCGCGCCCGCGCGAATGGCCATCTCCGTCACTTCGCACAGGAAGTCCAGCTCGGTGCGGCCTGCATCCTCCGGCGAAAACTCGATTTTGCTAAAATACTTCTTCGCGTATTTGATCGCCGCTTCGGCCGTTTCCAGCACCTGGTGCTTCTCCATCCGCAGCTTATGCTTGCGATGGATCGGCGAAGTCGCCAGGAACAGGTGGAGGCACGGGTCCTGAGCGTCCTTGAGCGCCTCGCGGGCCGCTTCGATATCCTGTTCGCGAGAACGGGACAAGCCAACGACCGTTGCGTTTCTCACGGCACGGGCTACCGCATTAACTGCCGCCAAATCGCCTGGGGAAGCTGCCGGAAATCCGGCTTCCATCCGGTCGACGCCAAGCTTCTCCAGCTGCAGGGCAATCTCTACTTTTTCCTTCGTGTTCAAATTGACGCCCGGCGATTGCTCGCCGTCGCGAAGCGTCGTATCAAAAATGTATATTTTGCGCATACCGTTCACCCCCTGCGATAGTCACAAGCGCTTAGCATGATTAACGTACAGAAAGCGCCCGATGGTCGCAGCGCTCTCTACATAATATGAATAACAATTACTTTTTAATCCAGTGCATCATTTCACGCAGCTGAGCGCCGACCACTTCGATCGGATGCTCGGATTCGTTGCGGCGGGTAGCCGTCAGGAATGCGCGGTTCGATTGGTTTTCAAGGATGAAGTCGCGGGCGAATTTGCCTTGTTGGATGTCGGACAGGACGCGCTTCATTTCTTTTTTCGTTTCTTCCGTTACGATGCGAGGGCCGGTAACGTAGTCGCCGTATTCAGCCGTGTTGCTGATGGAGTCGCGCATCGTAGCCAGACCGCCTTCATAGATCAGGTCGACGATCAGCTTCAGCTCGTGCAAGCACTCGAAGTAAGCCATCTCCGGAGCGTAGCCTGCTTCAGTCAACGTTTCGAAGCCTGCTTTGATCAGGGCGCTTACGCCGCCGCAAAGTACGGCTTGCTCGCCGAACAGGTCGGTTTCCGTTTCTTCTTTGAACGATGTTTCGATAACGCCTGCACGCGTGCAGCCGATGCCTTTAGCATAGGCTAGTCCAATCGCAAAAGCGTTGCCCGTTGCGTTTTGCTCAACCGCGATCAGTCCAGGAACGCCGAAGCCTTCGACATACGTACGGCGTACGAGATGTCCCGGGGATTTTGGCGCTACGAGCAATACGTCCGTATCTTTCGAAGGAACGATTTGTCCGAAATGAACGTTGAAGCCGTGGGAGAACATCAGAGCTGCGCCTTTTTTCAGGTTCGGCTCGATTTCTTCTTTGTAAACTTTCGCTTGCGTTTCGTCCGGCATCAGGATTTGTACAACGTCGGCGCGTTTTGTCGCTTCGCCTACGGAAAGCACTTCGAATCCGTCGTTTCTTGCTTTGTCGGCCGATTTGCCTTCGCGAAGACCGATAACGACATTCAGTCCGCTGTCACGCAGGTTTTGCGCTTGCGCGTGGCCTTGGCTGCCGTAACCGATAACGGCGATCGTTTTGCCTTTAAGTACGTTGAAGTCAGCGTCTTTTTCATAATACATAGTAACTGCCATGGGAATAAGTCCTCCTTTAATTTAAACCCTTTGAGCGGGTGTTTGAACCATCGCGCTTTGAACCGTTACCGGACCTCAGTGCCCTCGCCGCTACTCCTTGTTGTACAAGCGAGTTGTCACTAGCCGTCTTGCGCCCGTCGATGTCCTCAAACACCCGCCCAACGCGGGTGCTTCCAAAATGAATACATTGCGTGTGCCGATCTATGCCGGCATGTTATACCGATGCGAAACCGATGACGATTTTCGCTTACTTCGCGTTGCCGCGGATCATCGCCGTAACGCCGGTGCGCGATTGCTCACGAATGCCGTATGGCTTCATCAGCTCGATCATCGCATCGATTTTCTCCGAGTCGCCGACGACTTGAACCGTAAGCGACGCCGTGCCGATATCGACAACCGCCGCGCGGAACGTTTCGACGACGCCCATAATTTCCGGACGCGTGCTCGGCTCCGCATTCACTTTAATGAGAGCGAGCTCGCGGGCAACCATCGGGTGAGCGCTCAGGTCGATGACCTTAATGACGTCGATAATTTTGTAAAGCTGTTTCTGCACTTGCTCCAGCGTCCGTTCGTCGCCGGTCGTCACGATGACCATGCGCGACAATCCCGGCTCTTCGGATTGGCCGACCGTGATGCTTTCGATGTTGAAGCCTCTGCGCCCGAACAAACCCGATACGCGCTGAAGAACGCCCGGCTGATCATTTACGAGTACTGCTATCGTATGTCTCATTGTTCATCATCCCCCATCAGCATCTGTCCGATCGTGTTGCCTTGCGTAACCATCGGATAGACGTTTTCCCCTTTGCGGACGACAAAGTCGATCACGACCGGTCCCGGCGTATCCAGCGCTTCCTGCCAAGCGCGCCGCGCCTCTTCCTTGTTCGTTGCGCGAAGTCCTTTGACGCCGTAAGCTTCGGCCAGCTTCACAAAATCCGGGCTGCCCGCCAAATCGATATGGCTGTAACGGTTGTCGTAAATGATCTCCTGCCATTGGCGCACCATGCCGAGCACCTGGTTGTTGATGATGACGACTTTAACCGGGATGTTGTTGATAGCGCATATTGCAAGCTCCTGCGCGCACATCTGCATGCCGCCGTCGCCGTTGATCGAGATAACGAGCCGGTCCGGGTTCGCCATCTGCGCACCGATTGCGGACGGGAAGCCGAAGCCCATCGTGCCAAGTCCGCCGGACGTAATCAAGGAACGCGGATGGACGTATTTGTAAAATTGAGCCGCCCACATTTGGTGCTGGCCAACGTCGGTCGTAACGATCGCTTCGCCTTTGGTCGTTTCGTTCAGCATTTCGATAACCCATTGCGGCTTCAATTCCGTATCGGAATCGGTATATTTAAGCGGATAGTTTGCTTTATTGCGCTGAATTTCTTCTCTCCACGCGCTTGCTTTTTTAGTCAGCTTGGCGTCTTTGTTGACGATTTGCAGCACCGTCTTGATGTCGCCGACGATCGGAATGTCGGTCGGCACGTTTTTGCCGATTTCCGCCGGATCGATGTCGATGTGGACGATTTTTGCTTTCGGCGCAAAGCCGTCGAGCTTCATCGTCACCCGGTCATCGAACCGCGCGCCGATATTAATCAGCAAATCCGCGTTTTGCAGCGCCATATTCGCCGTATAGGTGCCGTGCATGCCCGGCATGCCCATCCACAGGTCGTTTCCGCTTGGGAAGCCGCCAAGTCCGAGCAGCGTTGTCGTGACCGGAATTTGCGTCGCGTTAATGAATTCGAACAACTCGTCGTGCGCCCCGGAGTAGATGACGCCGCCGCCTGCCAGAACGACCGGGCGTTCCGCTTCCTCGATTGCTTGAATGAGCTTGTCGACTTGCAGCTTGTTCGGATTCACCGTCGGATTGTAACCGCGAATATCAACGGAAGTTACCGGTTTGAACATCGCTTTGGCCGCGGAGACGTCTTTCGGAATATCGATCAGCACCGGTCCTTTGCGGCCGGTCGAAGCGATATGGAACGCCTCGTGGATGATGCGCGGCAAATCGTTTACGTCACGCACCAAATAGCTGTGTTTCGTAATCGGCATCGTAATGCCTACGATGTCCGCTTCCTGGAACGCATCCGTTCCGATCGCCGAAGTTGCGACGTTGCCCGTGATGACGACGAGCGGCACCGAATCCATGTAGGCCGTAGCGATGCCTGTCACCAAATTCGTCGCCCCCGGTCCGGATGTGGCGATACATACTCCGACTTTGCCGGTCGATCTCGCGTATCCGTCCGCCGCGTGAATGGCTCCTTGCTCGTGGCGTGTCAGCAGGTGGTTAAAGTCCGAAAACCCGTGCATTGCATCGTAAATATAGAGCACCGCACCTCCGGGATATCCGAACACGCAGTCCACTCCCTCCAGCAGCAGGGAACGCAATAACATTTCCGAGCCCGTAATGACATCGGGCTGCACCCATTTTTCCCTTAATTCTTCTTTCGACCGCAATGTTGCATGTTGTGCGCTCATAAGCGTCATCCTCCTTCTTCGAAAGTCAAATGATTGATAAAATAAAAAACCCCTTTCATCCCAAACGCATAGCGTTTGCGGGACGAAAGGGGTTGATCTCTTCCGTGGTACCACCCAAATTTGTTATGCGTCTCGCGACACATAACCTTAGTAGGTAAACCGAACGATGACGCGCATCATCCGATACCTATGGCACAATAACGCGTGCCTCGCGATTTTTCCTAATAACCGGCCGCATGACCGCTTTTCAGAAAAACAGCTCCGAGGTGAGCTCGTACATAAGGGATTAGGGTGTTGGTTTCAGCATATTCCAAACACTCTCTGAGCATAAGAGCCCTTAAGACTTCGTCCTCATCATAGCCGATTCACAATATCGCAATTCAATGTTAAAGCTTATTATATGCATTGGCCGTACATTAGTCAATACCTACACGAAATGAATTCTTAAATTAATTTGCAGCGCCTTCATGCCGCTCACGCAAAAGCCGCAGGTCGACATATCGACCCGCGGCTTTAGGACCCGATTCGCTCGAATTAAATGAAACAAGAGCGAAGTACGATGACGAGCAAAATAAACAACACCAGAATAACACCTGTGCTTGTAAATGCGCCTCCGATTCCACCCATCGTCAAACCCCCCTCTCCGAATGATCGGGGTTCCGCAACTGCTACGGCTCCGCGGATGATTGCTGAACCCGAATTTATTGTATGTGCCATATGCTCTGCCCGTATGGTCTGTTGTCACGATCTTCAAACATTCGCGACATTTCAAACTTTCCCTACATATGCTAGAACAAATCGGCAACGAACTCGGGAGAGGGGATTCGGAATGATACGGCTTAGACATCCGCGCAGGGACGATCGCACGATCTATTCGCTCATTGAAACGGAGCTGATGCCTTGGTCGGGGATTTCGCATCCGACCGACCCTCGGCATAAGTCGGAAATCCGCCGAAAACTGTCATCCGGGACGACGTTCGTTGCGCTAAACGCCCGAGGCAAGTCGATTCCTCCCGTCGGCTTCGTCAACACGATGATCATTGGTCATATGATCTTCATTGATATGCTCGCAGTCAAGGCCGACGAACGGCAGAGGGGCTGGGGTAGCCAGCTTATGCAAACGGCAGAGCTGCACGGCTTGCGCAGCGGCTGCACGTTTGCCGGCCTGCTGGTCAATAACTCGAATACCGCCGCATACAGGTATTACTTGCGCCGCGGCTATTATCCGGTCAAACAGCATGATGAATTAAAATGTTGGGAGATGCACAAACCGTTTTATCCCTAATCCGGTTTAGAAAAATCCGCCGAACCCAAACGGGCTGCCGAACCCAAACGGGCTAAATCCGCCGAATCCGAAAGGCTGCGTCCCGATCGCCAGCAAATCGAACAGCACTAGCGGTATAAAAGCCTGCGTCACTGCCTTCGATCCATCAGCCCGTTCGATACAAAAACCGTTGCGATTGCGTACAAGTCTGCCGGAAACCATCGTGCCGTCTTTTTTCATCACATAAACCTGCTTGCCAATGAGCTGTTCGATCTCCTGTTTGCTAATCGTATTCTGCATTATAAAGCCACCTTTCTAGCAATTTATCATATACTATGCAGGTAGCTTTCATAATGCTTATCCATTTGTCTATTATGTAACCCATTACGAATCGGTTGATTTACTCAATTCTTCATATAGACGGGCGTTCTCGAGCGCGATACCGGCCGGCATCGTGATCGATTCCAGCAGGCGAACGTCCTGATCGCTAAAATGCGGCTTGCCGACCTTATTGATCAATTGCACGACCCCGATTACGCCGGCTTTCGTCTTAATCGGAACGCAAATCAAATTCCGGGTCGCAAAGCTCGTTTTGTCGGATACTTTGCTTGACCAACGCGTATCGCTCGCGACTTCATCCACCTTGAGAGGCTTGCCGTGCATGGCGACCCATCCGGCGATGCCTTCCCCCATACGAAGCCGGATTTCCTTCACTTCGCTTCGTTTTTCCCCAGTCGCCACTTTAAAATACAGCTCGTCCTTCGTCTCATCCTTCAAGATCACGGAGGACGCCTCCGCGCCGATCACCTCGACCGCCTTTTCCATCAGAACTTCAAGCAGCTCTTCCGGTTCGCGCATGCAGGAATTCAAGGCCATGCTCGCATCCAGCAATTTGTTGACACTCGTTATTTCATGCTCCAATCGGAGACGTTTGCTCCGAAGCTGCACGACAAAAGCGGCCAAAACGACAGTGCTCACGCCCAGCAATACGATAATTGCGATCGATGCGGTATTCATCGCGTCCTCCTCAAAAGGTTTGTTCGCTATTTTTCCCATCTTAACACACAAACAAGCAAACGAAAAAGCCGTCACCTTCGGGTGACGGCTTGCTTTCCGCAAAAAAGCGCGCCGTGCGCTTCTTACGCGTTGATTTTTCCTTTGGCAACGCCTGCTAGCGAGTTGAATGCAGTCAGGTCGTTAACGGCCAGATCAGCCAGCATTTTGCGGTTGATGTCCACGCCTGCCAGTTTCAGTCCGTGCATCAGCTTGCTGTAAGACAATCCGTTCATGCGAGCCGCTGCATTGATCCGTACGATCCACAGCTTGCGGAAGTCGCGTTTTTTCTGGCGACGGTCACGATATGCATAAAGCAGCGATTTCATGACTTGTTCGTTAGCTGTTTTGAACAATCTATGTTTCGAACCGAAATATCCTTTTGCAAGCTTCAATATTTTTTTACGACGACGAGCGCGTACGATACCGCCTTTAACTCTTGCCATTTCGTTCTACCTCCAAAAATAGTGTTAAGTGATTATTAAAGTTGAGCCAATCCTTGCTTCAAACGGCTTGCATCGCCTTTGGCCATCAGCGGGCTCGTGGACAGAACGCGTTTTTGGCGGCCCGATTTGTGCGAGAGCAGGTGGTTTTTGTAAGCTTTGTATCTTTTCACTTTGCCGGTACCCGTCACTTTAAAGCGGTCTTTAAGACTGCTGTGTGTTTTCATCTTTGGCATGGGGAATCCTCCTAATCATTTCGGTGATAAAATCATGATCATGCTGCGTCCTTCAAGCTTCGGAGCACGCTCCAGGTTGCTGAGCTCGCTAACTTCCTGCGCCAGCCGGTCCAGAATTTTCTGGCCGATCGCCGCATGGGTAATTTCCCGTCCGCGAAAACGAACCGAGCACTTCACCTTGTCGCCGTCCTTCAAAAACTTAACGACGTTGCGCAGCTTCGTCTGATAATCGTGTTCTTCAATGTTGGCGCGGAACCAAACTTCCTTGATGTCGACGATTTTTTGATTTTTGCGCGCTTCTTTTTCTTTCTTCTGCGATTCGTAACGGAACTTGCCGTAGTCCATAATCCGACATACCGGCGGTTTTGCCGTCGGTGCGACGTTCACCAAGTCCAGGTTCAAGTCAATCGCCATTTGCAACGCTTCACGAATCGGCTTAATGCCGATTTGTTCGCCTTCCGGTCCGACGAGTCGCACTTCCTTCACGCGAATTTCGTCGTTAATCATATGTTCCTTACTGATATACAGCCACCTCCAACTTTAGCTACCCAATTTCTTTAACCTATCGTTACTAGGGATCCGTTTTGACCGCACAAAAAAAGATGCGGGCGTAAGTCACCCACATCTTCATGGACCAAATGAGCAAAAATTCGCATCATCGTGCTTGATCGCAGACCAGCCAACGAACGTCGGTCAGGTGAGAAGCGGGCGCTTCTACTTCGGAGAATATTTAATACACTAGATCAGTGTAACACTTGTCACGACATATGTCAACGAAAGATTCACAGACTACAGCTGCTTGTTCTGTACTTCGTCCAGACGAAGGACGCGCGTATGCTGCGTATGGCTCCATTGCTTGTTGTTCTGCGTGAAAAACGCGTAGAACGTAATCGGCCACCACGATAACAAGAAAAACGGCAGCAGCAGCATGTATGCATACATCTTCCACGACTTCACTCGTTCAAGAATGAGCGCAAGCGGGAACATGACAATCGCGCAGAACATCGAAATGCCGATGACCCAAGACGGCAAATATTCGTAAATGGATACGAACACGTTGTCCGCGGGAATGATATTGTCTACCCACAGCATAACCGTCATCAGAAATCCGAGCAAGACGTTATACACCGTTACGGAGTACAATGCAGCGTCGAACTTGATGAAGTTGCGTTCCTTGATGCTCTGCCACAGCAGCGGGAAGAAGAAGCGTCTTGCCACGTTGAAGTGTCCTTGCATCCAGCGTAGGCGCTGGCGAGCCGAGGCTTGGAACGTCAGCGGCTTCTCGTCGAATACTTTGGCGTCGTAATTCAGGACAGGGTTGATGCCTTTCTTCACGCAGCGCATCGTGAATTCCAAATCTTCGACAAGGCTCGTTGCGCCCCAGCCCATTTCCTTCAGCAGGTTCGATTCGAAACACATCCCCGTGCCGCCCAGGAAGTTGGCCATCCTCAAATTCGTACGGGATAGCTGCCACAGTCTGTTGCAATACCAGTACGTAATGCCGTAAGCTGCCGTAATCCAGGAATCCGCAGGGTTCTTCGTATCGAGATACGCTTGGATGACCTTATGGCCGTTGCACAAATCATTGTTCATATGCGTCAAGAAATCGGTATTCGTCAAGTTGTCCGCGTCGAACATAACAACGGCGTCATATTGGCGAGGCATGCTCCACAGTTCTTTCAGCATCCATTCGATCGCATGGCCTTTGCCGCGAAGGTGCGGGTTGTTCCGCACGCAGGCGTTAACGCCATAGCTTCGGACGATTTCGGCCGTACGGTCGCTGCAGTTATCGCAAATGACGAAAATATCGTAAAGCTCTTTCGGATAGTCGAGATTTTTCAAATTTTCGATAAGCGCTCCGACAACCTGCTCTTCGTTATGAGCGGCTACGAGCACGGCAAACGATTTTTGCGGCGCATGAAGCTTCCGCGTTTTTTTCTTGATGATGCCAAAGATCGAAATGCTAAATTGATACACGCCGATCAACGCCATTAAAATTTGTGCCGCAACCAAAATAATATTGAACATACGATTTTTGCCCCCTTGCACCTATCTTTATTTGTTTTGTCCACAACAAGCTTTAGTTCGTTGTTCATCGTTCTTTCGTTACGGCCTTAGTGCCGTAAATGATTTTCCTATCTTCCCACCGATTTGTCAAAAGCGCTATTCGCCTTCATATTGCCTATTGGCAGGTTAATGGGTGAAATGGAACGTTACGGAGCCAAAGTTCTCTTCCTCAAACTCCATATGTCTTATTTTCATCCATTTTCTCGTTTTTTATTTCAGGATTGTTACAAATTTAGACGAGGGAACGATAAAAAAGGTTTCACTTTGTAATCATTCTGTAACATTTTCGTAACACTTTTGCTTTTTTCGAATATCGGTTACACTAAAGAAAATTTACTTTTGGTTGATATTCGCCTGACATTTATCATTTATAATAAAAGCATCTGATCGAAGTATTTCGAGGAAGATCCATTCGTGTTTCAGCGGTGGCTTGTATTGGTAAAGAATGTTCTCAAACTACATGACGAGGAGGACGCGCGATGAGCCGGGTTGTCAGTTGGCTTCAAGAGCATGAGCAGCGTATGTTTTTTTGGGTAAACCGCCGCATCAATCACGCCATTCTCGATTTTCTTTTATATTATTTGACCTTTCTCGGCGGCGCGACATTGACGATATTCATTACGCTATCGTTCGCCTTATTCGCTCCGGCACCATGGGGTACCGTCGGGTTGCAAAGCCTGATCGCACTTGCCATAAGCCATATTCCGGTGGCGATTATCAAGAAGAAATATCCGCGCCTCAGGCCGTATCTCGTACTGCCGCAAACGAATACACACAAAAATCCGCTGTCCGATCATTCCTTTCCGTCCGGGCACACGACGGCGATTTTTTCCGTTGTCGTACCGTTTATCGTCGCAATGCCTTGGCTTGCTTTCATTCTGATCCCGGTAGCCGTTATCGTCGGTTTGTCGCGAATCTATCTCGGCCTGCATTACCCGTCGGATTGCGCCGCGGGCGGTGTCATCGGAACGGCCGTTGCGATGGGGACGGTTGCTTTTTTCCCATAAAATAGGTATTGTAAAAGGTACTATAAGGTATGGGATAGGTGAAATCCATTGCGCAAAAAAAGAGTTCTGCTGTTCTCCGAAGGCTTCGGCGCCGGTCATACGCAGGCTGCCCATGCGCTATCGATCAGTTTGCGAAAGCTTTACCCCAACGTACAGACACGCGTATTTGAGCTAGGAAGTTTTTTTCACCCGACTATCGCTCCATGGATATTGTCCGCATACCGCAAAACGGTCAGCTCTCAACCGAAGCTGGTCGGCATGATGTATCGTTCCCAATACCATAAATCGTTGAACCGTTTGACCACGCTGGCGTTGCACCGTATTTTTTACACCCAGGCGCTCAGCATGATCCGGCAGCTACGTCCCGATACGATCGTATGCACGCACCCCATTCCGAACGCCGTGATCTCCCGGCTGCGTCGGCTTGGGTTAAATGTGCCTCTATGCACGGTCATTACCGATTACGACGCGCATGGTACCTGGATCAGCCCCGAAGTGACCAAATATTTCGTATCGACTGCGGAAGTGAAGAAGAAGCTGCTCGACCGCGGCGTCCCCAGCAGCAAAATCCAGGTGACCGGCATCCCCGTTCATCCGAACTTCTGGGAGCATCAGAACAAAAATGAAATTCGCGAGCGTTTTCTGCTTAAAGACATGCCAACCGTGCTCATTATGGGCGGAGGCTGGGGACTGCTGGACAATATCGAACTTATTGAATATATGACCCGCTGGCGCGATCGGATACAGCTTATTTTTTGCCTTGGCAGCAACGACAAAATTCGCGCGAAACTATCGTCCAATCCGTTGTTTCGACATACGAACATTCGGCTGCTCGGATTTACGAAAGAAGTCGATAAATTGATGGAAGTATCGGATTTGCTCATAACGAAACCGGGCGGCATGACCTGTACGGAAGGCATGGCCAAAGGAATACCGATGCTGTTCTACAAGCCGCTTCCCGGACAAGAAGAAGAAAATTGCCTGTACTTCACCCAGCAAGGCTACGGCGAGCAGATTACTTCGTTCGAGACCATCGATACTTGGTTCAACCTGCTGCGCGACCAATATCCCGCCGTATCCGAACGGCGCCGCAAGCTTGTCGAAATGATAGCCAGCTACAATCCGACCGCTTGCTCGCAAGAGATTATGCGCCTCATGTCATAGGCTCGAAGGCGTAAAGCCATACGTGGAACAAAAAGAAGGAGCTTCCCGTAATTAGCGGGAAAGCTCCTTTTTGCTGCGTTCATATTCGGCTAGCGCTTCGGCGCCGATAACAACTTCGCACCGGTGAATGTTAATACCCTGCTCGACAAATTTCGATTCGTATTCGGTCATGACATGATCTTCATTGATGCCGTCGCGATGCAAATTGAGCGAAATATTGCGCATTTGCAGCCCCATCTCGGCGAAGGAGTTGAGCGAAAACTCAAACAACGTTTGCGAATCGGTTTTTTGATGAATTTCGCCGCGTTCGTTCAGCAGCTTCTTATATTTTTCCAGGAAGCCGGCATGCGTCAGACGGCGCCGGGCATGCTTCTTCTTCGGCCATGGATCGCTGAAATTGAGATAAATCCGTTCGATTTCGTTTTCCTCGAAAATATCCTCGATGCGCTCGATATTGAACAACGCAAGCGCCACGTTCGGCGGCTCGCTCTCGCCTTTTTCCTCCCAGACCGCTCTCACTTTTTCGCTGGCGCGGCGCAGCAGCTCGTCGTACATGTCGACGCCGATAAAATTCACTTCCGGGTACTTGCCGCTCATCTGGCTTACGAAACGACCTTTGCCCATGCCGAGCTCGACGTGAATCGGACGGTCGTTGCCGAAAAATTCGGCCCATTTGCCTTTATATTGATTCGGCTGCAGCAGGACGAGCTCCGGCTGCTGCTCCAAATTTTCGCGTATGCCTTTTCTACCTCTTAACCGCATCGTACTAAATCCTCCACAAGTTCGATTCAAACTCCTTGCCCTATTGTGCCTAACAAACCCGAAAATGTAAAGAGCGCAAAATAAAAGCGTTCCGTCGCAGCAATTCGCTGACGAGGAACGCTCTATGTTCGAGTCGTGTATTAAACAAGCAATCGGTAATCGATGGCATCCTTCTTGTTCAGGTTCAGCTGGTTATCCAGAGCTTGGTGCAACTTGCGCCGTGCCTCTGCCTTCACTTGCGGGTTCTGGTTGAATCTGACGCCCGTCAAAGCCATCGCTTCGTTAATCGTCAATTCGACCATCACTTTATCGCTTCCTTGGTTGACATTGAATTGCGAATTCATGGATCATCACCTCTTAGGTTAATTAATTACCAGTTTCCCCATTGAACGATCTAACTATGAATTCCTCAGCGACGAAGATAAATATAAGGCTTGAAAACCATTGATATTGCTGAACTTAAGGCACTTTTAATATAACACACCATGTTAGGTTTCGCAAGTGGTTTTCGAGAAAAACAAACGATTGTTCTGGAAAATGTTTCGACGGAAATTTGGATATTGTTTCATTTTTATGTAACTTTTATCGTCGGGTCGACGTCTAACAATTGCAACGTCATTCCATTCACTCGAAGGAGATGTTTATATTGAACAAATTCAAATCGATCGCATGTGCCGTCGTCGCACTTGTCGCGATCATCGCAACCACGCCGTCCGCATATGCGAACAAGTTGCCGCAGAATACATATATCGGCGGCTATTGGGGAGATACTGCCTCTATACCGACGGCAAAGCTGAAATGGACGTCCGAATTCGACTCCCGTAAGGATGGGATTTTGACCGAACCGATCGCCGCAGGAGGCGGGAAGCTTTTCGTCTATAAGAACAACCGGCTGACGACCCTATCGACCCAAACCGGCAAAACGCGCTGGACGTCCGGCAAGTCGCTGTCCGCCCCCGTCTATTACGACCGCGAGATCGTTTATTCCAGTTCGAAGGACGGAACGGTTTATGCCCTATCGTCCAAAGACGGCGGCAAAAAATGGGCCTCCGGCATTAAAATCACAGACGCGGAGCAGATCGTTGCGGAAGGCGACCGCTTATTGGTATTGAATCGTGAGGCCATTACCGCGCTCGATCGCAAGTCAGGCAAGGTATTGTGGCAAGCGAAGCATGCATCCGATTATATGAACGAAGCTCCGCTTTTCATTTCGGGCAACGTTGTTATTCGCACGATCCAAGTATCCGGAGCGCTCACCCATAACAACCTACTGGCATACGATTTGCTGACGGGCGCGGAACTATGGATAGCGGATTGGCATGATGAACCGCTCGCCGTTCGGGATAATCTCGTTTACACCAGATACAACATGCTGCAATCGTTCGACGTGCCTCCTTATTACGACATCGACCTGTTGGATTTGAAGACGGGCGAAAAGACGGCGACGAGAACGTTTAAACTTGACGATATGAATGCAGAAATCGCAGTGGAAGGCGACTTTATTTATGTTAGCGGCAAAAAAGCCGCATATCGATATTCGGCGACGGACGCTTCGAAGGAAGATCAGCCGAAAAAGTATTCAACGATAAATGTAAATGGGGGTACGGACCTGATCCTTGGTCCTTATCGAGACCGGTTATTTTTCTTGGATAAAAATAAAATGGGCAGCCTCTCGGCAGTCAAGACGGCAAACGGACAAGCGAGTGCCTACAACGGCATCAGCAACCCAATCTCGCGCGTCGACCTTGTCGGAAATGGCGTGTATGCCGGACAAACGGATGGGACATTCATCGGCTTCAACTTGGAGACGACCAAGCCTCTGTTTAAACTCGTTACGAAAGAACGCGAATATGGCTCCACCATAGCTGCGGACGGAGTGGTTATTGTCCGGGGCAAAACAAAACTGTATGCCGTGGAAATGCCTGCGGCATTAAAATAACTTACGCATTGCCGATGGGCGATCATGCGAGTATGGAAGACGGTTCATGCTCGCATTTCGCCTTTTTTTTCGTTACAATAAGAAAAGCTTCCGATCGAAGCCTTTTCGACGAAGATACATTCGTGTTTTAGAGGTAGCTTTTCTTGGTAAAGAATGTTCTCTTTCTGTCTAACGCTTTACCGAACTCTAACATTCTTTATCGTTAAGAAAAGCTTCCGATCGAAGCCTCTCGACGAAGATACATTCGTGTTATAGAGGTAGCTTTTCTTGGTAAAGAATGTTCTCTTTCGGTCTACACTTTACCGAACTCTAACATTCTTTATCGTTAAGAAAAGCTTCCGATCGAAGCCTTTCGACGAAGATACATTCGTGTTTAAATGTTGTATCGGGTACAACATTCCCCCATTCACCGGGTTCTATTTTCAGGAATTGTTGCAGTAGATGCAGCAATTTGGGCAATAACAGGCGATATCCAAGGAAGTTGTTGTATAAACTGCAATTTCCAGCTTAAAATCGCCTCTTTTGGTACTATGCTGTTGTATGCAGTACAACATTTTGAAAATCATGTTACAACGATTTAATGGCAATCAGCAAAGGGGATTCCTTTATGGAACAAACAATACATGCCACGGGAAATCAACCCCGCTTGTGGGTGGATAAAAGATTTCATACGTGGAACTACGAAATGCGGGAGCAGTTCGGCGGCAAAGTGTTCAAGGTGATGCTGGACGCGGGCTTTACGTGCCCGAATCGGGACGGCTCCATTGCCAAGGGCGGCTGCACGTTTTGCAGCGCGCGGGGCTCGGGGGATTTTGCCGGAAGCCGAAGGGACGACCTCGTGACGCAATTCAACAATATTCGCGACCTGCAGCACAAGAAGTGGCCGGAAGCGAAATATATCGGCTACTTTCAAGCCTATACGAACACGTACGCGCCGGTAGAGGAGCTTCGTGAATATTATGAAGTCATTTTGCAGCAGCCTGGCGTCGTTGGTTTGTCAATCGCGACAAGACCGGACTGCTTGCCTGACGATGTCGTCGATTATTTGGCGGAGTTGAACGAACGCACTTATCTCTGGGTGGAAATGGGGCTGCAGACGATACATGAATCGACTTCGACGCTCATCAATCGCGCCCATGATACGGCTTGTTACTATGACGCGGTGGAACGGCTGCGCAAGCGCGGCATTCGCGTTTGTGCCCATATCATCTATGGCCTGCCGGGCGAAACGCACGAGATGATGCTGGATACTTGCCGTGCCGTGGCCGGAATGGACGTGCAAGGCATTAAGATCCATCTTCTCCACTTGATGCGCAAAACGCCGATGGTGAAGCAATACGAAGCCGGGCTCGTCCGCTTCTTGGAGATGGACGAATACGTCAAGCTCATCGCCGATTCGCTGGAAATGCTGCCGCCGGAGATGATCGTGCACCGGCTGACCGGGGACGCCCCGCGCGACCTGCTCATCGGACCGATGTGGAGCCTCAAGAAGTGGGAAGTACTGAATGCGATCGACGCCGAACTGAAAGCGCGAGACACGTGGCAAGGCAAGTACTGGAGGGCGCCGTAGCGATGGGCTTCTTGTCTGTACTCAGCTTTGCGCATAAATTGGCGCAAGAGCGCGTGCTGCCCGGCGACACGGTTGTTGACGCGACCGTCGGAGGCGGCGTCGACACGTTGTTTCTCGCCGGGCTTGTCGGCGAAGGCGGCCGCGTTTACGGCTTCGACGTCCAGCGCGAGGCGCTGGACAAAACCGCCGCGCGGCTTGCGGCCGCAAACATCGGCTGCGCCGTCGAATACAGCAGCGGCGCAAAACCTGACCGCGGCGTGGCGATGAACGGCGAAAAGCCAGCCTACGCTGGCGGAGGTCTTCGCGATGAAGCGCAACCTCGCGGTTCGACAGGTATAGCGGATCGCTGCCCCGATCCGGCACATGACGGCATTCACCCGCGAGTTCTGCTCGTGCAGCGCAGCCATGCCGAGATGGCGCAGACGCTGCAGGAGGAGTCGCATGGCAACGTGGCCGCGGTCATGTTTAATCTCGGCTACTTGCCCGGCTTCGATCAAACCGTCATCACGACGCCGGAATCGACCCTTCCCGCGCTGGAAGCGGCCTTCTCCCTGCTTCGCCGCGGCGGCATCGCGACGATCGTCGTATACCCCGGCCATGAAGGCGGGGATACGGAAGCGGCGGCCGTTTACGAATGGGCCTCGAAGCTGCCCGGCTCGGCTGCGCAGACGGTCATCTACCGGATGATCAACCGCAGCGATAATGCTCCCTATCTGATTGCCGTCGAAAAAAGATAGAAACCGAGATGCTACATTAATAGAAGCAACTCTCACACTCGTTCAATCGGGGGGTAGAAGCATGGCCGCACACAGCAAGTTTACCGGTGTTTTTCAGCAGCTTAAACAAATTTTGATTCCTTACGCGTCCGAAATGCTTGTCAAAGCGGACAGCGACGAGCAATATTATTTGGATACGCATAAGATTTACACGAAAAACAAGCTGCCCGTCTTTTTTGGCTCGGTGAAAATCGGCAAAAATTATGTCAGCTTTCATTTGATGCCGGTATATGCCTGTCCCTCTTTGCTCGAAAATATGACGGACGAGTTAAAGAAGCGGATGCAGGGCAAATCGTGCTTCAATTTCAAGCAAGAAATCACACCTGCCGTCATCGACGAGCTATCTGATTTAACGGCGCGCGGTTATCGATATTACAAGGATAACGGTTTGTTATCCTAACAAGGCGAGGAGGCATGCGGCAAAATGCACAACCCATCGATCAAGTCCGCAAAAGGAAAGCAACTGCTCGAAAAAGTCAGAAGCGAGTGCATGAAACTGCCCGAGATGACGGAAGCGGTTGATGCCTTCGGCCATACTTCGTTCCGCGTCAAGGACAAGCCGTTTGTCATGATCGGCGAACATGCGGAAACAGAAAAGGCGTCGCTTTCCATCAAAACATCGCCGTTTACGCAAGAAGTGCTTTTGCAGCAGGAGCATTACTATAAAACGCCGTACATCGGCCAACACGGCTGGGTTTCGATCCGCGATTTCGATCGGGTCGAGTGGCAGGAAATCGTCGGATTGATCGAGGAAGGTTATTGCCGGGCCGCGCCAAAAAGGCTGCTAAAGCAGCTCGGCAAGGCTTGACATCCTCCTTGCAAGTCGGTACCTTGAGTTTATGGCTTCCCATTCTACAAACTTAGCATATGCTTCCGTTGCAAGTTTTGTTGCGAGGACTGCTCAGGAAGCTAGGCTTCACAAAACTTTTAGGAGGTTCCCCCCATGGCAATCAAAAAGCTGGAGCACGTTGGCGTTATGGTCAAGGATATGCAGGCTTCGATCCGCTTTTATACCGAAGTGCTTGGCATGGAGCACACGTCGACGCTTGTACATAACGACGAGAACATCAAACTTGCCTTTTTATCCTTCCCAGGCGCCAAACAAACGGAGATCGAGCTGGTCGAAGGCTTTAATCCGAACCTGCCGGCGGAAGGCAAAGTGCATCATCTCGCCTTTACGGTGGACGACGTCGAGCAAGAGGTCGATCGTCTGAAACAGCTGAACGTTCCGCTCATGGACACGGAAATTACAACGTTGTCCAACGGCAGCCGTTATTTCTTCTTCTACGGTCCGGACGGCGAACTTCTTGAATTTTTCCAACCCGGCACGAAATAATCGTTGCCATCCAATCCATATCGAAAGCAGGCATCATCATGACAAAACCTTATCCATTGCAATTTCAACCGGAAATGAAAGAACGAATTTGGGGAGGACGCGCGCTTGAGCAGTTTGGACTCGAGCTGCCCGAAGGCGCCATCGGCGAAGGCTGGATGATCGGCGATCACCCGAAC
The DNA here is from genome assembly GCF_056120465.1 of Paenibacillus sp. sgz302148. Classification (NCBI taxonomy): domain Bacteria; kingdom Bacillati; phylum Bacillota; class Bacilli; order Caryophanales; family Paenibacillaceae; genus Paenibacillus; species Paenibacillus sp. sgz302148. The sequence goes on from NZ_JBVYOJ010000005.1 coordinate 283,776, forward strand.
GGCACCACCAAAGTCATAAACGGCGAACTTGCGGGTCTCGGACTGGATCAAATTCGCGAGCAATACGGCAAGGAGTTTTTCGGAACGCGCGGATTTTCGGAGAAAAACGGCCGCTTCCCGCTGCTGATCAAGTTGCTGGACTGCAACGACGATCTGTCGATCCAAGTTCATCCGAACGATGACTATACAGGCTTGCCGCAAGGCGAGCTGGGCAAAACGGAAATGTGGTACGTGCTCGACGCCAAACCGGGCGCCAAAATCATCTACGGCATGAAGCCGGGCGTAGACCGCGAGCAGCTCAGCCAAGCGATCGCCGAAAACCGGATCATGGACTGCTTGCAGGAAGTGCCGGTTGCCGCAGGCGACTCCTTCTACATTCCGGCGGGAACCGTACATGCTTTGTGCGCGGGCGTGGTCGTAGCGGAAATTCAGCAAAACTCCGACACGACGTATCGGCTGTACGACTACAACCGTCCGGGCCTCGACGGCAAGCTGCGCGAGCTGCACATTGAAGATTCACTTAACGTCATCGCCTACGAAGGTTCCGGCGCGACCCGCATGAAGACGGATGGCGCCAAGGCGAACGAATGGCTGACGCTGGCGACTTCCCCTTATTTCATCGTCGAAAAAGGCATCGTGAACGCGCCATGGAGCCTGCAGACGACGCCGGAAAGCTTCACGATCGTCGTCGTTTGCGACGGCACCGGCTCCATCGCATGGGACGGCGGCGCGCAAGATGTCAAAGCCGGCGAATGCTTCCTGCTTCCGGCAAGCCTCGGCGCCTACACGCTGCAAGGCGGCATGACCGTGCTGCGCAGCTACTTGCCTTAAGCGCGGGGTACCTGCTTGCGTTGGCAATGAGTCAGACGGATGATAGACTCGCCGACATTCAGGTCATGCATCGCACGCGAATAACTGGATTTCATGCAGTTAATTTTGCATGAATGCGGCGATATGCCAGCAACAACTGGAAAACATGCTGTTATTTCCGCACATTTCAATCCTATCGAACCAATATCGTAAAAATAAATGCATGATTTCCATTTATTCGTGGGATTAGAGAACCTTGCGTCGAATTAACGACATGTTTTCCAGTTATTTTATTCTCAGGTGAGTTTAAACCGTCAACCCTCACACTGGCAAGGCGCACAACGAGATTGGCGCCGGCGTCAAAAGAGCCCCCGCAGCAAAGCGCTAGCGGGGGCTCTTTTTCAAGCTAATTGCAAGCCGATTTAGGTCTACACAAAGAAAATGATGCCCTGTATCGCGCGGACCTGAGTTTTGGCCGAAGCGAATCGGTTACGGCGACGATGGCTGCTCCACGGGCGGCACGGAAAGTTCCGACGCGGGAAGCGTGAAATCAAACGTGACACCTCCCCGCTCATTACGCGCTTCGTACCGGCTGCCGTGCAGCTCGAGAATTTGCTTCACGATGGCGAGCCCGATGCCGGTGCCGCCGCCTTCCCGGGTGCGCGCTTTGTCGACGCGATAAAACTGGCCCCATATGCGCGAAAGCTCCTTCTCCGGGATCGGTTCGCCCTCGTTATGGACGGAGAAACGCCAGTCGCCCCCATCCCGTGCAGCCGACAGCGTGACCGTCCCTCCTTCCGGAACGTGCCGCACGGCGTTCGTGACCAGATTGGTCAGCACTTGCCCGACCCGGAACCGGTCCGCCTCAACCTCGACCTCCCCGTCCCCTTCCGCAGGCAAGGACAATTCCACCCGGACGTTTCTTTCCGTTCCGAGCGCTTTCGCCCGCTCCCCCGATTCCCTTAGCAGCTCCGACGCATCGAACGGCTCCCGGTTCAGCCTATATTGCCCGGCTTCGAGCTGGGACAGGTCCAGCATATCGCCGACAATGGCGGACATGCGCCGCGTTTCGTCCAGGATGACCTCCACGTATTTCTCCCGCTTGGCTCCGGATGCGATGTTGTCCTGCAAGCCTTCCGCATACCCTCCGATCAGGCTGAGCGGCGTTTTGAGCTCGTGCGAAACCCCGGTCACGAAATCGCGGCGCATCCGCTCCAGCGCTTTTTCCCTTTCGATATCTTCCCGCAGCTTGTCGTTGGCCTCGCGAAGCTCCGCGAGCGCCCGTTGCAAATTATCCGCCAGGAAATCGAAAGTACGGGCCAGCTTGCCGATCTCGTCCTTGCGGCGCCACCGGATGCGTGCGGAAAAATCGAGCGACGCCAGCCTGCCGGCAAGCTCGTTTAAGGAGCGGAGCGGTTTGGTGAGAATGCCGGCGTACAGGAAAGCAAGGAGCGGCACCAGCAGGAAAGCGACGCCAAACGCGTACCACGAAAAGTCGTGAATGGCGCTCGCGGCCCCGATAATCGGCTGCAGCGAGGATACGGCGAACAGCACGGTTCCGTAGCCGAATCCGTCGGTTTTGAGCGGAGCGACCGCGATCAGCTGCTCGCCCCCAAGCTTAAGGGGGCCAACTCCTTGAGTACGGTATACAAGCGTTTCACGCTGCTTCATGACCCGATCAAACACTTCTCCGTCCCCCTGCCATTCCGCAAGGGCCGGCCAAAAATTGTCGGACTGCTCATTGATTGGACCAAGGGGACCGGGGTACTTAAATCCGTAAAATTGACCCAGCCGAAGATTAGGTACGTATGATTTAATAATTACATTTTTCTTATTCTGCATGTCTCTTTGGATAAGGATTCCACCGTCCTTCTCCAGGGTCACCAGCGAAATCTGTGCGAAATATTCATTTTCGAACTGAAAAAAGTATGAAGGGAACCCGCCCTCGGAGGAAGTCGGCATTCCTTCGCTAACATACCGATCCCGAATGAAATTGATTTGCTCCGTAATGTCCTTGATTTGCCGACGCTCGTAAAATGATGCGAAGCTGCCCGCAAGCACCGAAAACAGCAGCCCGAGAAAAAGCATAACGACAAGAAACGTGATGGCGAACAGCCGAAAAGCGACGGAATGTCTCCACTTGGTCACGGCGTCACCTTCATCCGGTACCCGTTTCCCCTCAAGGTAACGATCCACTCCGCCCGGTCGCCCAGCTTTTGGCGCAGCCTTTTCACATGGGTATCGACCGTCCGGGCGTATCCCTCGTAATCGTAACCCCACACGGCATCCAGCAGCATCTCGCGGCTGAGGACACGGTTGCGGTTGCGAACGAAATGGAGAAGCAAATCGAATTCTTTGGGCGACAGCACAAGAGGCATCCCGAATACCGTCGCTTCTCTCGCCGCAACGTTCAGCGTCAGCCCTTCCATTTCCAACCAATCGCCTTCTGTCTCGTTTAGTGCCTCTTTTTTCGTCGTCTCCGCTCGCTTCAGCAAAGCTTTGATTTTGGCCACCAGCACTTTGGGGCTGAATGGTTTAGTTATGTAATCGTCGGCGCCGAGGTCATAGCCGAGCAGTTTGTCGTCTTCTTCGGATTTGGCCGTCAGGAATACGATCGGCACATCCGACTCGGTCCGGATCGCTTCGCATACGTCGTACCCGTCCAGACCCGGCATCATAATATCGAGAATAACAAGATGAGGCGCATGCTGCCGGAATGTCTCCAGAGCAGTGTCTCCCCGCTTGCATTCGCATGAGTCCAAGCCTTCTTCCTCCAAATAATCCGCGATCAGCTCCCGGATGCGCCGTTCGTCCTCGATAATCAGCACTTTCGGTTTCATGTCGGCTCCTCCTTTCGCCTAATTATAGGCGAGCGTACGCAGCTTTGTCACGCCGCGGCCTGTCACACGGCTGACACAAAACGCGGATATAATGGGCCGTAATCGCGACCGAACGCGAAGCAACGCGCCTTAGAAAGGAGGAGATCATCTGAAACGGATTCGAGTACAATACCGGCGGGACGCGCCGTTCGCGCTGCTGTTCCTTGCCCCGAGCCTCGCCGGATTTCTTCTGTTTTTCATCGTCCCGTTCGGGGCGGTCATCTATTACTCGTTTATCGATAATCCCGTAAACGGAAACTTTGTCGGCATCAACAACTACGAAGCATTGTGGGCCAGCGGATCATTTCGCAAAGCGTTCGCGAACTCCCTGATGTTTGCCTGCGTCAGCGTGCCTTTGCTCTTCGCGGCATCGCTTGGACTGGCTCTGCTTCTTAAGGGGAAGCTGCCTTTCCGCCAATCGTTCCGGACGATATTTCTGCTTCCGCTCGTCGTTCCCGTCGCTTCCGTCATCCTTGTATGGCAGACGCTGTTTCATTGGAATGGCGCGATCAACGGCCTCTTCGAGGAGTGGGGGCTCGATCCCGTCGATTGGATGAACACGAGGTGGGCGTTTGCCGTCATGCTGGCCGTATTCGTTTGGAAAAACGCCGGCTACAACCTGGTCGTTTTTCTCGCCGGTTTATCCAACATCCCGACGGAACAGTATGAATCGGCGTCGATCGACGGCGCGGGGAAATTCCGCCAGTTCCTGCACATTACATGGCCGGGACTTGCGCCTACATCCTTTTTCGTCATCGTCATGAGCATCGTCCAATCGTTCAAGGTGTTCCGCGAAACGTATTTGGTGGCCGGCGCTTACCCGCACGACTCCATTTACACGCTGCAGCATTTCATGAACAACATGTTCAAGTCGCTGGACTATCCGAAGCTGACGGCGGCGGCCGTCTTGCTGTCGATCGTAATCGGGATTACGGTGTACGTCCTCTTCCGGGCGGAAAGACGGTCAAGGGAGGCGCTCGAAAAATGACAACCGCTTTGCGCAATACGCTAACTTCTTTCAAAGTGACGTTCCTTGCCCTGATCGTGCTTGCGATTTTGTTTCCCGTCGTGCTGACGGTCAGCAATTCGTTCATGTCCGAGGCGGAAATCGGCCGCCATTACGAGGCATTGAACAGCGGCGATTCCGCCGCAACGCGCAAACATGCAATGATCCGCCTTATCCCGGAAAGCGTCACATTATCCCAATTCGGCGAAGTACTGCTCAAGCGGCCGAAGTTTTTGCTACATTTCTGGAATTCGGTCAAGCTGACGCTCCCCATCATCCTCGGACAGGCGATCGTCGGCACGCTAGCTGGGTTTGCGTTCGCAAAACTGGCTTTCCCCGGGAGGGACAGGCTTTTCTTCGTTTATTTGCTTACGATGCTCATGCCGTTCCAGGTTACGCTCGTGCCGAACTACCTGGTGGCGGATAAGCTTGGCCTTTTGAATAGCTACGGAGCGATTGTGCTTCCCGGAATCTTCGCGTCGTTCGGCGTGTTCCTCATGCGGCAGTTCATGGCGGGCATTCCGGACGCCTATCTGGAAGCGGTGAAAATCGACGGCGCAGGCCCCATTCGGGCATTTCTCCATATCGCGCTGCCGCTCGCCAAGCCGGGCGTCGCCGCGCTCATCCTCCTATCGTTCGCGGATAACTGGAACATGGTCGAGCAGCCGATCTTGTTTCTGACCGAGCAAATTCGCCAGCCGTTGTCCGTCTATTTGGCGAATATCGCCGAAGGGGCGCGAGGGGTCGCTTTCGCCGCGTCCGTCCTATACATGGCCCCGATGGTGCTTATTTTCCTCTACGGCGAAGAGCATCTGGTGGAAGGCATTCAAATGTCGGGAATCAAAGGGTAAGAATGGCAGGAAGATTATGCATCGCAAAACTTTTAGGAGGTGATATACGAACATGCAACGGCGAAAAAAGACGCTGCGCTGGATGATCGGCCTTTTTTTCTCCGGCCTCCTCGCGCTTACGTTTTTGTCCAATACGATTCAGGGATTGTCGCTGCCCAAAGTATCCGCCGAGAAGCCCGAAATGGGCGGTCTGGATCAGAACGTATCGGGCGACGGGGTTCTCCGGGCGGCGCATACCGCGCAGCTTTATGCGGAAGGGGACTGGAAGGTCGACAAGATCCTTAAGCGCAAGAACGATCGGGTGAAACGAGGCGATCCGCTCGTCACCTTCGATACGGCTTCGACAAAAAGAACATTGCAGGATGAAAATACTCGCTACGAGCAGCAGAAGCTTCAGCTCGCCAAGATGACGGATCAGCTGAAAACGATGCTGCGGAGCGACGATGCGGCCGGCATCGAAAACCAGAAACGCGACATCGAAAGGCATCAACTGGATATGCAGATGCAAGAGCGCAAAATCGCCGATCTGAACAAGCAAATCGCTGAAGGCGGCATGCTGAAAGCGCCCATTGACGGCGTCATCACTTCCCTTAACGCTTCCGAAGGAGCAGCCTCCGGCCGCGGACAGGCGATCGTCGAAATCGCCGACGACGCTTCCGGCTACCAATTTTCCATTGTGGCGAACAGCCTCGCTGCTTCTCCGCTTCGCATCGGCGACAAAGTCGTTGTGCAGCTGGATGAAACACCACAGAGGAGCATTGACGGAATGATCTCCGAAATCGAGGACGCATCGGCGGACAACAACGGGGGCAACGGCGGTAACGGTGCGAACGGATCGGATGACGTAAATAAAAAAATTACGTTCGACGTGAAGGACCCCAAGCTGCGGCCTGGCTTGAAAGCTTCCGTCAACATCAAAAACCAAAGCAAATCATTTGGGCTGCAAATCCCGAAGTCCGCGCTCAAACAAGACAATAACGGTTATTACGTGTTCACCGTGACGGAAAAAGACGGTCCGATCGGAGCCGCTTATTACGTCAGCAAAGCCTATGTAACGATCAAAGACGAGAACGAGAATACGGTAGTTACGGACGGGCTGAGGCCTGACGAAAAATTCGTTACGGAAGCCAGCGAACCGATCAGCGACGGAGACCGCGTCCGTTATTAAAGGGAGGAAACGAAATGAAAACATGGAATAACGTTTGGAAAACGGGTGCACTGCTCCTGCTATGCGCCGCAGTAACGGCATGCTCGGGAGGAAAAAACAATGAAGGAGCGGGCGGATCGCCGGAATCATCCGGCAGCGCGCCGAAAACGTCTGACGGCAAAACGGCCGTCACGATGACCGTCATGACCAAAGACCGCTTCCTGGCGGAAGCGGAGCAAAAGTTCGAAGCCGCACATCCCGACATCGACATTCAAATCCAAGAAATTGTGCCTGCGGACACGAGCAGCGGCGACAAAGTCGTGATGTTTTCCGATTCAGGTCCCAAACCGGAAGATGTGGATAAATACGTAAACAGCGTCAATACCGCGATCATGTCGGGCAATGCATCGGACATTATTTCCTTAGAAAATTTGCCCGTAGACAAGTACGCGGAAAAAGGACTGCTAGCGGATTGGAACGAACTCGCCGGCAAAGACGGCAACTTCAATAAATCCGATTATTACGAGAATATTTTTGACAGCGTTTCGAACAGCAACGGCTGGTACGGCATCCCCGCCTCCTTCTCGTTAGACGTCATGCTCGGGGATTCTTCCCTTCTGAAGCAAAACGGCCTGGACGACAAAACGTGGACATGGGACCAATTCGTCGGCCTGCTCGAGAAAACGAAAACCGAAGGCAAATTCGGCATTGCCATGATGACGCCCGAAAAGCTGCTCGAATTTGTCGCCGGATCGGTTTACGGGCAGCTGGTGAAGAGAGATGGCGCTTCCGCGGCCTTCGATGCCGATGCGTTCCAAGCGTACATGGAGAAGATCAAGAAGCTCTACGATAGCGGTCTGGCAACCTCGGAGAAGATGGGACCGAATGCAAGCTTTAGCCACATCAACATGCAGAACCCGATCAATATCGTGATGATGCCGCAAATGAGCGGGAACTCGCAGGCGATGCTTCGTCCCCCGGGAACCGGCAAGGACGAGGGCATCCCGTTCAAATCGAGCCAGGTGCTCGGTCTGAACGCGAATTCGAAAGCGAAGGATGCGGCCTGGACGTTCGTCAAATTCCTGCTTTCCGAAGAAACACAGTCCTCGATGGCGCTGATGAATTTTCCCGTGAACAAGACGGCGCTCAAAAACAAGCTGACCCAGGTGCAGCAAATGCTTACGGGCAAAGGCGACGGACAAGGCAAGAAGGGCAAAATCATGATGAAAGGTCCGGATGGGAAAGAAGTCCAACCGACGCTGACTGACGAAGATATCGCCAAAGTAGTGGACTTAATGCCGTCCGTCGGCAAATATACGAATCAAGATCCGAAAGTGCTCAGCATGATCGCGGACGAATCCGCCGCCTATTTTTCCGGCAGCAAACCGGCTGATGCGGTTGCCAAATCGCTGGCAGGCCGAATTAACACCTATTTGAACGAATAACCATATACGAATAAAGGCTGTCCCGCAGAAGATGCATGTCATCTTCGCAGGACGGCCTTTCTCACGTTCTTGAACGTTGTCAAAATCCGATAAACGCTGGTATCAAGCACATTCCTCAGCCAGCGAAAATATTGCGCAGCCGCTCAAAAAATGTTGCTTGCCCTGAAGATCGGGTGCGCTATATCATGAAGCTGCGGAACGGGCCCGGTTACGCAATCGCTAACTGAAAGGGGAAGATCATGAGAGCAACGAGATCGCCTTCGAAGCGCTTATCTTTTCGCTTCCGCGAAAATATGCAGCTGTACTTGATAATGCTTCCCGTTCTGATCCACATTTTTATATTCAGCTACATTCCGATGTACGGTATCGTGATCGCCTTTCAAAATTATTACCCGGGGAAACCTTTCCTTTCGTTTGATGGAAGCGTTAACTGGGTTGGCCTGCAGCACTTTATCGACTTTTTTAACGGTCCGTATTTCGGAAGACTGATGCGCAATACGTTTCTGCTTAGCGTTTATACCCTCATCTTTGGCTTTTGGGTGCCGATCTTGTTCGCGCTTCTGCTGAACGAATTGAAGAGCGGTCTATTCAAAAAGTACGTGCAAACGGCCAGCTATCTGCCTCATTTCATTTCGAACGTCGTCGTTGCGGGCATGGTATTGTCCTTTATCAATGTGGACGGCATCGTCAACGCCGTCGTGAAGCTGCTAGGCGGAACGCCGGTAGCGCTCAATACGGAACCCGGTTATTTTCCCGCCATCTACACCATTACGAGCATATGGAAATCATTCGGCTGGAGCAGCATTTTATATTTGGCCTCCATGTCTTCCATCGACCCGCACCTTTACGAAGCAGCCAAAATGGACGGAGCCAACCGGTTCAAGCAAATGCTTCATATTACGCTGCCCTCCATTCGACCGACCATCTTCATCCTGCTCATCTTCGCGATCGGCAACCTGCTGTCGGCAAACAGCGAGTTTATTCTATTGATCTATAACCCGATGGTTTACGAAACTGCCGATGTCATCGGCACCTATCTGTACCGCGACGGCCTGCTTGGCGGCAATTTCAGCTCGGGGGCGGCAGTCGGACTGTTCATCTCGGTAATCAATTTCACGCTGCTTTACGTCGCCAACAAGCTAAGCCGCAAATATTCTGATTATGCCTTGTGGTAAGGGGGAGAACGATGACCACCACCCCGGTCGGAACACATTCGAACAAGATCAGGCAAGGTTCAATCGCGGTCGATATTGTCCTATATGCCATCGCCCTCGTCATTTGCTTGATCACGCTGTATCCGTTTTATTTCGTCGTCATCATGTCGATCAGCTCGCCCCTGGAAGTGGCGGCCATGAACGTTTTTTGGTATCCGAAAGGCCTGTTCCTGAAATCCTACGAATTGATCGTAAGGGATTCGAAAATGTGGTGGGCGTACTCCAATACGTTGATTTACGTTACCGCAGGGACGTTACTGAACTGCATGACGGCCGTATTGGGCGCTTATCCGCTTACCGTACGCAAACTGAAGGGGCGCAAATGGGTGATCGCTTTCCTGCTGATCCCCATGTATTTCGGGGGCGGGTTAATCCCGACCTACCTGCTTGTCAACAAACTCGGATTGTACAATACGATGCTCGCGGTCATAATCCCCGGGATGGTCAGCATCTGGAACATCATTCTCGTGAGGACGTATTTCACGACGATTCCGGAGGGGCTCAAAGAATCCGCTTTTATCGACGGTGCCTCCCACTGGCAGCTGCTGTTCAAAGTCATCCTGCCTATCTCGAAGCCGATCATTGCGGTTATCGCGATTTATACGGTCGTCGGCATATGGAACAGCTGGTTCGACGCCTTGATTTATTTGCCGAACGAAAAGCTTCACCCGCTGCAAATGTATTTGTACCGTGTCGTCGTCCAACAAACGGTCGATTTGAAGATGCTGTCGCTGGAGGATACCCGCAGTGCGGTAGCCAATATGCTGTCGAACATTCAGTTGAAATATGCGATCATCGTGTTTACGACGCTGCCCGTTATTTTTACGTACCCGTTCTTTCAAAAATATTTTATCAAGGGAGCACTGCTCGGCTCGTTAAAAGAATAATGCTTAATACCATTCAGAGGAGGAATCTAACGATATGAAGCTCTGGAAAAAATCGTTCCTAACCGCCATGGCGGCGGTTTTGCTCATCGGATCGGCCACCGCTTGCAGCAGCAGCGGCAATAAAACGGAAGAAAACGGCGACACCGCCTCCACCGGCTCATCCGGCCAGCAATCGAGCAAACTTCGGCTGCTCGGCCCTGCCGGCGCGAACAAGTACATCAAGTTCGAGGACAGAGAGAAATATCCGGTATGGAAAGAGGTCAGCAAGCTGTTCGATTCCGCCGGCCTTCAGCTTGATTACGAAATGGTTCCGAACGAGCAGTATAGCGTCGTCATAAAGACAAGAATGGCAACCGGAGCCGATCTTCCCGACATCGTCAACATTTCCGCACTCGACAATACGACGGTGCTCAACCTAGCCAAGCAAGGCGTCCTGCTCGACCTTAATCCGTTGATCGAAAAATACAGCAACGGCAACATTAAAAAAATGTACGACGTCGACTTCCCTTACGCCAGAAAAACGACGACGTCCCCCGACGGCAAAATGTATTGGTTCAGTAATTTGCACAAGAAGACGTACCAACAGAAGGATCCTGCGCCCGTCTCGCTCACCATGCTCCTCCGCAAAGACTGGCTCGAGAAGCTGAAGCTACCGGTGCCGACGTCGGCGGAGCAATATTTGCAAACGCTTAAAACAATGCGGGACAACGATGCGAACGGCAACGGACAAAAGGATGAGGTGCTCGTTTACGACCCTAGCAATTTTGGAGGCTCCATTGCCCAATGGTTCGGGCTAGGCACAAGCATCACGGCCGTCGACGTAGAGAACAAAAAAGTCGTCTCCCCGTGGTATCAGGACGGAATCAAGGACTACTTCCGATATTTGCAGCGTCTCGTGAAAGAAGGCGTGCTCGACACAAGCCTGATCGGAGCGACCGAAGAACAAATTCAGCAGAAAATGACGAACAACCAGATCGCCTCGCTGCATAATTACAATATGGAAACTTGGTATGAGCCGACGATTCAGGGCGGCGGCGATTATCTTCCGCTCATGCCGCTTCCGGCGGTAGACGGCATTACCCCTGCGGCGCAGTTGGAGCCTCCGTTCCTCGTATGGCAGAAATATGCCATCACCAAAGACGCCAAAAACGTCGAAGCAGCCATTAAATTTTTCGATACGGTTTATTCGGACAAATACGCCGAACTGCTCTACTGGGGCATCGAGGGCCAAACCTACAAAACGGACAGCAGCGGCGCCAACGTATATATCAACAACGGCTCGGACGAAGAAAAGGCCAAATCGGGCCAAGTGAACGGGAGCAAGCTGTTCGGGGACACCGTCTTTCCGCGCGTGCAGTTCGCCAATCTCGAGTTCGAGCTGACCAGCGTGCCGAAGCATAAAGCGGATAACGAGCTAAGCGTTATGAATTATAAACCGTATTATGTCAACATGAATAATAACTATTTGGCGATTCCGGATGACAAACAATTGGAGACGAAGACCAAAATTTTGACCAATTTGTCCACGTACTCCTCGGAGCTTGCCACCAAGCTCGCACTAGGCCAAAAATCGCTCGACAACTGGGACGAATATATTGCGGAGTTGAAGAAACTCGGTCTTGACCAACTGCTTGAAATCGACCAGCAATTGCTTGACAGGTACAATAGCATCCAGTAAGGTCAAGGAAAATATGATAAATATAAGATGGCAGATTCCACTCCCATGCCGGGTCTGCCATTTTTCTTTCCTTGTTTCTTTGTATTCCACGAGGGAGGGCCACCCATGGACAAAAAAAGGTTCGGAAGCAAAACGTTTCGCAAAATTTTCATGTCCTACACCGCCATTCTCATTATCCCGATCATCGTGTTCAGCGCCTTGAACGTACACCGGAACATCATGGAAGAACAGCGCCAGCAATACGAAAAGCACGCCTCGGACGCAAAGCGGATCGCGGATATCGTGGACAACAAATTAAACGAGCTCAAAAATCTCGGCAAAGTGCTGGGCGGCGAATCCTGGGTTAAAAAAATGATGCAAAATACGAACGTATACGACCAAGAATTCGATTTGCTCAAAATGCTCGAAATCCGTAAACGTTTGGAGGACGATATGAACTCGCTCGGCATTCTTTCTTTCGGCATGGTGGTTTTTCCGGAGAAACAGCTCGTTCTGTCTTCGTGGGGCACTTATGCGGAGAAAGACTTTTTCGCGGAAATCGCCGAATTCGGCGACGGTGCCGGGCAATCGATTCAAAATTCCTTCCCGGAGTATAACTACTTCAAAATTATGCCGCCGGCGTCCATGAAGCTATGGGGCAACAGCAAACGTGTCATTCCCGTGCTTCAAAGCCTGGAAGTGGTCAATCACCCGCGCGCGGTTTTGGTCTTATTTATTGATAACGCTTACTTCACGGAATACATGCGTCGTTTCGGAGGCATCGAGTCCAAGGAAATCGAAATTTCATCCCATAATGCGACCGTGTATAGGCAAACACGCGGCATAACGGACGGTGACCCGTCCGAAGGGAAAGAATACAAGCTTGTTCTGCCGTCTCAAGTGAGCGAATGGCAATATGCGATCTCCTATGCCGACAGCAGCGGGGTTTGGATCCATAATTTGTTCGGCTCGCTGCTCGCCATTATCATTTCGATCGCCGTCGGCACATGCACGGCTTTCTTATTGGCCAAAGTCAGCTACCGCCCGCTCCGCGCTTTGCTGAACAAGCTCGCCGGCGCACTGCGGTATGAGGATGTCCGAAGCGGTGCGGTCTCCGGCTCCGAATACAATTATATCGAGAAGTCGTTCGATCGCTTGCTGCTTGAAAACGAAAAGCTCCAACAATCGATGCAGGACTACGAAAGCGCCGCAAGGTCGAACATGTTCCTCCGTTTGCTGAAAGGATATTTTCCGGACGATCATCAGTTGAACGGGCTGAAAAAATTCGGAATCCGCTATACCGATGACATGCACTATTGCACGATGCTCGTCAGTTTCCACGCCATTCGGGATTTCTCCGACTTCGCGAAAATACGCAAGATCGAGATGATCACGATGCTCGTCGTCGAAAAAGCGATGCAAGGCTATGGGCTTGACTTCGAGCTGTTTGAAGTGACGTACGCGGACAAGGCGCTGATCGTGTCCTCCGAAGATCGATTCGGGAACGACGGCATGATCGAGCGAATCGCTTCTGAAATCGCGGCGGAAATCGAGCGATCTTGCGGATTTCACCCTGACGTCCTCTATGGCACGATAGAGAAAGGTCTTGTCGGCATCAGCAAATCGTATTATGCGGCGAACGAAAGCTTGCAGCATAAAATCTTTTCACGCGGACATTTGCTTGCGGCACAAGAGGAAACGATCCAGAACGAAGTCGACTATTATTACCCGACCGATTGGGAAGTGCAGCTGATCAATAATTTGAAGATCGGCAACCTCGACACGTCGATGCATATTTTGCAGGAAATCAGCGCGGAAAACGGCAAGCGGCAGCTATCCGAAGGCAGCACCGTCAAACTCGTTTCGTTATTGATGGAAACGATGCTTCGGGTGCTTCAAGAGCTGAATCTCGATACGGGCATTTATGCCAAACAATTCGCGAACCGCGTCAGCGCAGCCGACACCGAGTCGATGTGGAGCTACGTGTATGAAGTCGGCACGTTATTGTGCGAACGGAACCGGTACTCCAACACGTCGTCGACGATGGAAGTCGGCGGCAAGCTTCTTCAATACGTGAACCAGAATTACACAAGCGCCGACGTTTCGTTAAAAAAGCTGGCGGAGTTGTATCAAATGTCCGTGTCGAACGTGTCAAAACTATTCAAAGAAGTGTCGGGCATCAACTTTTACGATTATTTGTGCCGATTAAGAATGGAAATGGCCAAAGAATTGCTGCGTGAGCAAAAATGCGCAATCGACGATATCGCCCACCGGGTAGGCTACGAGAATGTATATTCGTTCAAGCGCGCCTTCACCCGCTATGCGGGCATCAAACCGGATGAATACGTGCAGCTTGCCATCTGAAAGGAAGGTACGGAAATGCCGTAAATCCGAGTCCGTTTTTCACCGCGCCCGTGCAAATTAAAGTTTGACCTCTCCCCTGCGTACTTTGTTCGTCAAAGCCCGTTCCTCCTCATTTGCAAATCACGCGGACGTCAGAGCCTTACGGTTTGAGCGTCCGCGTGCGCATGAAGCGCTCAATATCGTCCAGCGAAGATACCTCGCTCGCCCCGCCGATCCGCTGCGTCGCGAGTGCGCCGCAAGCACTTGCGAAGCGGAGCCGCTCCTCCGGCGGCATGCCGCTGAGCCGGCCATAGATGAAGCCTGCGTTAAACGAGTCGCCGGCCCCGGTCGTGTCGACCGGAACGATGTCGTAGGCGTTCGTGCGGGTGATGCGGCCATCCGTTTCGACGGCCATAGCGCCGGATGCCCCTCGCTTGACGGCGACGAGGCCGCGTTCCGCTGGCAGCCGTTCCAGCGCCTCCTCCAAGCTGTCCGCGCCGAAAATGTGCATCAGCTCTTCCTCGCTCGGCATGAACAGGTCCGCGTGCGGCAGCAGCGCCGTAATTTTGTCGCGATGCCACGCCCCGTGCAAATCCCAACCGGTGTCAAACGATGTGCCGATGCCCTGCTCCTGCGCTTTGCGGAACAGCTCGGACCAGTGATCCTGCATCGCGTCCTGCAAATAATAGGAACCAAAATGAATATGCTTCGCTTCCCGCAGCATCGATTCCGGCAGATCGTCCGGCGTAAGGCAAGGAATCGCGCCCATATAGGTCATAAGCGCCCGGTCGGTGCTCGTCGAGAACGACAGCGTGACGCCGGTCTTCAGCGCAGCGTAGCGCTTCACATGATCGGTGTTGACCCCTTTCTCCCGCAGCCTCTCGATGCAGAACGCGCCGTATTCGTCGTCGCCGACGACGCTGACGAACCGGACGTCGCAGCCGAGACCGGCCAAAGCGCATGCGGTAATCGCCGAAGACGAGCCGAGCACCGTATCGAACGTATCGAGCAGCTTCTCGCGATTGAAGGCCGGGATGACGTCGGCGCCCGTCATGATGATGTCGACGTTCAGTTCGCCGACTACGTAAATCGTCATGTTTAGTTCAGCTCCCCGATATATTCTCGTTCTGCTTCGTACAGTTCGTCGAACATCGCTTTCATCTCGGCCAGCGAGCAGACGGCCGCGGTTAACGGATCAACCATCAGCGCCCGCATCGCCATTTCCTTGTCGCGGTGGAGTACCGCCGAAACCGCCAGCTCGAAAAACGCCATGTTGCTTCGGCACAGTGCCGCAAGATGCTCCGGCAGCTTCCCGAACTTGGTCGGATGGATGCCCGTACGATCGACCAGGCAAGCGACTTCGACAACGCCGTCGGACGGCAAATTTTCGATGAGTCCGCCGTTCGGCACGTTGCCGTAAATGACCTTCGGCTCGTTTTTGACCATCGCTTCGATGATCGTCGACGCATATTCATTGCTGGACGTATAGTCGATCGGCTCTTCGCCGGACAGGTGACGCAAAATTCGCTCATCGTTGTAGCGCCGCCAAATCGGCCAGTTGTTCGCGTAAAAACCGGTGCCGCCGTTATAGCCGGTGCTGCAATGCTCGTCGATCAAATCCTGGCGCTTGCGGTAATACGGAATGTATTCGGAAAAATGTCCGCTCGATTCCGAAACGAAAGCGCCCAAGTACTTAACGGCATCGAGCCGCACCGGATCTTTGACCAGCAGCGCTGGGTCCTTCATTCGTTCGAGCAGCACCGGATACAAATCTTTGCCGTTATGCGACAGCTCCACGAACCAGGACATATGGTTGATGCCGCCGGCACGCCACTTCAGCTCCTCATAAGGAACGCCGGTGTACTTGGCGAGTTGGCGGGATGAGTTTTGTATGGAATGGCATAATCCGACGACCGGGATGCTCGTGATCTTCGCCGTGGCGAGCGTGACCGCCGACATCGGATTCGTGTAGTTCAGAATCGTTGTTTTCGGGCATAGCTCCTCGATGTCTTTAACGATTTCGATCCAGTCGGGAAGCGTCCGCAGCGTCTTGAACAAGCCGCCCGGACCCATCGTGTCGCCGATACATTGCTTGACGCCGTATTTCAACGGAATTTCGAATTCGTTCTTGACCGTATCCATCCCATTCACTTCGATCTGATTGATGACGAAGTCCGAATCCGACAGCACCTCCCTGCGCCGTGTCGAGGAGATGACGCTCCACTTCTTGCCCGAATGGACGACAATCTTCTCCGTCAGCTTGTGCGCGATTTCGAGCCGCCGTTCGTCGATATCGACTAGCGCAATTACCCCTTCATCCATTCCGTCTATATTCAAAATGTCGATGACTAGCGCTTTTGTAAACACGCTTCCTGCGCCGATGATCGATATTTTCGTCAATTGGATCACTCCCCCAGATCGTTTTTGCAGCAAATTCAAAATAAATTCACCCATAATATAATCAAAAGTTGCGCGAACGTCAACGAATTTTTATATGTTTTTGCCGCGAATTTTTATTGCCCAATAATTGACTCCACCTTGAAAATATTATAAAGTGAACGTATACAAATTTGCCGCAAACATTTCTATAGCATAAAAAACGAACAAAAAAGGTGGTCTCGAGCATGGCAACGCTGAAAGATATTGCGCAACTGGTCGGAGTATCGATATCCACCGTTTCACGCGTCTTGAAGAATGAAGCGAACCGTTCCGTCAGCCAGGAGACGAAGCAAAAAATATGGAATGCCGCCCAAGAAGTCGGCTATCCGGTAAAGGTTGCCCAAGCGGCGCCTGTTACAAAAGGCATCGGCTGCATTGTGTCGACGCTGCAGAACAAGCATTATCACCCTTATTTTTCGGTGATTTTTGAAGGCATTGAGCGCGAGCTGGCGAAGCACGGCTACGAATTGACGTATACGTATACGATGGACGATTTGCGCAACCCGGCCGTTTTGCAGAAGGCGGTTCACGACAGCCGGGTCGAAGGCGTTATCGTCGTCGAAGGGATCGACAGCAAAATCTACAGCCAGCTCAAAAAGCATATCCGCTGCATCGTCGGCATCGATACGACCGATCATACGGTGCCGAACATTTCGTACGACCGGGTCGAAGCGGCCAGAATCGCCGTTTCGCATCTGATCGAGCAGGGGCACCGCGACATCGTGTTCATTGGGGGTACCGGCTTGTCCGGCAACTTCGAGAAGGAGAAGCGGTTCCGCGGTTACAAGGCGGCACTGGAACAGGCGGGACTGGAGCTCAAGCCGCAGTGGATCGTCAATGCCAACTGGGATCCGACGACGAGCTACGAACTGATGCTGGCGTTTCTCGATCGGCACAAGGAGCATTTGCCGACCGCGATATTCGCCGCAAGCGACATTATGGCGATGGCCGCCATGCGCGCCGTTGCCGAAAAAGGCTACCGCATCCCGCACGATATCGCAATCATCGGCTTCGACGACAACGAGCCGTCTCAATTTACGGTGCCGCCGCTGTCGACGATCCACATTCCGACGTTCGAGATCGGCATTATCGCCGCCCGAACGATGGTTAATGCGCTGCAGGACCCGTATCCGCTGCCGATCAAGGTCACGGTGCCGTTCGAGCTAAAGGCGCGGCAGTCTACGGATTACCGGGTGGCTTCGGCCGAAGGCTGAGCTGCCGCGTTGCGTGGCGATCCGCCGATTTCCCGATCGATCAGGCTAACGATGCCGTTCGAGCTGAAGGCACGGCAGTCCACCGATTACCGGATCGATCCTGCTGAAGGCCAAGGCTAAGCCAGCGTGTCCGGTCGCGTTATATCTCAAAGCCCCGTGCCATGGGAGCCGTGTGCGGGGTGAGGGCGTGTACGGTTTATGGGGGATGTTCTAGTGGGGGTTATGCAAATGCGAGGGCGGCACTTTTTTCACGATCCGGCTCCGCCATGCCTCACTCAGCCTGTTCGCTGCCCTCCCATGAAGCAATAAAGGGTCTGTCAATAATTTTGTGTAAACTCTTTTATAGAGAATGTCCCCCTCGGAGGACATTGACCCTCACGGCAGATGCTGGCCGATCCGTTCCGGAAAGAAAACGGAGAGCTGTAGTAGCATTTGACCCCAGTTTTGTACGCGGCCCGTCCATTTGCGCGTGACGTCCATCGTGACGAGATACAGCATCTTCAGCAGCGACTCATCGGTTGGGAAAATGCTTTTCCCTTTCGTGACCTTGCGTAGCTGGCGATGATAGCTTTCGATCATGTTCGTCGTATAGATAAGCTTACGGATCTCTGGCGGGTACTTAAAAAACGTAGCAAGCTCGTCCCAGTTAGTACGCCACGAACGGAGAATGAGTGGATACTTGGCGCCCCACGTCTCTTCGAAGCGATCTAACTCGAGCAGCGCCATTTCCTCTGTCGCTGCCTTGTAGATGGGCTTCAGATCCGCCGTCACCTTCTTTAGATCCTTGTAGGAGACATAGCGCGTGGAATTACGGATCTGGTGGATAATGCACTTCTGAATCTCCGTCTTCGGATAGCAGGCAGAGATCGCCTGTGAGAAACCGGTGAGATTGTCTACACAGGTAATGAGGATATCTTGAACGCCGCGGTTCTTGAGATCGTTTAGAACGCTGAGCCAAAACTTCGCGGACTCGTTCTCGCCGATCCACATGCCCAGTACGTCCTTGTTGCCGTCCAGATCGATGCCGATGACCATGTAGGCCGCTTTGTTTACGATGGCTCCGTCCTGCTTCACTTTGAAGTGAATGGCGTCTAGGAAAACAACAGCGTAAACGCCTTGCAACGGGCGATTCTGCCACTCCTTGATCAGTGGAATGATCTTGTTTGTTACGTTCGAGATCATCGTCGGGGACACGTCAATGCCGTACAAATTCTGGAGATGATCTTGAATCTCCCGTGTGCTGACACCTTTGGCGTAGAGCGCGATAATCTGGTCCTCGATGCCGGTCACGCTCGACTGATTTTTCTTCACCACGATTGGCTCGAACTCGCTGAGGCGGTCTCTGGGAACGGAAATCTCCTGTTCGCCGTATTCGCTGGTGATCGTCTTCTTGCTCTTGCCATTGCGGCTATTCGCCGTCTGTTTGTTTTGTACGTCATGCTTCTCATAACCCAAATGCGTGTCCATTTCGGCTTCAAGCATTTCCTGCAGCGTCTCGGCAAACAAGTCCTTTAAAGCTTTCTGTGCATCTTGAGCGGTGACGAGCTTATTCTCCTTGATGAACGCTCTGAGCTGCTCCTTTGTCCATAATCCCATGTGTGCTCCCCAACCTTCCTGTTACTTTCATTTTAATAGATTTGGGAGTTTACACAAAGTATTTTACAGACTCGCAATAAATGCCAAAGTGCAGTTATTTTCACAAGCCCTCGGCCTCGAGAATGAATAACTGCGATTGTACTGTTATTTTTATCTACCCGTGCGGTTCGGGATCATTTTTAGACAAATAGATGTACATTCGCAGTTAGTTGCTGCTATTTTCGTTCCGGCTCAGAAAATAACTGTATTTTTGCAGTTATGCTTGATCCGCGACTCCCACTCCCACTCTTACTCTTACTCTTACTCTTACTCTTACTCTTACTCTTACTCTTACTCTCGCTCTTACTCTTACTCTTACTCTTACTCTTACTCTTACTCTTACTCTTACTCTTACCCTTACTCTTACCCTTACTCTTACTCTCGCTCTTACTCTCGTTCTTACCCTTGCTCTCACTCCGATTCGCCCCCTACTCGGCAGCACCCTTGTAGAGTTCCGCAAAAGTGTGTGGGGCAATTGCCAAAGCCATGGTATACTGAGGGACGAAACCATTTTGCACCGATTTGGGAGAGGTGGCGTACCTGATGTCACGCGGATTGGAAGACCGCCGTTATTGGCTGGAGGCAATTCAACAAATCGCATATCCCGTATTGTATCACTTGTCCCGGCGGGAGCTGAAACAGCATATGCCCGTGGAGGCTAAGCTGGAGGACCGCCCCAACTTCACTTACCTAGAAGCACTGGGCCGATTGCTGGCAGGGATCGCGCCTTGGCTGGAAAACCGCGAGGTACATGGCGAAGAAGCGGACCTTCGCGATACATACGCCGAAATGGCGCGCAGCGCCATCGATGCGGCGACCGATCCCGGCTCGCCGGACTTCATGAACTTCGCCAATGGGCTTGCAGCCGATCGTGGACGCCGCTTTTCTCGCGCAAGCCGTCTTAAGAGCGCCAAACGAGCTTTGGGAAGCGCTTGCGCCGCACGTGAAACAGCAGCTTATAGCGGCGCTGAAAGCGACCCGGACGCGCAAGCCCGGCTTCAACAATTGGCTGCTGTTCGCGGCCACGATCGAGACGGCCCTTTATCGGATGGGCGCGGACTGGGACCCAATGCGGGTCGATTACGCGCTGAAGCAGCACGAGCAGTGGTATCTCGGCGACGGCATGTACAGCGACGGGCCGAAGTTTCACTGGGACTATTACAACAGCTTCGTCATCCATCCGATGCTGCTCGATATTACGAACACGTTGTCGGAGCAATATTGGGATTGGGCGGCCGTGAAGGAACCGATTGAACGGCGCGCCGTGCGGCATGCAGCCGTGCTGGAGCGGCTTATTTCGCCGGAAGGCACCTATCCTGCAATCGGTCGTTCGATCGTATACAGGTTCGGCGCGTTCCAGCTGCTGTCGCAAATCGCGCTGCTGCGCAAGCTTGACCCGGCGCTCGCGCCGGCGCAGGTTCGGTGCGCGCTGACGGCGGTCATCCGGCGGACGCTGGACATGCCCGGCACGTTCGATGCGAGCGGCTGGCTGACGATCGGATTAGCCGGACACCAGCCCGAGCTCGGCGAGGAATATATCTCGACAGGCAGCCTTTACTTATGCTCGATGGTGTTTCTACCCCTCGGGCTGCCGGATATCGACGCATTCTGGCAGGGCGAAGAGGAATGGACGTCGCGGAAGGTGTGGTCGGGCGGCCGGATCGCGATCGACAAAGCGATCGATTGATTGGAAAGAAGCTTCCAAACCCACCTACACCGTGGTTTTGGAAGCTTTTTTTCTGTAAAAATACATCCAAAGGCGGTGAAAATATGAGCATATTAAGCGATCTTCCCGAAAATCATGGACTCTCTTCAGAAGCGCTGCTGGAGTTTTTGGCGCAAATCGATCGATTGGGGCTAGATGTCAACAGCTTCATGCTGCTGCAGAATGGCAAAGCGACCGCCCGGTTTTGGCGCAAACCTTATCGTCCGGAATGCCCGCAATTATTGTTTTCGCTCAGCAAAAGCTTCACCTCCATCGCCGCCGGCATCGCTTGGGATGAAGGCTGCTTCGAGTTAACGGATCAAGTGATCTCTTTCTTCCCGGATAAGCTTCCGGAGACGGTTTCCGATCATTTGGCGAAGATGACTATTCATCATCTGTTATCGATGAACGCCGGACATCAGGACAACATTTATAGCGTTGTCGCAAAGGAACATGACTGGGTGAGGGCATTTTTGGCTCAAGACGTCCAGTATGAACCGGGGACCTTCTATCGGTACAGCACGCATTGCACGTACATGCTGTCCGCAGTCATCGAACGGGTGACCGGCGGCAGTTTGGTCGATTTCTTAATGCCTCGGTTATTCGAGCCTCTGGGTATACCGAGACCTTCATGGGAAACGTGTCCGCTCGGCATTACGGCAGGCGGCATGGGACTTAGCCTCTCGACCGAGGGCATCGCGAAATTCGGTCAAATGCTTTTGAATCGAGGCATGTACGAAGGAAAACGCATTGTGTCGGAACGATATATCGAGCTCGCGACAACCGAACAAAGCGATAACCGCATAGAGGCGACCCGCATCGATTCCGCGCAAGGGTACGGGTATCAGTTTCATTTGTGCAGGCGCGGCTGCTACCGCGGCGACGGCGCCTTCGGCCAATTGTGCTTTGTGGCGCCCAAGGAAAAAATCGTGATCGCGGCAACGTCCGGTTTTCGCAGCATGAACGAACTGCAGACCTTATTGAATTTGATCTACGAATTTATTATCGATCGGCTGGATCGGCCGGATATAAGCCTGGCTCAAAGCACGGAAGATTACAGTCTTCTGGAACAGCACCTGGCAGACAGATCTTGCCCTGTCCCCGCCTTTCGAACTGTACCGAAAGGGATACCCGAACTGCACCATAGGCGCTATGCGATGAATGAAAGTCCAAGCCATCTCCTGGAACTTTTCATCCACATGACAGGAGAGCAACTGGAGCTTCAATTGCGATACCGGGACTACGAGGATCGCCTATTGTTCGACTGGACCAAAGCAGTGCATACCCGGGGCATATTCACGAAGGACTTGTCCCTGCACGAGCAGGACGTTGTCACATACGCTTATTGGGAGGACAAAGACACGTTGGAGCTCGTTTTGTTCTACACCGAATCTCCATACAAGGTCAGCTACACCCTTAAGTTCAAGGAAAATAGCCTCATACTTCGATTTCGGATGAATGTTTCGATGGGCATGACGACATATGAAGCGGAAGGGGCATTACCTTCTACATAACGCTATACCGCAATCGTTATATATTCATTTACGGCACTTCCAAACGCATCGCTTCATGTTAAGATGTGGTTGTTCTTACGATTTTGGAAGGAGATAAGTTATGCGGGAAATCGATTATAGCCAATATTTTTGGCAGGATGAACAAATTAGGCTGCGCGCGACCCGAGCTGAGGACTGGGAGGATCATTACGTCAACCGCTTCGATACGCCGGCAAGGCGTCTGTTGGAGTGCGCCGTAGAACTGCCGCCTACCGTAGCGGAAGCTCGCCGTTTCGCGGAGCAATACGCCGATTTCGCGTCCGATCATCATCGCATTATGTTTACGATTGAAAATTTGCAGGGCGAGCCTGTCGGCGGCGTCAACCTGAACAGCATCGACGAGCGCAACGGCACGTTCAGCATCGGCATCCAAATCGACCGCGACCACCGCGGTAAAGGCTACGGCACGAGAGCGATGCGCATCCTGCTGAAGTATGCCTTCTTCGAACGAAGGCTTCACAAATTCAACGATTACGCGCTTGAAGGGAACGAAGCTTCGATCCGGATGATGAAGAAGCTCGGCTGCGTTCAGGAAGGCGTCCGCCGTCAAGTCATTTACATGAACGGGCGGCATATGGATTTGATTTTATTCGGGTTAACGAAAGATGAATTTATTGCGAACCATACAGATACATAGCGCGCACGGTACAATGCAACCATAAGAAAAAATGAACCCGCTGACAAAGAAAGGGCACCCGAACAATTCGGGCGCCTTTCTTGGCATTTATTGAAGTTTTAAAACCGTCAAACCAACGCTTCCTCAGACAGCGGCATCGTATGCCAGCTCGGCTTCGTTTCGCCGTCGGACGGGTAATAAACAATCAGCAGCGTATCGCGTCTTTCGCTCGCATCAAGCGCCATCTCGCCCGTTTCGACGAACCGCTGCAGGTCGAACGGCAGCACCTCGATGACGGCGTGCTTCTGCAGCTCCTTCTCGGTTGGCTGCATGGCGGCGAACCCGCCGGATACTTGCTCCGGGCGTTCCGCGGCGAGGCGGATTAATGCGCCCCAGCGGTCCTTGTCCATCGCAAAATCCCACCACACCTTGCGCGGCTTGAACTTGTGGTTCAGGAAGTAGTCGAACTTCATCAAGCCGACGATCGCATCCAGGTTCTGCGTCTCCCGGGACTGCAGGAACGACAGCAGGCGCGTGAACAAGTCCTCCAGCTGGTGGCCGATTTTTTGCCAGCCCCGGCTTTCCCAATAATCGCCGAACTGCTGGAAGAAGTCGAAAGCAGAAGGAAACTCGCGCGCGATCAAATATTGCAGCGTCCGGTCCATCCGGTGCGCGTTCCAATATTTTTCAAGCACGTCCTCGACCCGTTTGATGCGAACCAGATCGGCGAATGGCATAATGTCGTTGCCGAGCATCTCGTACGGCGCATGGTCCATGTACACGTAACCGTATTTGTCGGCGTCGTTGCGCAGGCCCGTACCGCGCAGCATCTTCAGGAAGCCGAGCTGCAGCTCCTCCGGCCCAAGCGCGAATACGTCATTGAATGTTTTGCGGAACGTGTCGTAGTCTTCATGCGGAAGGCCAGCGATGAGATCGAGATGCTGGTCGATCTTGCCGCTTTCCTTCACTTTATTGACCGTCCGGGTCAGCTTGGCGAAATTTTGCCGGCGCATGACCGCTTCGTTCGTCGGATCGTTCGTCGATTGGACGCCGATTTCGAAGCGGAAAATACCCGGCGGCGCATGTTCCGCCAAATAATCGAGCACCTCGGGCCGCATAATATCGGCCGTGATCTCGAACTGGAACACGCAGCCTCGGTGGTTCTCGATCAGAAACTGGAAGATCTCGAGCGCATAATCGCGCTTGATGTTGAACGTCCGGTCGACGAATTTGATCAGCTTGGCGCCTTTGTCGATCAAATATAGAATGTCCCGCTTCGTCCGCTCGATATCGAAGTAGCGAACGCCGACCTCGATGCTCGACAAGCAGAACTGGCAGCTGAACGGGCAGCCGCGGCTCGTCTCGAAATACACGACGCGGTTCGCCAAGCTCGGAACGTCCTCCGGAAAATAATGCGGCGAAGGGATATCGTCCAGCTTCAGCTTCGGCCTAGCCGGCGTCATAATGATCTCTTCCCCTTTGCGGTATGCGAGCCCGTAGACGAAATGATATTTTTGCGTGGTCGACATTTCCGTCAGCAAATGGTGGAACGTCTCTTCCCCTTCGCCTATGACGATAAAATCGACGTCCGGCAGCCGCTTCATCCAATATTCGGTGTCGTACGACACCTCCGGGCCGCCGAGCACGATGCGCAGCTCGGGTTTGATTTTTTTCAGCATGGAAATGACGGTAATCGTTTCTTCGATGTTCCAGATATAACACGAAAAACCGATGACGTCGGCATCTTTCTGAAACAGGTCCGAGACGATATTCATCGCCGGGTCCTTGATCGTATATTCGGCGATTTCGATCGCAAAGTCGCGCTCGCTGAATGCTTTCAAATAACGAAGCGCGAGCGACGTATGAATATATTTGGCATTTAATGTAGACAACACGATTTTCATGGTCCAGACCTCGTTCTTAGGGTTATGCCCCTATTCTACACGGACATCGCGGGAAACACAAAGCCGGAAACACGAAGCGAACGCCCTTCGCGAAACATAAAACAACCCCGGCACCATCCGGCACCGGGGATCGAACCTAGTTACGATGTCTCCAAAAGCCCCGCCCGCTCAAGCATCGCAACTTGCTCCAGCAAGATCGCGCCGCTCAGCTGCGTGCTGAGCGGAACGACGGAGCCGGGCGGATTCGCCCAGCTATTGCCGAATAAAACATGATCCTGCGCCTTTCCGAACCCCCATAAGCTGTCCGCGTTTATTTTCAGCAATGCGGCCGTTTCTTGCCGAGCCGGGTCTTCCAGCACAAGCTGCGCCAAATAGCGGACAAGCACGCCTTTAAACAAACCGCCGTCGCCATCGCCTTCCGATGGCAGCACGCAGGTCGCTGGATCGGCTAGCTCTATGCTGACGTTGCGCGCGGTACGGATGGCATCATCCAAATAAACGCGTTCATTCGTCGCCCGGAACAATTCGACGCCGGCCCCGATGTAGACCCCTTGGCAATAGGTGAACTTCCAATCTTTATCGATCGCTCCGTCGCCGGTCCGGTTCATGCCGTCCCAAACAAGTCCCGTATGCGGATCGACAAGGTTCGCCTTTTGCCAGTCGTATATTTTTTTCGCCCATGCGAGGTCATCATCACGATGGAAGCGCATGTACAGGCGAGCCGCCAAAATTACGGCAGGCGCATTCGCCGGCGTATTCTTGTAATCCGGCTGCGGCTTACGCCATGCGATGCCTCCGCCCATTTGGCTGTTCCAGCCGGTCTTGATGTCTTCCCACAAGACGAGCGCCGCCCGCCTATACTTCTCCTCGTTCGCCGCGCCATATGCTCGAAGCCAAGCGAGCGCCATCCACTCCATATCGTCGTAATATTCGTTCGGCCATTCTCCGCCGTTTCGCTCCAAAATCCCCTCGTACAACGTGCTTAAACGCCGTTTGTATTTGGAATCGCCCGTACGGGCCAGCCCGTCGGTCAACGTATCGGCCGCATGCGCCAGCCACCAGTAATTAAAAGGATCGGTGCAAAGCTCTCCGCTGCAAGGCGCGGCATTACGAAACACCTTCCTCGATACGTCCCAATACGATGCATAGAGCTCATCCTGAGCCAGGTCCGCACGTGCCGACCATACCCGATCTTCTCGGTGCAAATCCGTCAACATAGCCCACTCCCGCTCGCGTCCGCGGCTATTTTTTCTCCTTCATCTCCGCAACGACAGCCGCATACTCGTCATCCATCTTTCTTAAGTACTTTGGAATGTCGTCGCCCGAATCGAGAAACTTGCGGATTTGATCACGGATATAATTTCCTCCGAACACCAAGGTTTCCGGCCCATAAGGAGAATAGACGGGCTCCGCGTCTTTCATCGAATATACGCCCTTGAAGTTCAAGTTCAGCTCCTGCAGCCCTTTCGCCGCGCCGAATTGCTCATGGATGTTCGAATCCGCCAGGGGCGAAGGAACCCCGGTTCTTGTAAGGGCAAGCTGATTTTCGTCCGACAAAATGCTTTCGATCACTTTAAAAGCTTGCTCCTTATGCTCGCTATACTTATTGATGACCCATGGATATACGAAGTTTGACGGTCCGATTCCCGGTTTGTCCGGCCAGCTCGGAAAGCTGACCATATCGAAGTTCAATCCTTCCACGGTCGTAAAATAAGGCGTATACAAAATATATTCAATCTGCATCGCGACATTGCGGTTTTGGAAAAAATCGACGACATCCTTCTCGTAATTGCCCGGAATGCTCTGCATCCGTTTCAACAAATCCAGAAACTTGGCAAAAGCCGGGTTTTTGGAAAATTGCGTTTCGCCTGTTTCCGGATCGGTTCCGGTTGCGGACAGTTGGGCGAAGGCTTGCTCCATATTGTGAAAATTAATGCCGCGATATTTGACTCCCTCTACCTCGGTCGTCAGTTTTTTCGCAAGATCGATTACTTCATCCCAAGTCATGCCGTCCGTCGGGTATTTGACCCCGAATTTATCGAAAATCTCTTTATTGTAAAACAATCCCCATACCAAATCTTCCGCCGGAAGCCCAAGCAATTGTTTTTTGCCCTCCGGATCTCTCGCTCTGATCGCTTCAACGGTCCCTGGCCTGAACCTCGTCAAATCGTATCGAAACCTTTCGATCATGTCGTCAAGCGGATAAGCCATATCCATTTCTTGAAGCACTTCAAGCCCTTCGTGCGCAAGCATGATGTCGGGCACGATTCCTTTGGCGTTTAGTTCCTGCAGGTTTGCCGAATTCACCGGCAGCGACAACAGCTCCAACTTAATATTCGGATATTTTTTATACAGCGTGTCGGTTATCCGTTCCTTCAGTACATCCTCGCCCCACGGCAGCATGATTTTTTAACGTCAGCTCTTCATCCATATTCACCGCGGGCGCCTCGGGATTTTTTTCCAAGTCTTGATCGTTAGCGGCTACCTGAACCTGTTTCGTATCGCCGGCGTCATCGGACTTACCCGTATCTTGCGACGTACATGCTGTAAATAAGAATAAGTTCAAAATCATAACCAACGTGAAAATCAGCCTTTTTTTACTCGTCATTAAGCACGACTCCCTTCGATTGCCGTTTCATGAATTCCATGAGAATGAATACGTACGTGCCAAAGTCCAATAAACCACGAATGTGATCGCACAAGATGTATAAAGCGTTTTCATAATCCGTTCCAAAAATGTTGCGTTCCTATCCTCCTCCACCCTTAATCATGGAAAATCCCATCTGCCGATTATTATATTGTTATATAATTGGTATGTCAATAGGTGATATTTCATTCAAATATCATATCAATATGACAATATAGATTGTAAAAATATAGATTGAAAAAATGTAGATTGAAAAGAAGAAGAGACTGCTGCGGCAGCCTCTCTAGAAATCATTTTTGAAATGTGATCTTATTTGTTTTCCGGCCGATCCTCGCGAGCGGCGGCGGTCGACTCGCCGATAATCAACCTCGCGTCAAGCAGCGTTTTATTCGGCACGCTGTGCCCTGCGCCAAGCTTCAGGACGTATTCCATCGCGGTGTGACCCATGCTTTCCTGGTTTTGCTGCAAATGCGTAAAGCAATATCCTCCGCCATGACCCGCCGGCGGATTGTCGAAGCAAACGATCGAGATGTCCTCCGGTATGCGCAGGTCCATTTGCTGAGCCGCGGCTTTGGCCACCAAGGCCATGTTGTATTCGCTCGCGAACAGTGCCGTTATATGCGGATTCCGCTGCAGCAGCCCTTGGATTTTGCGAATGTCCTGCTCGATATTCGGATCATGGAACGAATTCGGCAGCGTCGACGTAATATCCGTCATCCACAGCCCTCTATCGACCATTATTCCTTTTTCGGCGTGTGCCTGTACGAAACCTTCGATCCGATCCTCAACGGCTGTCGTATCGAGCGGCGGCGGGGTCAACAAGCCGATATGCCGGTGGCCGAGCTGGAATAAATAGTCGGTTCCTTTACGCGCGGCCGATACATTGTCGGTGCTGACCGAAGCGGCGGATATGCCCTTCAAGTGGCGATCCACGAGCACAAGCGGAAACTGCTCGATGACAAGCTTTAATATTTCCGCGTTAAAATATTCCCCTTGCGCCGGGAAAACGATCAGACCGTCCACGCCCAGATCAAGCAGCCCGCGGATCGCTTCCTCTTCTTGGCCGGGAATGCCGAACGTGCGGCGCAGCACGAGGAAACAATCGTTTTCCCGCGATGCGGCTTCCATGCCGTATAATAACCCGGTGCCGTAGCTATCGGCAAAATCGGTAATGACCAAGCCGATTAACGTCCGGCGCACTGGTTTGGGTACGGATGTTTTGTCGGCGGCTGCGGATGTAACCGGTTCGGACGGCGAAAGGCCGGCGACAAACGAGCCCCGTCCGGGCTTGCGCACGATCAGGCCGGCGCCCGCGAGCAGCTCCAGCGCTTTTTTGCTCGTAATGCGGCTGACGTTGTATTCCTCGGCCAATTCTTTCTCCGAAGGAACGCGTTCGCCGATTTCATACTTCCGCTCCACGATGCGTTCGCGCAGCGTTTCAAATATTTTTTCGTACATCGGTTTGGATGACGATTCATTCGACATAATGTTCCCCCAATACGCCCACAATTCGACGCCATTCATAAACATAATAATATATCATGATATATTGTTTTTCAATGGCCCGTTAAAAATTGATTGTAGGTATAGTTTCCCTAGTTTTGTACCATGCGCACCTGTACAATATTCAAAACATGCCTTGAGAAGAATGACTTTATTAAAGGAGATGGACTGAAAATGACACGGCAGCCATTCGCACTCCGTTCGGTGCTGAATCCTATCGCGATACAGGAAATTTTGGGTGAGCAATACGATACCGGCCCTTGGAAGGAATGCAAATATTGGCTTCGCGGCTTAAACGATACATACCGGATCAGCACGCCTCAAGGGTATTATATTCTTCGGGTTTATCGGCGGGAAGTTTGCGAGCAGGACGTGATGTACGAGCTGGCGCTGCTCTCTCAGCTGCGATCGCTCCTTGCAGGCAAAAGCACTTCCGTGGCGGAAGCTGTTGCCGACAGAAACGGGCGCAGGTACACGGTACTGGATGCGCCGGAAGGCCCACGATGCGCGGTTTTGTTCCGCTATGTCGACGGCGAGGAAAACGGCATGCGCGACGAGGGATCTTGCTTCGCGTTCGGCCGTTCCGCCGCGGAGCTGCATCTGGCGCTTGACCGGGTCGAGCTGAGTCTGCCGCGTTATGCGCTGGATACGCGCTTTCTTGTAGATGAGCCGCTGGAACGGATTTTAGGGCACGTCGGTGCGGAACACGAATCGGTTCCTTTCCTCCGGCAATTCGCTTATGCCTTGAAAGAGAAAATCGAGCTGGCGACGGGACAAGGGCTGGATTGGGGACTATGTCACGGGGATATGCATGGCAACAACAATGTTCATCGGGATGGGGAACGTTTTGCGCATATTGATTTTGAATGGGCGGCGTCGGGCTGGCGCGCATACGATCTTGCCCAAGTGCTGTTGTCGCGGAAACGTCACATGCCGGATCAAGCCGAGAAGTTATGGGCTGCCGTTATGGCTGGCTACCGTACGGTTCGCGGGTTTTCCGCGCAGGACGAAGAAGCCGTCCGGCTTTTTGCTGCGGCGCGCAGATGGTGGGTCATGAGTCTTGATGCAGCATTTGTACCAACCGATACAGGAGCGCTCGACTTTGGCGAAGATTGGCTGCAGGGCTTCATCGCCGAGTTTCGCGAAATGGGCATTGTCCCTGCATAACGGCGATCAATCGCCGGTTCAGCTGCCGAATTCCGAAGCGACGGATTCGGCCGGCCTGCGTTCTGCCCGTCGAGGTCAGCTGCCGAATTCGGTAACCGCCGCGCCGGGCGGCTCATCTTCCCAGGCCGCACCATCGGCTGCGGCAAGCATCGGCATCGGCTGCAACCACAGATTCGCCTGATGGAGCATCTTCTGCTCTACCTGCTCTTTTTTTTGCTGCAGGAACGAGATGTCGGCATCGCCCGACGCACGAATCGTATCCGCCAGCCGCTGGCGCTCATCCATCCAAGTCGCGAATTGGTATAAAATCATCCCGGAAGGCTCCTTTGCCTTGTTTTGCAACCGCTATCATTTCATTTCCTTATTTTCCCCTTCCGCCTGACGAATTATACGCCGATCCATTCAACATGCATCGCCAATCGCCACCGAATTCGCCTCACAACTACCATCAGCATCTCATTGCACGATGAAGGAGCTCTTTATAGAGAAACAAGCTTCCAGAGCCGTTGACCTACCGTTTACACATTCAGAAAATTTTGGCTGAAATTCAGCAGCATAATTCTGAATTTCAATTGATAACTCGCGTTCCTATAAAGATTCAGAAAATAGTTTCTGAAAAACAGAATTTTTTGGCTAAAATAAGAAATTATTTTCTGAATTCCGCTCATTTCCCATCTTTTCCCCGATAATTAAGAAAATAGTTTCTGAATTTCAGAAATATTTTTCTGAACGCAATGACAGAAGCTCATCTCCACACAAGTAACGGTAAAATGGAAGAACTCAAGCATTCGACCTTGATGAAAATAAAAAAAGGTATAAATCCAGCCAAAAAAAATACCCACCCCAGCTAATGGAGTGGGGCAGGCTTCGATATAAGGCCGCGAACAGTCGCCGTGAATCGATTGGCCATTTGTTTCTTCGGCCTTGGACAATCAGCGCAATCGGTCGGACTTAATTCTCGGGCGTGATTTGAATCGGTGGGACTTTAATTATTCGACCGCGGACAATCGCCGTAAATCGGTCGCGCTTGATCCTTTGGCCGTAAGGCCCTTTGATCCTTCGACCTTAAAGCCTTTTGTTTCTTCGGTCGTAGCCCAAATGTCTTTTAGAGCCTCAAAAGACCGTCTGGAATAATGCTATTCAATAGCTCTCATTGGACGACGAGTTCCTCGTTATTCCCACTTGAAGGTGAACGTCGCTACGATAAAAGCCACGACCAGCCAGCCGCATAGAAGCAGCGCTTCGCCCCAAAGCTGGGTCAATCCGGCGCCCACGTTCATCACTTGGCGGAGCGCGGTCGACAAATGCGAGATCGGCAGCAGCTTGACGATCGGCTGCAGCCAGTCCGGCATGTTGCTGATCGGGAAGAAGACGCCGCCCAGGAACATCATCGGGAACGAGATAAACCCGGCGATCGGCCCTGCGCTTTCCGGGTTCTTCGCGACGCCGGCAATGATGAAGCCGATCGCCATAAACGCCAGCGTACCGACGATGACGAACATGAGCAGCAGCGGCCAGGAGCCGTTTACCTTCGTGCCGAATACAAGGTTTCCGATCAGCAGCACGATGACGGCTTGAATGCCGTTAAGCAGCAAGCGCGCCGTAATTTGCGCGGCGATAAAGCTCGACGCGTTCAGCGGCGTGCTCTGCATCCGGCGCAAAATGCCACGCTCCCGCCATGCCGCGATTTGACCGGCGACGCCGTTCAGGTTGTTGGACATGATCATCATGGCAACGATACCCGGCACGAGGAAATCGATGTATTGCAAATTGAGCGCTTGAATTCCTTCGGTTTTCAGCGTCAACGCAGGCTTGTATTGGACGATCTGCTTGCTGATGCCGTCCACGATTTGCGACATCGCGGTGATGGCGATTTGCGCTTTGACCGACTGCGTCTCGTCATAATACAGAAGAATCGATCCCGGCGTGCCGGCTGCCGCCGCTTCCTGCGTCAACGATTGCCCGTATCCGGCCGGGATCACGACGACGAGCTCCTTGTCTCCTTTGCGAAGCGGTGCAAGCGCCTGCTCGCGGTCGGTCGCCGTTTCGAGCTCGATCACATTCTGCTTATGGAGCGAGTCGATAAATGCTTGCGACGCCGCCGAACGGTCCTCGTCGATGATATATCCGGTCAAGGAGCCTGTTCCTCCTCCCCCGCTAAACGAACCGAGCATAATCATGAAAAATATGGGGAACAACAAACTCCAGAACAATACTTGCCGGTTTCGCCCGAATATTCGGAGTTGAGCGGCTGTTAGCTGCAAATAGGCTTTCATGCTTCTCTCAGACTCCTTCCCGTCATATGGATGAACACATCTTCGAGCGTTGCCGTCCGCGTCTGCAAGTCGGTGAACACGATAGCTTCCCGTTCCCCTTGATGGATAAGACCAAGCAGCGATTGCTGCAATTCGTCCGTGTACAATACATAGGTATCCTTGCGGAGATCGACCTGCTTCACCCCATCGATAGCAAGCAGCTGCACGCGAAGGCGCTCTTGTTCCGCGGCGCCCGCCTGCTCCATGGCCGGAACGCGAAATTCGATCGCACTGTCGGACTGGAGGCTGCGCACCAAATTTTGCGGCGTATCAAGCGCGATGACCTGGCCTCGATCCATCAGGCATATGCGGTCGCATAAGATGTGGGCCTCATCCATATAGTGCGTCGAGAGCACAACCGTCTTGCCCTGCTCCTTCATGCGCAAGATGATATCCCAGAGCGTCCGCCGCGCTTGCGGATCAAGCCCGGTCGTCGGCTCGTCCAGAAATACAACGAGCGGATCGTTGATCAGCGCCAAGGCGATGGCAAGCCGCTGCTTCTGCCCGCCGGACAAGCTTTTGACGCGCCCGTTCATCTTATCGCCGAGAATCATCGACTCCAGCAGCGGCTCGATCGGTACCGACTTGGCATAAAAGCTCGCGTACATCTTCGTAATCTCTTTTACCTTAAGCAAATCGAATAACGATGTCGACTGCAGTTGCACGCCGATGACTTCTTTGACTTTCTTGAGCTGCTTCTTCGTGTCGAAGCCGGCGACCTTCGCCGTTCCTCCATCGGGCTGGCGCAATCCTTCGATCATCTCCATCGTTGTCGTTTTGCCTGCTCCGTTCGGACCGAGCAGCCCGAATACTTCGCCTTTGCGCACTTGAAAATGAATCCCGTTCACCGCCGTGAAGTCGCCGTACCGTTTAACCAGCCCGTCGGCTTCAATCATGATTTCGCGTTCGCCTGGCTCCATGGTGCCGTTCGCCATACTCTGCCTCCCATCATCAATACCTTTTTTTCTTAGTATACCATTTATTAACGGACTGCAATTGCGTTACAATAGAATTGAAGGCTAACGATTAGGAGGAATTAAAATGACATTCGAACAAAAACTTGAACAATATGCAGAATTGATCGTCAAAGTTGGCGTTAACGTCCAACAAGGACAGGACGTCAACATATCCAGCTCGATCGACATGGCTCCTCTCGCCCGCCTCGTCACAAGCAAAGCGTATGAAGCGGGTGCGCGCAACGTGCATATCGACTGGAGCGACGATACGTTGTCCCGCTTGAAATACGAAAAAGCAGCCGATGACGTGTTCACGCAATTCCCGGAATGGGACGCACTCAAAAGAAATACGCTCGCGGACAACGGAGCCGCATTTATCTCGATCGTTTCCTCCAATCCCGATTTGCTGAAGGGCATCGACCCGCAGCGGATCGGCAACTTCCAGAAAGCGTCCGGCAAGGCGCTTGAGCAGTTCCGCCAAGCGATCCAATCGGACAAAGTGAGCTGGACGGTCGTCGCCGCCCCTTCGCAAGCATGGGCACAGAAGGTATTCCCCGATGCGCAACCGGAAGAAGCGGTCAGCAAGCTGTGGGAGGCGATTTTCCAATCGGTGCGCCTGAATACGGCCGAACCTATCCATGCATGGAACGAGCATAACGCAACATTACATAAGAAAGTGGACGTGCTGAACGCCAAGCGCTTCCATAAACTGCACTATAAGGCGCCGGGTACGGATTTGACCATCGAACTGCCTGAGAAGCATCTGTGGGTCGGAGCAGGCAGCACGAGCGCGGCCGGCGTCGCGTTCATGGCCAATATGCCGACCGAGGAAGTGTTCACGATGCCGCTCCGGAGCGGCGTGAACGGGTATGTGTCCAGCACGAAGCCGCTCAGCTACAGCGGCAACCTGATCGACCGCTTCAAGCTGACCTTCGAGGAAGGACGCATCGTGAAAGTGGAAGCCGAAGAAGGGCAAGCGATTCTGGAGCAGCTTGTCGATACGGACGAAGGCTCGCATTACCTCGGCGAAGTTGCTCTCGTGCCTCACGAATCTCCGATTTCGCAGTCGGGTATTCTGTTCTACAACACGCTGTTCGACGAAAATGCCTCGAATCACCTTGCGATCGGCAGCGCATATGCCTTCAATCTGGAGGGCGGCAAAGAAATGTCGCGCGAGGATCTGGCGAAGAACGGAGCCAACAACAGCTTGACGCATGTCGACTTCATGATCGGCTCGGCTGAAATGGACATCGACGGCATTCATCATGACGGCACGGTCGAACCGATTTTCCGCAAGGGCAATTGGGCGATCTAGTCGATTCAGCCACGTCCTCACGTCACCAACGAACAGGAAGTTACCGACCTCCTGTTCGTTTTTCATATCTTTATGAATCTGCAGTTTCACTACAGAATTTCTTTAGAATTTCCTTCACGGAATCCAAAGATTTGCATGCTACGATGAGATCAGTTGGAAGATCGAAGGGAGATATGCACGATGATGAGGGCAATCCAGGAAAAGCTGTTGTTTCTATATAAGTTTACACGCGCGCCGAAACAAATCGGCAGCGTAACGCCAAGCTCGATGTTTCTGGCCAAGAAGATGATCGAGCAGCTCGACTGGAGCAAGGCCGGCAATGTTGCCGAACTGGGCGCAGGCACGGGAGCGATCACCAAATTTTTCGATTCCGCAAGATACCCCCAAACGAACATCATGTTGTTCGAGCAGGACGCATTTTTGCGCGAACAGCTGGCGCGGCGCTTTCCCGATTACCCCTGTTACGCCGACGCATGCAAACTCGATCAGGCGTTGCGCAAGGAAGGCATCGAGCACCTGGATTGTATTTTCAGCGGACTTCCTTTTTTCAACTTCCCCCAGCAGTTGCGCGACCAGCTAATGGCCCAAATCTTCCTGTCGCTCAAACCGGGCGGATTGTTCGTCGCATTCCAATATTCCCAACAGATGAAAAAACAGCTGGAGCAGCAATTCGACATCCTTCATGTGCACTACGTTCCGCTTAATATCCCGCCGGCATTCGTTTATGTATGCCGCAAGAGGGCCTGAAGCTTATGCGAAAAAAATGGATTGAGCATGCGCCGCTGCTCTGGATGCTGGCAATTCCGATTTTGAACGTATTTTACGGCATTTTGAACCATGGCAAAGGAAACGTTAGCAATTTAACGACCCCTTGGGACGAAATGATTCCGTTCCTTCCGGTATTCGTCATTCCGTATTTGATTTGGTATCCGTTCGTATTCGGGATGTTGATCGTATTTTTCTTCAAAGACCGGATCGTCTTTTATCGCAGCCTGACGATTATTTGCATCGGGCTGGTCATAAGCTACCTTGTATTCTATTTGTATCAGACGACGATTATTCGCCCGATGCTGCCGCAAGACGGCATTTTATATTGGCTTGTCAATGTCGTATACTCGACGGATGCCCCGTATAATTGTTTTCCGAGCATTCACGTACTCACCAGTCACGTCGTCTTAAAAGCCGCGTTTCAATGTCAATGGAGCAAACTCGTCAAATCGGCCGTAGGCCTGACTTCTTGGGCGATCATCGTATCTACCCTATTCGTCAAGCAGCATGTGCTGTTCGACATCGCCGGCGGCATCATCCTGTCGGAGGTTCTGTTCCTTGTCGTCAGGAGATCCTTCTTCAAGCTAAGAAGAAAGGAGCGAATCATCCATGAATTATGATACGCTGGTAACGTACATTGAGCAGTATGGGTATTTCGCGTTATTCCTGGCTTTATGGCTCGGCATTGTCGGCATGCCGATCCCGGACGAGGTCGTTGTCATGACGGGCGGTGCGGTGACGTCGGGCGGCATGCTGCTGCCTTACCCCGCTTTTCTGCTGACCTACCTCGGCGTCGTATCCGGATTGTCCATAGGATATGTGCTCGGCCGATTTTTCGGCAAATCCGTTCTTGAACGGCTGAAACGAAAACGGAACATGAATCGTTATATCGATATTGCGGAAAAGCTGGTAAGCAAATACGGCAGCTTCGCCATCTGCATGAGCTATTTTTTTCCGATCATCCGCCATGTGATGCCTTATGTGGTCGGCCTTAACAAAATGAGCTTCAAACGTTACGCCCTCTTCTCGTTCACAACGGGATTTGTCTGGACGCTTATTTTTTTCACCGTCGGCCGTTTCGTCGGCGATCACGCCGGGGTGGTCGGCGATATGATCTACCGGATCGGATTAAAATGGCTCTGGCTCCCTTGCGTGCTGACCGCCGTATATCTCATCCTTCGTTATTCGGCACGCCATCCGCACTCTAACAGGAGGGATCAAGCATGACCAAAACCGTACTCGTCGCCGATGACGACCCCGAAATTCGCGACGTCGTTCATATCTTCCTTCGAAACGAAGGTTTTCAAGTGCTCGAAGCCGAAGACGGCTTGCAGGCCGTGGACTTCATGCGCCGCGAGGCGATCGACCTCGTCATTCTGGATGTCATGATGCCCGGCATGGACGGCATCAAAGCTTGCTTCAAAATTCGCGAGATGTCCAGCATTCCGATTATTATGCTGTCCGCCAAAGGCGAGGATATCGATAAAATTACGGGGCTGACGACGGGAGCCGACGATTATGTGTCGAAGCCGTTTAACCCGCTGGAGCTGATCGCCCGCGTCAAAGCGCAGCTGCGCAGGCAAACGTATGCCGCAGCGAGCGACAATCGTCCGTCCGCGGATAACGCGATCATCGAAATCAACGACATGGTCATCGATAAAGTTCGGCATACCGTTACGGTCCGGGATAAGGCCGTGTCGCTGACGCCGCTGGAGTTCGCCATCTTGGAGCTGATGGCCAGCCGCCGCGGCCACGTTTTTAATGTCGATAAAATTTACCAAAGCGTCTGGAAGGAAGACAAGTTCTTGTCCGATAATACGATTATGGTGCATATACGGAACATACGCGAAAAAATCGAGGACAATCCTCGGGAACCGCGTTATATTAAAACGGTATGGGGTGTCGGTTATAAAGTGGAGTAAAGAGCTGTTGTCCGTTCTGAACTGGAAGAAGAACATCCGCGCGTGGATGTTCTGGTCCGCGTTGTTCAGCTTCATTCTATCGATGCTGACGTCTATTCTATTTGAAAATGTGTTATCGTTGATATATGGCTTTCCGAGCGGTTTTGCGATGATTATCGTGACGTTTATTTTCTTCTTCTTTCTCTTCACGTACCCTATCGTCCGCTACTTGCGCACGCTCGCCGACGGTCTCATGTCGATTGCGCGGGGCAATCTCGATTTCCGGATTCCCGAGACCCATGAAGACGAGCTTGGCGAAGTCGCCAAGAGCATCAACTATATGGCGGGGCAGCTGCAGGATATGATCCGCAAGGAACGGCAAGCCGAGATTTCCAAGATGGAGCTGATCACGAACGTTTCGCATGATTTGCGCACGCCGCTCACGAGCTTGATCGGTTATTTGAACCTGCTGCAGAACGACGATTATACCGATCTCGACGAGCATAAACGGTACATCAACAACGCTTTTAACAAATCGCAGCAGCTGAAGAAGCTCATCGACGATTTGTTCGAATATACCCGCCTGACGAGCGGAAGCGCCCGCTTAACGATGCAAACCGTTGATTTCGGTGAACTTCTGGAGCAAATCGTGAACGAGTTCGAGCCGCTTGCCGCCGAGCATTCGCTTAAGGTGTCGACGAATCGGGAGCTGCGGCCGATTCTCGGGCGCGTTGATGTCGAAAAGATCGTGCGGGCGATCGACAACCTGCTTATGAATGCTCTAAAATTTTCATATAAGCCCGGCGAAATTATCGTCAGGTTGTTCGAACGGCAAAGCCACATTTATTTTGCCGTCATCAATGAAGGAAAGCCGATCACGAAAGAACAGGAAGCTCTTCTATTCGAACGGTTCTATAAAGCCGAAGCTTCACGCAACGATAACCATATGCCGCCCGGCTCGGGACTCGGGCTGTCGATAGCCAAAAATATCGTCGAGCTGCACGGCGGAGTCATGGGACTGAATCATCAGGATGGACATTATACGTTCTACATGGAACTGCCTCGAGGGATCAATTCATGAAACATTACGATTGGAAAAAGCTTTACCACTATGACAAACGTTTATTTTTATGGTGCAATCATTCGTTAAACCATTCTTTGCTCGATCGGATTTTCAGATGGCTCACGCATTTAGGCGGGGCTACCTTTACCGTTGCTTGCACACTTACGCTGGCTCTGCTGGCGCCAGGCAAATGGAGCGCAGCCGGCTGGCAAAGCTTCGCCGCGTTGTCGATCAGCCATGCGATCGCCGTCGTCATCAAGCGGAGATATCAACGAAAACGCCCTTACGAAGCTTTGCCCGAGGCGAAGCTGGGCAGCCGGCCGCTTCGGGATCATTCCTTTCCTTCCGGCCATACGACCGCGATCTTCGCTGCGGTAACGCCGATCATCTTCATTACCGGTTGGATTTCATTGCTCATTCTGCTGCTGGCCTTTATTGTCGGCGTCTCTCGCGTATATCTTGGACTACACTATCCTTCCGACTGTTTCGTCGGGGGAGTACTCGGGATGGTCACCGGTATCATCGTATCGATGATACATTTTTGATGCCCGCATGCACAAAGCAAAGCCGTCCGGAGCTTGATGCTCCGAACGGCTTTGTAGTTTGCGACGATTGACTTATACCGTCTCGAACTGAACCTGATACAGCCTTGCATATACGCCGCCGCGCCGTAGCAGCTCCTCGTGGCTGCCCTGCTCGGCAACGCCGTCCTCGGTCACGACGATAATCCGATCGGCATGCCGGATCGTGGCCAGGCGGTGCGCGATGACAAGCGTCGTCCGGTTGACGGCCAATTCGGTCAGCGCCTGCTGGATGACCGCTTCCGTCTCGGCATCGAGCGCCGATGTGGCTTCATCCAAAATGAGAATCGGCGGATTTTTCAGGAACATCCGCGCGATGGCGAGTCGCTGCTTCTGCCCGCCGGACAGCTTGATGCCGCGCTCGCCGATCGGCGTTTCGAAGCCAAGCGGCAAGCCGTCGATGAACTCCTCCAGATGCGCCCGGCGCGCCGCCTCGCGAATTTCGGCATCCGTCGCCTTCAGCTTGCCGTAGGCGATGTTGTCGCGCAGCGTGCCGTTGAACAAGAAGACGTCCTGCTGCACGATGCCGATTTGCGAGCGAAGCGACCGCTGCGTCATGCGGCGAATGTCGATGCCGTCGATCGTGATCTCGCCGGCATCCACCTCATAGAAACGCGGAATGAGGCTGCACAGCGTCGTTTTGCCCGCTCCCGACGGTCCGACGAACGCGACGGTTTCACCCGCGCGGACATTCAGGTCGATGTTGCGGAGCACGTGAGCATGGCCCTCGTAACCGAACGTTACGCCGCGGAACTCGATATCTCCCTGCAATCCCTTGACGTCGGTCGCATCCGGCGCGTCGGCCACGTCCGGCTCGACGCCGAGCAGCTCCATGAAGCGCTTGAAGCCGGCCATGCCTTTCGGATACAGCTCCATTAAAGCATTGATCTTCTCGATCGGCTTCATGAAGATGTTGACGAACAACAGGAAACCGACCAGTTCGCCGTAGGATAAGTCTCCGAAAATGACGAACGCCGCTCCGCAAAACAAGATGACGAGCGACATGAGCCGCGTCAGCAAGTACATGCCGGACGTGCTGTAGGCAATGATCCGGTACGAGTCCAGTTTCGCCTTGCGGAATTTCCGGTTATTCACGGAAAACTTGCTCAGCTCGTGCTCCTCGTTCGTAAACGACTTCACGACGCGAATGCCCGCCATGCTGTCTTCGACCTGAGCGTTGACGTCGGCGATGTTCGCGAACATTTGCTCCGCCGCCTTCTCCACCTTGATGCTGCAAATCGAAATCAGCCAGATCAGAATCGGCAAAGCGACGATCGCAATGCAGGCCAGCTTCCAATCGATCGCGAGCATGATGCCGAATGAGCCAAGAATCGTGACGATCGTAATGAACAAATCTTCCGGTCCATGGTGAGCAAGCTCGCCGATATCGAACAAATCGTTCACCATGCGCGACATCAGATGCCCGGTTTTCGTATTGTCGAAAAATCGGAACGACAGCTTCTGCACATGCTGGAACAGCTTCTGCCGCATATCGAATTCGATGTTGATGCCGAGCATATGGCCCCAGTACGTCACGACAAAGTTCAAGAACGTATTGAGCAAATAAAGCCCAAGCAGCCCAAGCGACGCCCATACGATCCACTGCCAGTTGCCGGAGGGCAGCAGGTCGTCGATCATCCACTTCACCGCCAGCGGGAATGCCAGCTCGAGCAGTGCGGCGATCAAAGCGCTGCCGAAATCGATATAAAACAACTTCATATGAGGACGGTAAAACGACATAAACTTGCGAATCATTCGCATCTTCCTTTACTTCGGTCTTTACGCGAAACGCACGCGCGAATCACAGGTCAAAATTATACCGTTCAGGCAATGCGGCGGCAAGGGAACGTTCCTTTTTAGCGAAACTATCATTGTACGGGTCCTGCTTTTGAGATAGAATGAAATACATTGAACCAACAGCCAGTTTACGCACCGAGAGGATTTTTAACGCTATGAAACGATCGATTATCGCCGATTCCGCTTTGTTGTTCGTTACCTTCATCTGGGGAACGACATTCGTGATCGTGCAAAACGCCATCCAATCCGTCCCGCCGCTGACGTATAACGCTATCCGTTTCACATTAGCGGCTGCGATGCTGGCGCTGATTATAACTTTACGTTATCGGGATCAATGGAAGGCGCTGACGTTCAAGAACATGATCGCCGGCAGCTGGATCGGCATTTGGCTGTTCGCCGGATATGCATTTCAGACGGCCGGACTTCTGTTCACCACCTCGGCCAAAGCCGGGTTTATCACGGGGCTGTCCGTCGTGCTCGTCCCTTTGCTTGCCGTAGCCATGCTGAAGCAGCGGCTCAGCTGGACCGCCTGGCTCGGCGTCGCTTCGGCGACGGCCGGATTATACCTGCTCAGCTTCTCGGGGTCGTTTTCCCTGAATACCGGGGATGTGCTTGTATTTTTCTGTGCTATCTCCTTCGCGCTGCAAATCATTTTGACGGGCAAATACGCACCCGGCATTTCACCCTTGCCGCTCGCCTTCTTGCAAATCACCGCGGTCGCCGTGCTAAGTACCGCAGGCGCATTCCTATTCGAAGATTTTGCGCCAGGACCGGCGCTATTCGCCAAGCTGGCGGAGCCGGACGTCCTATGGGCGCTCCTTATTACGGCAGGTCCCGCAACAACGCTTGCGTTCTGGATCCAGATGGTGTGCCAGCGTCATACGTCGGCGGCGCGCGTTGCGCTTATATTCGCGACGGAACCGGTATTCGCCGCGCTTACGGCCGTTCTGGTCGGCGGAGAAACATTGGGCGGACGCGCCGTCGCCGGATGCGCGTGCATATTGGCCGGCATGCTGCTAGCGGAGCTGAAACTGACAAAATCGACGATATAGACAAAAAGGAGAAGAAATCATGTATAAACTCATTGCCATCGACGTGGACGATACGCTGCTGAACGACGATCTGGTCGTTACGGAAGGAACGAAGGAAGCACTCTCCCGCGCAATCGAGCAAGGGGTTGTCGTTACGCTGGCGACGGGCCGGATGTTCGCTTCGGCGCAAAAAATCGCCCGCCAAATCGATCTGAACGTTCCGATCATTACGTACCAAGGCTCGCTCGTCAAACGGCTGCTCGACGAAACGGTGCTGTACGAACGTTCGGTTCCGCAGGAAGCGGCGCAGAAGCTGCTTGATTATTGCGAGCGGCGCGGCCTGCACCTGCAGCTGTACGTCAACGACATCCTCTATGTCAGGGAAGCGAACGAGAAGGCGCAAGGCTACAGCGAATTATCCAAAATTCCTTTTGTCGTCGAGCCGGGCTTCGCGAAGCTGCTCGCGCAGCCGACGACCAAAATGCTCATTATCGACGACCCGGATCTGTTGGATAAGGTTGCCATTGAACTCGGCGAATTGATCGGCGATCAGACGCACATTACGAAATCGAAGGCGCACTACCTCGAAGTTTTGCATCGCGAAGGCACGAAGGGCCATGCACTTCAATTTTTGGCAGAACATTACGGCTGTGCCATCGAAGAAACGATCGCCATCGGCGACGCCTGGAACGACCGCGAGATGATCGAGGTCGCCGGGCTCGGCGTTGCGATGGGCAATGCGATCGAATCGCTGAAGCAGGTCGCCGATTATGTCACGCTGACCAATAACGATGAAGGCGTGAAGCATGTCATCGATAAATTTGTTTTGAATGACGAACAAGAAAAGCGCGGATGACCGACGTCTTCCATTTATTTTTCCACCATTTATTGTCTCCTGTCTCCGCCAGCCTTTGCAAAAAAAAGCCGCTCGTTTCCTGACAGGGAAACGAAGCGGCAACTTGTGATTCATCAGCTTATTTACTTGCAATGTAAGCATCATACTGTTTCTGGCATTCTTTCTGGACATCTCGGATGCCTGCAGCTTCCAGCTCCTTCATCATCTTCGGCAATGTAGTCGTTGGATCAAGTGTTCCGGTATTAAGTCCGCCTCTGTATTTATCTGCAATAACTTTAATGGCAGCAACCTGTGCGGATACATTGGTGATATCGAAAGCAAAACCGATAGACTTGGTCGCTTTCAGATCCTTATAGCCATCGAAAATTTTCTTCCACATATCCGGATCTGCCTTGACACCATCAGAAGCCTCCACTGTACTTAGAGAATAAGAACCCTGAGAGAAGGGCCATGGACCATAGTTATCACGGCCAAGTTGTGTCTTGACAGCAAGACCTTCTGCATTCTTGTTCCAATGTTCACCCGGTACACCATAACGTAGAATGTCCCGATACTCCTGATTGGTGTTTATCAATTCCTGGAGTTTGAGAGCAGCGTCGATATTTTTGGAGTTAGCCGAAATAGCATTCATCGCACCACGGATGGAAGCGGTGGAGAGGTACGGACCACTGTACTTGGAGATCAACTGGGTGTATCCGTCACCGCCAGACCAGATTGCATCTGCTCCATAAAAACCTTGGCCATTCTTGACTGCAGAATATTTGCCTGTGTCTTCAACGGTAGCTGCATCCTTGTTGATGTAACCAGCCTTATACCAGTTATACAGAGCTGTAAGCCGATTGGTGAGGTCAGGATGATCATAAGTGATAACAACTTTGTTTTCGTCGGCAGTTCCGATCGCAGAATACGGAATACCGAGCATAACATCACGGTTAATCATGTCAAAGCTGCTATCTATTCCTGCAAGACCATTCTTATTCAGCTTAAGGGGGTATTCCGCATTGGCAGCAGCTTTATCGCCGGCTTTCCATGCATCCTTAGCAGCCCTAAGGTAAGATTCGACCTCAAAGAAGTCCATTTTATCCTTGACTTCCATCTTCAAATCATCTACGAA
Source organism: Paenibacillus sp. sgz302148 (assembly GCF_056120465.1). Classification (NCBI taxonomy): domain Bacteria; kingdom Bacillati; phylum Bacillota; class Bacilli; order Caryophanales; family Paenibacillaceae; genus Paenibacillus; species Paenibacillus sp. sgz302148. Next base: position 328,095 of record NZ_JBVYOJ010000005.1, read on the forward strand.
CAAAGCTTTATCAAAACGCCAGAAAATTTCTGCGGCATAGTCCTTCTTGACCGGAATCGCATAAATCTTACCGTTGACTTTAGCGCCCTCCCACACGATTTCAGGCATGGTCTCATAAAGTTTCGGAGTCAATGTTTTCACTTTGTCGGTGATGTCCGCAAAGTATCCTGCCTGAGCTTGTAGAGCAAAGTTGTTGAACCATTCACTCGTAAACACCATATCAAATGGTTCACCGGATGAAAGGGCGAGTTTGGTTTTTTCATCATCATAATACAGCGTCTTCACAGTTACATTGATTGCCGGAATGGATATCTCGTTGAGCTTTGCTTCGACTTTTTCCTGATCTACCGGAACCTTGCCTGGGTTACCCATAATCCAGATCAATTCTGTAGGTTTATTCCCATCCTTCGTTTCATCTTGTCCGGTGCCGCACCCTGATGCTGTTACAATGAAGATAAGTGCCAGGATCAGAACGAATACTCTCTTCTTCATAAACGACCTCCTATAATTTATATTTACCGGAATATTCCGGGTGTTGCCTCTTCGGAGGCTTATCCCTTTACAGCTCCAATGGTCAGGCCGGAGATGAAATATTTTTGAAAGAATGGGTATGAGAGGGCAATTGGAATAACCACAAGCATGACGATAGCCATACGGGTGGATTCGGTTGGAAGGCTGGAGGTTGATCTGTCCGGTGACATGTACTGGGCACTACGGCTCAGAAATTCCATATTTTTCTCAATGCTGATCAGTACATACTGCAAAGGATACATCTCCTGATGGTTGGACTGGATGTACAGCATGGCGCTGAACCAGTCATTCCAATAACCAAAGGAAAGAAACAGTCCGATGGTTGCCAGTACAGGCAGGGATATTGGCAGCACAATGCTGAAGAAGATTCTCATTTGACTCGAACCGTCGATTTTTGCAGATTCAATTATGGAGTCGGGTATTGTCGTTTGAAAAAAAGTCCTTAAGATAATCACGTAAAAAGATGATACGGCAATAGGCAAAATCAATGCTAAATAGGTGTTTGTAAGCTTCAGTACCTGGGTATTGATCAGGTAGGATGAAACCAGGCCGCCATTAAAAAGCATTGGAATGAATATAAAAATTGTAAAAAACTTTTTCAATTTAAAGGTTGGGCGGGATAACACATAACCCATCGTTGCATTAAGGAAAAGGCCGGCAATCGTTCCGACCACAGTTACAAAAACCGAGACAAAGACTGCAGAGCCGATGGAAATCCGCTCACGCCACAAATAGGAATATGCATCGATAGACCACTTGGACGGGAAGAAGCTATAGCCTACCTTTTCTATAGACTCACTGGACGATAAGGAAATAATACCTACAAATACAAGGGGAATCACACAGATCAGTGCAAGTGCAATAAACAAGGCACTGAAGATGATGTTGGTTGGAACGGATATACGGTTGAATCTCTCTACTGCACTCAATTCTCCCCGGCTTCTTTGCATTCATCTACCTCCTCCTTTTAAAATAGAGAATTTTCGGAGTTCATTTTCTTAACAATCGAGTTGGCTATCAAAATGGTAATCAAGCCAAGCACAGACTGTAATACGCTGGCTGCGGAAGCAAAGCCGATATTGTTGAGACCGGTAAGTGCCTTGTATACATATACATCAATGGTCTGTGTCACATCAACCAACGGACCGGCATTACGCGGCACCTGATAAAATAGGCCAAAATCGCTAGAAAATATACGTCCCACCGATAGAATAAACATAATAAAGATGATGGGCTGCAGTAAGGGCAGTGTAATGTATTTTACCTGTTGCCATTTGGTGGAGCCGTCGATAATAGCGGCTTCATATAATGATTCATCAATTCCTGATATGCTGGCTAAATATACGACCATTCCATACCCTACAGTCTTCCAAAGATATACGAATACCAGAATATAAGGCCAGTATTCCGGCGTCATATACCACTGAACGGGATCTCCCCCTGCAATTTCTATTAGTTTGCTTATCAAGCCGTTCTCTGAGCTCAGAAAAGCAAATACGAAATAACTCACTACCACCCAGGATAGGAAGTGCGGAAGAAACATGGCAGTCTGGCTGAACTTCCGCATCTTTTTAGAACGCAGCTGGGAGATCATCAACGCTAATGCAACAGTGACAAATGTGCCCAGTATAATAAAAACGGCATTGTATAAAACCGTGTTTCGGAACATGATCCATGCATCCGGTGTCGCGAAGAGGAACTTGAAATTGGTTATGCCTACAAATTTGCTCTTAAGCAAGCTTTCGATAAAGCCGGCTCCTGGTATTGGCCTGAACTGTTTAAAAGCAATAATGATCCCGAACATCGGCAGATAGCAGAATAGAAGATACCATAAAGCAGTAGGCACAGCCAGAAATATCAGTTCCAAATCATCCTTGTTGAAACGTCGTCTTATACGCAATTTACTAGCCTCCTCGCTATATCTGATGGATAACGTCTAAATACTTGGCAACTGGCGAAGAACCCGTTTTTATGGAACTGTTTGTGTAGAAGTCGCAGGTTGAAAAGCCTTGGGAACTCAAGGAGATCACCTTTGATCATACGTAAGAAGCTTGGCATCTGTATGTGGACTTTACCAAAGGCTCACTATGCGGTCGAATGTGTAAAGTGTATGATACCAACAAGAGACCGTGGAGGCACTTGGATTTTTTTGGGGAAAACGTATATGCACGCCAGCCTCCCTCGAATCGAGTGTAAGGCATGCCACCAGTACTTTACGTTGTTTGTCGATGTCGACCGCTAAATAGTATTATTTACAATGGTCGGCAAAGGAATAAACACGTTGGAAACGCTTCCATTACATCTGACGAGTAAAAGCACTGCACTCGGCTAGATCGAAGAATTGTGCTGCGGTATGTCTGCGGCTTTTATTAAGGATGTAGAGGAACAATATCCCGAGGCAGAAATTACGTTTGATAAATCCTATGTGATGAAGCTGGTGAGCGAAGCGGTCGATGACAGTTGAATCGAAGAGCAAAACAAGCGTCAGAGCTGAGGAAGACAAAATACATTGGCTGAAGAACGAATCGAATCTTAGCAAGGAACAAAAAGAAACATTGGAGCGGCTTAAAGAGGGCAACTTTGCAAAGAGTAAGAGCGTAGCAATGGCTTGCGTCGGCAATGTTCAAGAGATCTGGCTGTTTTATTGCGATCCAAAAAAAGCGCTTACATTTGCCGGTTAAAGTAAATAACAACGTTTTATTCAACTTTATTTTACTATAGTATAATTTTTTTTAAAAAGCAAGCGAATTTATGCGAATTACCCGTATTTGAAGCGTAAGGTAATGGAAAAGATGGAAGCGGACCTGCTCCCGCCCCTGTCAAGGATACACGGCTTGCGCAGTCCAAATGAAGTCTTATATTTTTAAAGCCGGGTCCCTCCATTCGGGAGCCCGGCTTTTCGTTATGATAGCGGATATTTGTTGCGGTACTGCTCGTAAACCGACGTTTGTTGGCTGGACGCCGGGATCGGAGCATCCGCTTTGACACGTTTTATTGACCGAGCATGCGAGAGGCCCTTCATTTGATGAAGTTTCGGTTCACGCTCTTATCCAAGCGTCCTGATCGTACCCTCTCAGCTCCCAATAGCCGATATGCTCCTGCTCGATCAACTCGACGGCTTGCAGCCATTTTACCGATTTGTACGCATACATTTGCGGTACGACGAGCCGGACGGGGCCGCCGAGCTGCTGCGGAATCGGCTTGCCGTCCATCAGCACGGCAATCATGACGTCCTCCAATTCCGCTTGCTCCAGCGACAGCGTATCGGTATAAACGCCGTCGCCCGAATAAAACTTGACGTAGCGTGCGCTCTTCTTCACCCCGGCCTGCTCCAGAAATTGCGATAACGGGATCCCTTCCCACGTAACGCTGTAGACGGACCAGCCGGTTACACAATGGAAATCGCTCACCTGCACTTTGCGGGGCAGCTCGAGAAAGCTTGGCCAGTCCCATGTCTTCGGCTTGTCGACAAGACCCGATAAGGCGAACTGCCAGTTATCCGACGTGAACGACGGAATGTCGGTCACCGTGTAAACCCGGAAATTGCCACGCGCTCCGCCGCCAAGGGGCGGCTTCGAATCGGGGAGCGGGGCGGGCTCGGGTATCATGGCATTGCCGTCCGAGGCGGCAAGCTGTTCCGTATTCGCGCCCCCGTCGTCCAGCGCGCTTTTCATCCAGCGGTAGAAGGTTGGGCCGACGCCCGCAACGAGCAACAACCCGATTCCCGCTCGCAGCACAGTGCGGCGCGATATCGGGGAGTTCTTCAGCGTTTCGATTAAGGTATCGCCCGGATGGGGATCTTCTACGCTTGCGGCTATTCCGGTGTTTTCCCGGGATTGTGCGGAGCGAGCCGCACCCGCCCCGCTCTTGCGTCCATGACGCTTCAGCCATCGGCTCCGCGATACGGAATGATAAACGCCATAAGGTATGCCGACCCACGTCAGCAAATCATGCCATAAGAGCGCCGTGCCGGTCCAGTGCGATGGGAACAGCTTCACTTGCCACAATACGATACCGGATAAGATCCAGCCTAGCAGGAGCGCTAATACGAACAACAGGTTAGCTTGCTGATGCAGCTTATTTTTCAATTGTCGCCAATGCTTGCGTATGAAAGGGAGATAGAGCAGGATGAGGAGCACCGAGACGAAGCCCAGTCCGATATGGATTTGCTTCAGGACTACGCGTGCAGCGCCCAGATCGCCGCGAATGGACGGCACGTACAGAACGATGCCGCTCACCGTCAGTAGAAGTAGCGTCATTGCGTTCCAACCATGGAGCTTTTTTAATGTCAGTCGAAACATCGCATACCCTCCCCTTGTGCTGGTTCAAGTCCATGTCCGCGTTATATGAATTTTCTGCCCTGCAACCAACCGGCGCAAAGCCGCGTCCATTCCCGGCATTCGTCATGCTCTTCCGCCAGACCGAGTCCGTGGACGCCCTGGGCGAAAATATGAAGGCTATGCGGTATGCGATATTTGGAAAGCGCTTCGGCAAAAGAAATGCTGTTCACGGAAGGCACCACGTCGTCGTCGGACGTATGCCACATAAATACGGGAGGAGTCGACTCGCTCACATATCGATCGGCTTTATACTCATCTAGAAATTCTTCTCTTGGCGGGTCCAAGAAGGAAATGAGCGGGTATCCGAGAATAAGCAAGTCCGGACGGCTCGACTGCCACTCTACGGCATCCTCGGAACTGGGGTTGCCCGGATCGAATAACGTCCCGGCCATGGCGGTCAAATGACCGCCTGCCGAAAAACCGATCATTCCGATCCGCTGCGGATCGATACGGAATTCATCCGCCCGATGACGCAGCAAGCGAACGGCTCGTTTCGCGTCCATCAGCGATACGGTCGGAAAATACGGCGCAACGCGATAGTTCAAGACGAAGGCGGAAATGCCAAGCGAGTTGAGCCACAATGCAATCGGCTCGCCTTCATGGCTCGCCCGGTGCGTATAGCTTCCTCCGGGGCAAACAATGACCGCCGGCGAGTTTGCTTGGTCGATCAGATAGGGAACAAGAGACGGCTTATCTTCTTCGTTGCTGCCGTTTGCCATAGGCACTTCCCGGTCCCATAAGTAGACGATACGTTCCATCCGGAATCAGCTCCAATCATCGTTTTTTAGATAAATGCTATGAATCCAAATTATTTAACTGGAAAATACGTAGTTATTAAGCGAAAGAATTCGGACTGGGGAAAAATAACTGGAAAACATGTATGTAAATTATCGCATTCACCCGAAAAACGAAGAAAACGAAAGGATTAACTGCATATTTTCCAGTTAATGCTCCAAAAACAAGCGAAACGGGCAAATTTAAATACATGATATACAGTTAAATGAAAAAAGGCACCCAACCAGATCTTGGTTGGCTTAGGTATCGCATAGTTGGCGGCCGTCGGCATTGCATAAAAATTGTTCAATTCGATTATATACGCGGCCATCCCATGCGAACAATCTCAAAAATCGCAAGCTGTGGATCAACCGCAATCGACCGCAAGTCGCAACTACCGCACCATCCGCAATCTCCAATTACTAATCACAGCTTTCACACCATCCGCATATCGTCAATTGTTAATCGCAACCATCACACCGAATTGAAGTCACCAATTGAAAATCGCAGCCATCCACCGACCCCAAATGCGCAAAAAATCCTCCTGCGTCCATACGGCTTGCGCCGCACGGCAACAGGAGGATTATCCGATTTCCCTGCCTATTCTATTCGCCGGCCAGAACTTGATCCCACACACCGCCTTTGGCGTACAGCGTCTTGCGTACTTGATCCCAACCGCCAAGATAACTGATGTCGAACAAGTCCTTCGGCTGTTTGAACTGCTGCGCCGATTCCGCCGCAAGCGACTCGATGACCGGGCGGAAGCCGTACGCCATGAAGACGCGCTGCGCATCCTCGCTCCACAGGTAGTCGACAAATGCTTCCGCCACCTCGCGCGTCCCGTGCTTGTCGACATTCGCATCGATGACCGCCGCCGGATTCTCGATCCGAAGCGTATGCTTCGGGATCACGATGTCATATCGGACGCCCTGCTTGATGCGGGCGAGCAGCTCGTTCTCATACGTGACGATAACGTCGCCGACGCCGTATTCAAACGCCGCCATCGAAGCGCGGCCGCTTTTGTCCAGCGACTCGATTTGGTTGTGCACGTCGACCAGAAACTGCTTCGCCGCAGCGGCGTCCTTGCCCATGCCCCGCTCCTCGGCCAGCTTCAGCCCTGCGCCGTAAATCGCGTTGATGTCCCACTGCGCGCCGCCGGACGTCTTCGGATTCGGGTACAGTACTTTGACGTCGGTCCTCGTCAAATCCGGCCAATCCTTGATCCCAAGCGGATTCCCTTCGCGTGTCCCAAGCGCCACGATCGACTGGGTCATGATGCCTTTGTTCGGCGCCTGCTGCCAATCATGCGTGATGAGCCCCGCTTTGACGATTTTGAGAATATCCCCCTCCATCGCGAGTAAGGCGACATCCGCCTCGAACCCCCCGACGATGGCACGGGCTTGCGTGCCTGAAGCTTCGTACGACTCCTGAAATTTGACGTGCTGCCCGGTTTTGGCGAGCCAATATTGCTGGAATTTCGGCAAAATTTCGCCGAGCGATTCCTTAATGACGGAATAAGCCCCGATCGTCAGCGTCACTTCGTCGCCCGACGCGGCCGCCCCGGTTCCGCCCGCGGTTCCTTGCGGCGCCGTTCCGTTGCCGCTGCCCGTGTTGCCGCAAGCCGTTATGAAAAAGCAGAATAACAAAACTGCGATAATAGCGGTTTTTCGTGCTTGTTGTGCCAATCCGGAAGACCGGTAGATCGGTATGCGCATAAGAACACTCTTTTCGTCTAAATGTGAATCGGCATCGGGTCTTCCTTCAGCTTATTTTCCATGACCCAGCTGTGGTCGTCGTTGAACAAATACGCCCGGTGCACCAGCACCGTCACTTCTTCCCCGGGATGAAGCACTTCCTTCTCCAACGAACGGTACGTGATCAGCCGATGCTGACCGACCTCCAGCTCCACCATCCATTCGCTGCCGCGGAAATGGATATGCTTGATCCGGCCTTTTTCCGTCGCGGACAAAATGTTGAATTCATGCGGCTTGCCGATCTCGATATATTCGGGGCGAATAAGCGCTTTGGTTGAAGGCCACTGGGCCACTTGCTCGAATCCCTTCAAGCTGGCCGCGTTGTCCAGAATCGTCGATTCCCCGACGAAGCTTGCAACAAACGGCGTTTGCGGATTTTTGTAAATGTCCCATGGCGAGCCCTTCTGCTCCAACCGCCCGTGGTTGATGATCATGATTTCGTCGGCGACCTCGATCGCCTCCTCCTGGTCATGCGTTACGAAAATCGAAGTAATGCCGACCCGCTCGATCATGTCCTTCAGCCACGTACGCAGCTCTTGGCGAATCTTCGCGTCAATGGCCGCGAACGGTTCGTCAAGCAGCAGCAGCTGCGGCTCCGGCGCCAGCGCCCGGGCAAAGGCGACGCGCTGGCGCTGTCCGCCGGACAGCTGGTGCGGGTAACGATGCTCGAACCCTTTGAGCCCGGTCAGCTCGACCAGTTCTTTGACCCGGCCTTCGATTTGCTGCTTCGACTGCTTCTTCACCTTCAAGCCGAAGGCGATATTGTCATAAACGGTCATGTGCTTGAACAATGCGTAGTTCTGGAATACGAAGCCGATGCCCCGCTCCTGTGGAGGCAAATCGTTCACCCGCCGGCCATGAAACACGATGTCGCCGGAGGACGGCACTTCAAGGCCTGCCAGCATGCGCAAAATCGATGTTTTGCCGCCGCCGCTCGGGCCGAGCAAGCCGATCAAATGGCCTTTTTCGATCGAAAAGCTGACATCCTTCACCGCATGAAACTGGCCGTAATGCTTATTTAATCCGCTAACCTCAATATGCATCTCAGTGCACTTCCTTTCGCTTTTTCGCCCATTCCATCAACAGCAGCAGCGCCACCGAAAAAGCCGCGAGCACCAGCGCGACGCCGTTCGCCGAAACTAGGTTGAAGTTCTCCACGTCTTGATAAACGAGCGTTGTCGCCGTTTGCGTTTTGTTCATAATGTTGCCGGATACCACGAGTACGGCGCCGAATTCGCCCAAGGAACGGGCTACCGTCAGCACGACGCCGTAAATGACGCCCCACCGTATAGAAGGCCAAGTTACGCGCCAAAATGTATACCAAGGACGCGCGCCCAAGGTCGACGCGGCCTCCTCCTGCTGCGCGCCGATCTCCTGCAGGACGGGTATCACTTCCCGCACCATCAGCGGGAACGTAACGAACAATGTCGCGATAATCATGCCGGGCAGTGCGTAAACGATCTTGATTCCGGCGCTGTCGAACAAGCTTCCGATCGCCGTTCCCGGACCGATCAGGAGCACGATCATCAGTCCGCCGATCACCGGCGATACGGCAAAAGGCAAATCGACCAAGCTGTTGAGCAGCTGCTTCAGCCGTCTTCCGATCCACGTCCCGCGGACGATGTACATCGCGAGCATGACGCCGAACAACGTATTGACCAGCGTCACGATAACGACGATGAGGCCGGTCATATACAAGGCATGGAGCGCTTGCGGGCGCGTCAGGGCGTCGATGAAGCCGCTCAAACCGTCTTCCCAGGAGCTGAGCAAAATTTTGCCGAGCGGAATGATGAGCAATACGAGAAAAACGAGATAGGTGAGAGGGATCAGCACTTTTTTCATTTTGCGGAAGACCTCCTCATTTGCACCATATTGATGAGCCAGAGGATCAGGAAAGACAACGTCAATAGCAGGATGGACACCGCGGCCGCGCCGCTGGGGTTGTCGCTTTCCACTTCGCCGAAAATATAAACCGAGGCGATCAGCGTTTTGCCGGGGATGTTGCCAGCCACAAGCACGACGGCGCCGAATTCTGCCAATGCGCGAGAAAAGGCAAGCATCGCTCCGCTCAAAATGCCGGGAAGCATCGACGGAAAAATCACTTGAAAAAACGTCTTCGCGCGGGAAGCGCCAAGCGTATAGGAGGCTTCTTCCTCCGATTTGTCCAGCTCCTCCAAGAGCGGTTGAACCGCCCGGATGACAAACGGGAAAGTGACGAATACCATTGCGATCACGATGGCCGGCTCATGAAAAACGATTTCGAATCCTAGCTGATCGGCCAATTGCCCGACCCAGCTTCTTGGACCGAGCAGCAGCAGAATCATGAGGCCTCCGACCGCCGTCGGCAAGGCAAACGGGAGATCGACAAGGCTATTCAGAATCGTCCGCCCGAAAAACCGGTACCGGTTCAACACCCAAGCGACCATCGTCCCGATGGCCACATTAATGAGCGTCGCGATCAATGCCAGCTTGATCGTCAGGAGAACGGACTTCCAGGCCAGCGTATGGGTAACATTTTCGACAAATGTGCTCCACCCCGGCGAGAAGCTGTTGACATAAACCCCCGCGATCGGCAATACGATAAGCAGTATAAAATAAACCATGACCGTACTTCGAAAACCCCAGCTCCACCAACGATGTCGAATGATTCCGTTCACGTCCGCTACCTCCCGCTGCATTCCGAACAAGCATTACATCTATAATAATTCCTATTACTTTACTTGGTATTAATACTTTATCAAAAAGGGGTTCTCCCAGTCAATCCTTATTTTGCATTTTATTTTGAACAAAAGCTGCCTTCTCGTTTATCGAGAAAGACAGCCTTTTGACTTTGGGTTTTGCTCTTTGGGTTTTGCTCTTTGGGTTTTGCTCTTTGGGTTTTGCTCTTTGGGTTTTGCTCTTTGGGTTTTGCTCTTTGGGTTTTGCTCTTTGGGTTTTGCTCTTTTGACTTTGCCTTTTGACTTTGCTCTTTTGCCGGTATCCCTTTGGCTCAGGAATCGGAACTTCGGCGAGTATTGTTTTGTTTAACTGAACCGTCAATTGCTATGCTAACGATGACCGACTCTGCTTATTGCTTTGCGGTTACATGGATGAGCATTTACGGGAGAAAGTTCCCCTTGCTTCGGACGCGCTCAAAGGTGATAAGTCTGAATGGACAAGCGGCTTTCCTGAACGAAGGGGATTTCGACAAAAGGATCCCGGTGATTTACCTTGCCATCCATTCAGGCCACCAGCCAATAATCCCCTTCTTCTTGGTTCAATTCGACGGCCTTAGGCTGACCCAGAACGAATCTTCGCTTGTCGGCAGCGCACTGCCGCCTTTCGGCTCGATGCTGACAGCGATATTGTCCGCATCCTCCAGTTGAATACCTTGCACGTACAACTGAGCGATCCCTCTTACGTGACTTAATACGCCGATGTTGGCATGCCTGCCGTCGTCCTGAACGGCCCACGCCTGGAAATCCCGCTCCGCCGAAGGAATTAAACCCTCGATCCACAACAGCATTTCCTTTGACTCTCCGTTGATCCATACATAACCGCTGACGGCGAGCTGCGGCGTCTGCTTCACTCGATAAGCGACCGTCCCCGGATCTGCAAGAAACGGATGACGCTCTACGTCTTCTCTCGCGACCTTTTCACCGCCGCTTCGGGTTGGGGACGGCGGTATAGCGGCCGTGAAGAACAGCCCGTAAACGAGCATCACCCCAACGATGCAGCATGCCGCCGTGAGGATCGGGGCGGGACGCGCCAATACTTCGGTAAAAACGGACTTGATTTTGCGCCGCCGAACGCGGGCTTCAAGTCTCCGCTTAACGGTAGCCGATGGCGATTCTTGGTACGGTACTGCCGGAGCTGCCGGGGAGGTGCCTTGAAAAACAGCTGAAGGAAAGGTACCGCTACGAGCAGCTGCAAATGCTGCCGTATCCGCTGCTCCGGGAACTTCCGCGGACGGGGCAAGCAGCCTGCGCCATTCGTCGCATTCCGTTCTACACGCTTCGCACTGCCGTAGGTGCTGCTCGAACCGGAACCGCTTCTGCTCCTGCATGAGCCCCATAGCATAATCCGCCCGTTCTTCATCCAGCCAACCGCATTCGTTTCGCACCGCCGTATTTTGCTCATTCATGCCGCTTCGCCCCCTTTCCCTTCTGCAATCCGGACCAACCGAGCTGGACAAGCTGCTTGCGCAAATTGTGCAGTCCGTAGCGGACGAGCGATTTGACCGTTCTAAGCGGGACTTGCAGCTCCGCCGACAGCTCGCGCTGGGATTGTGCATGCAAGTAGTAGCCCGCGATCGCTTTCGCCTGCATGCTCGGTATCCGCTGCAGCGCATTTTTTAACGTTTCGCCGTCAAGCTTGGCGACAACCGAATCCTCCACCGGCGGAAAGCTTCCCGCCGCTGCAATCGCCGCCTCGGCCTCCTCCTCCGCCAGCAAGCCCGGTAGCATGCGCTGCTTGCGCCGCAGCCGATCCAACGCCCGGTTGCGCGTCGTCACCGCAAGCCAAGCTTCGATACTGCCGCGGGACGGGTCGAAGCCCTCCGCTTTTTGCAATACGTGCAGCAGCACGTCGTGGCACACGTCCTCCGCCTCCATCCGGTCTCCCGTTACGCGCTGCGCAATTTGCAGCACAAAGGAAGCGTATTGCTCGTAAAACCGCCGGAACGCGGACAAAGAGCCGCGGCTCATCTCCTGCATGACCTCGATCATTTCGATATGCTCCGTCGACACACGGTTCACCTCGCGCCAAAATGATTTCTTTCCCCATATGTAGCAAAAAAGAGGCCGCAAGTGAACCGCATCATGCCATTTTTTATGAGAATTTAATTTTTTTAAGGTTCTTTTAAGCCAATTTTTATGTAATTTTATAAATCCGGCACCCTCCCCTCAAACGTAATCGGAGTGAAACCAAAACTTGGCGTATGCTTCCGATGCGAGTTTTGTTATTACTTACAATTTAGGAGGGTGTTCAAATGCAAAGAGTCGGCAAATTGGCATGGTGCCTGCTGCTCAGCTTATGGGTAGGGGTGATCGGGGCAAGCGTTTCGGCTTACGCCGAAAGCGGCGTATCGCTGTATACGCCGTATACGAGTCTCGTCGCTTCGCCGGGCGAAACGATCAATTATTCGGTGGATGTCATCAACAACAGCGATGCCATTCAGGCGGTCGAACTTGGCGTCGACGCCGGCGCGAATAAATGGAACTACAGCCTGACGGCAGGCGGGCGGAAAATCGAGCAAATTTCGGTGAAGCCGAAAGAATCCCAATCCGTCAACGTCGAGCTGGAAGTGCCGCTTGCGGTGAACAAAGGCGACTATACGTTCAATATTACGGCCAAAGGATTCGGGTCGCTGCCGTTGAAGGTCAAGGTCGAGGAGCAAGGGACATACAAAAGCGAGCTGACAACCGATCAACCGAACATGGAGGGTCACGCCGATTCCACCTTCACGTTCAGTGCGACGCTTAAAAACCGTACCGTCGAAAAACAGCTGTACGCGTTAAGGGCAGCCGCTCCGGAAGGCTGGGACGTGCAGTTCAGCTCCGGCGGCAAAAACGTATCGTCGGTCAGCGTCGATCCGAACGCTACGTCATCGATCAGCCTGGAAGTTCATCCGCCCGAAAAAGTCGCCGCAGGCAGCTACAAAATTCCCGTAGAAGCGGCGACGAGCTCAACGACCGCCTCGGCCGAATTCGAAGTCGTCATTACGGGCACGTACGGCATCAAGCTGAGTACGCCGAACGATCTGCTCAGCACGAGCGTGACGGCGGGTTCGGACAAAAAGCTCGATCTCGTCGTCACCAATACGGGAACAAGCGAGCTGCGGGACATTTCGTTAAGCTCGCAAGCGCCGGTCGATTGGGAAGTATCGTTCGAGCCGAAGACAATCCGCAGCCTAGCCCCCGGTAAAACCGCCTCGGTGCAAGCAACGATCAAAGCGGACAAAAAATCGATCGCCGGCGACTACGTCGTGGCTATGACGGCCAGCACGGCCGAAAAATCGTCCGACGCCCAATTCCGCGTCGCCGTCCAAACGTCGGTGCTGTGGGGATGGCTTGGCGCCATCATTATCGTTGTTGTCCTGGCCGGAATATATTATTTGTTCCGTAAATACGGGAGGCGATAACCTTGGAGGACATCAACATCATCGAATTGTCGGGGCTGACGAAACGATACGGCGAGCAAACCGCCGTCAACCGGTTGACGCTGTCGATCCGCAAAGGCGAAATATTCGGCTTGCTCGGACCGAACGGCGCGGGCAAATCAACGACCATCCTGATGCTGCTCGGCTTAACCGAGCCGTCCGGAGGATCGGTGCGCGTATGCGGCATCGATTCGACCCGCCAGCCGCTACAAGTGAAGAAACGGGTCGGCTATATGCCGGACGACCTCGGTTTCTACGATGACCGCACCGCGCTGGAAAACTTGCTGTATACGGCCAAGTTGAACCGGATCCCGCCGAAGGAAGCGACGGAGCGGGCAAACCGTCTCATCGAACGGGTCGGCCTCGCCGAGGCGGCGCGGAAGAAGGTGAGTGCCTTCTCGCGAGGTATGCGGCAGCGTCTCGGACTTGCCGATGTGCTGATCAAGCAGCCGGAGGTCATCGTGCTCGACGAGCCGACCTTGGGCATCGATCCCGAGGGGGTCCGCGACCTGCTTATGCTCATTCAACGGCTGAGCCGGGACGAAGGCATAACGGTGCTTCTATCGTCGCACCACCTCCATCAGGTGCAGCAAATTTGCGACCGCGTCGGTTTGTTCGTGCGCGGCAACCTGATCGCGGAAGGCGACATCGCCTCCTTGTCGCGTACGCTGTTCGAGGGCGAAGCGACGCGGATCGAGCTTGAGGCCGAGCCGATGGACGACGGGCTGCTGGAGCGAATCGGCGGACTCGAAGCCGTACTGAAGGTTGAGCGCAGCGGCCAAAGGCTCATCGTCAGCTGTTCCAGCGACGCCGCCGGCCCAATCTCGCGTTGTGTCGTGGAAGCCGGCGCGGCGATCACGCATTTGAGCCGCAAGGAATATGGCTTGGACGAAATTTACCACCGCTACTTCGAAGGGGGAGATTCCCGTGAACGGGCTTCTGCTAAAGCTAAGAAAGCGAAATGATGCGGCCGGCGCAGCTTTAGGCACCGCTTCCGAGACCGCTTCGGGGACTCTGCATCCGTTCTGGGTCATCGTGCAGAAGGAAATGTCCGACCACGTGCGAAGCTGGCGCTACGTCATCCTGCTCGCCTTGATCGCCTTAACGTGCATCGGGTCCATATACACGGCGATTACCGCCCTGAAAACGGGCGCAAAATCCGCCGACGCCGACACGACCTTTTTGTTCCTCAAAATATTTACGGCAACCGACGGCACGCTGCCATCGTTCATCACGTTCGTCAGCTTTATCGGGCCGCTCATCGGCATCGCGCTTGGCTTCGACGCGGTCAATTCCGAGCGAAACAAAGGAACGCTCAGCCGGATCATGTCCCAGCCGATTCACCGGGACTATTTCATCAACGCCAAGTTCGTCGCGGCATTGCTGATGATCGCGGTCATGTTTTTCGCACTCGGCTTTCTCGTCATGGGCTTTGGCATGCTGACGATCGGCTACCCGCCGACCCCGGAGGAATTTTGGCGCGTCATCTTTTTCCTGGTCGTCACTGTCGTATACGTCGGCTTCTGGCTCAACCTGTCGATCCTGTTCTCCATCCGCTTCCGACAGGCCGCGACCTCCGCTTTGTCCAGCATCTCGATTTGGCTGTTCTTTGCGATTTTCTACAATATGATCGTCAAGTTAGTCGCAAGCGCAACCGTACCGCCGGATACGGCCGACGTTGAAAGGCTGCTCAGCTACCAGAACTGGATGCTGCTGCTCGAGCGGCTGTCGCCGAGCTACTTGTTCACGGAAGCGACGTCCACGCTGCTCATGCCTAACGTGCGCTCGCTTGGTCCGCTCACGATGGAGCAGCTGTACGGTGCCATTCCGAACAGCCGGCTGCCGCTCGGGCAAAGCGTGCTGCTCGTCTGGCCTCAGCTAACATGTCTGATCGCGGCAACAATCATCTGCTTCGGGCTGTCCTACGTCCTTTTCATGCGCCAGGAAATTCGGTCGAGGTCCTGATCTGGAGGTGATTTGCAAATCAACTTGATATATACTCCTGTTGTCATTATAATGATGATAATCTTATAAATAAACAGGTGTTCACTTATGCAATATTTGAAAGACGACGTGAAGAACAAAATTATTTCCGCCGCCTTGAAGGAGTTTAAGCAGCATGGGTACCTGCATTCGTCCATGAGGCGAATTGCGCAGGATGCGGGGATTACGACGGGGAACATCTATCGCTATTTCAAGAACAAGGACGACTTGTTCGACGATATCGTCCAGCCGACCTATGCCAAGTTTCTCCGCTTCAACGACGACATCAAGCGGGAGATCGGGAGCTCATCCTCCGGCATTGCGGCTGAAGGGAAACTTCTCTACTTACACCTGATCCACCAGTCGATTTTCGAGCTGTTTCAGGAATCCAGTCAAGAGCTGAGAATTTTGCTCATTTTCAGCGCGGGCTCGAAATATGTGTCGCTAAAGCAGGATTTGATCGAACTTGCGTTCAGCATTCTGCAGGATGCGTTCTCGGTAAGGAAGAGCCCGCCGGCGCCTTTAGACAAGGAAGAGATGAATGTTGCGCGCATGCTGGCAACGACGATCATCGAGGGGCTGATCTGTATTTTGCGGGATTACGAGGATAGCGCCACGATCAAGCTGCTCGTCGACGAATTGGTGCACGTGTATGCCGCCGGCATTATGGCGCTGGATCGCTTCTAGCGCCTAATGCCTGCTGCGCCACGCTCGATTGTCGATGTTAGCGCGGCACTGTTCGGGTACGTCGCAAGCAAACTTTTGCAGCAAAAATGAACGCCTGTTTATTTAATGGTATACGCATTCATAGGAGGATTGAAACTTGAAAACGATCATTAAATGGCGCTGGGCCATCCTTGCCGCATGGCTCGTCGCGACTTTGCTGCTCACGGTGTTCCAGCCTGATGTCAACGCAATTCTGCGGCTTCGTGGCCAGGACCCGCTGACAAGCAACAGCCCGTCCAAGGTCGCGATGGAGATTCTTCAGAAAATGAGCGGCGCCAAGGGCGCGAGCGATATTCTCGTCTTTCACGACCCGAATAAGCTGTCGGACGAAGAGATGAAGCGGATCGAATCCGCCGTCGCCAGCTTAAAGCAGCATCAAGCGGAGCTCGGGTTTGACGGTTTACTCGAACCGTTCTCGATGCCCGAAGCGAAGTCGTCGCTCATCTCAAAAGACGGGACGACACTGATGGCCAGCTTCACGCTGGACCGTAAGGGCCGGGAAGTCGACGACATCAAGAGCGAGTTCGACGATGTGCTGAAAGACGTGCAAGTACCGTATTATTTGTCGGGCGAGGACTTCATCCAGAACGATTACTTAAAGGCATCGACGGCAGGCGTGGAGAAGAGTGCCGTTCTAACGATCGTCTTTATATTAGCGGTGCTGGTCATTATGTTCCGTTCCGTTATCATTCCGTTCGTATCCTTGGCCGCCGTCGGTGTCTCCTATGCGGTGTCGATGGGGATTGCCGCGCAAATCATCGATAAACTGAACTTCCCGGTCACGAGCGTAACGCAGATGCTGCTGATCCTCATTCTGTTCGGCATCGGGACGGACTACAATATTCTCCTGTTCAATCGTTTCAAAGAAGAGTTGGCGCATGGCCGCTCCACGGACGAAGCGATCATTCAGACATACAAAACAGCCGGCAAAACGATTTTTTACAGTATATTAACGGTGTTCATCGCGTTCGCCGGGCTGAGCTTCTCCACCTTCGGCATCTACAAGTCCGCGAACGTCGTTGCGATCGGTACGCTCGTGCTGCTGCTGGAGATCGTGACGCTGACGCCGTTTCTCATGAAGACGCTGGGCGTCAAGCTGTTCTGGCCTTCCAAGAAGGCGTCGGGCCACAAGGAAAGCAAGTTCTGGGCGAAGCTGACTTCCGTGTCGGTGAAGCGGCCGATTATTACGACGGTGCTTATTGTGCTCGCCATGATTCCAGCGCTGCTGTTCAGCAAGCAAACCTTATCCTTCGACCAACTTGGCGAGCTGGGCGACAAATATCCTTCCACCAAGGGCTTTACCTTGGTTGCGGATCATTTCAGCCGGGGGCAGGCGCTGCCGACGACCGTAGTTATCGAAAATGATCAGGCGCTCGACAACAACGACGCTTTGGCCGTGATCGACAAGTTGACCGATAAGCTGAAGGGCATCTCTGGCGTCGGTAAGGTCGCAAGCATCACCCAACTGCAAGGGGAACCGATCGACGAATTCTACATCAGCTCACAAACCGAGAACGTGACGGAAGGCATCGCGGCATCCAAGAACGGCGTGAGTCAAATTCAAGACGGCATCAACCAGATGCAGTCGCAGCTTGCGAGCCCGGACTTTACAAGCGTCGATAAGCTGGTGTCGGGCACTGGCGACGTGCGGCAAGGCTACGAACAGCTTACGAATGCGCTAGGGCAAGTGACTGGCGGCATCGATCAAGGTGCGAACGGTGCTGCCGGCTTATACGACGGAATCGCCCGCATGAAGAGCGGCCTGGACGCCATCGCCGGGAACACGACGCAACTCTCGAGCGGACTAAGTAAGCTCCAGCAGGGTTATACTTCTCTGGACGGCGGCTATCAACAACTCGAAGCTCAACTTCCACCTATCGCACAAGGATTGGCTGGCATGAACGGGCTGATCGGCGGTCTCGGTACGAAATATAGCGAATTGAAGAACGACGTCGATTACGAGAAGCTGAAACAAACGGGTGAGAAGCTGGAATCCGGTGTGGCCCAGTTGAGCGGCGGCCTGAAGGAGTTGAACGCCAACTTTGCCAAGCTGAACGGTTCGTTCGACGAGTCGGCGAAGGGGCTGTCGCAGATTGCTTCGGCCCAAACGAAGCTTTCGAACGGTCTGGCAGCGCTGCAGAAGGGTGCAGACGATTTGACCAAAGGTCTGAAGCAAGGGAGCGCGGGCAACCGAAAAATCGAGGCGAACATGAAAAAGCTGAACACGGCGCTCGTCAGCATCCAGGACGGACAGAAACAGCTGGACAATGGCCTCTCCACACTGTCCGAAGGCATGACACAGCTGAAAGACGGGCTCGGCAAAAGCGGCAACGGCCTGGGCGACATTTCGGAAGGACTGGGCAAGACGGGAGACTTCCTGAAGGAATACCAGGCATCGAAAACCTTTTTCATACCGAAAGCGGCTCTGGAGAGCGCGGATTTCCGGAAAGCCGAAGACAGCTTCCTGTCCAAGGATCGTAAAATCGCGAAATGGATCGTCGTGCTCGACTATGATCCGTACTCGATGGATGCGATGGACACGATCGAGAAGATCAATCAGGAGATGAAAAGCGGCTTGCAAGGCACGGTGCTGGCGAACGCGAAGTTCGGCGCAGCGGGACCGAGCTCAACGACGTATGATACGAACGCCGCACAGTTGGAGTCGTTCAACGGCACGGCCGTTATCGTCGTCGTCGGCGTGTTCCTCGTGCTGCTGCTCGTGATCCGCTCATTTTGGCCGGCGGTATACATCATACTCTCGCTGCTTGCGTCCTATTACGTGGCGATGGCCGCCTCCAAGGCGGTCACGACTTACATCATCGGCGCAGACGGTGTCTCTTCCTTCGTGCCGTTCTTCTCCTTCATCATCATCGTGGCGGTAGGTGTCGACTATAGCATCTTCCTCATGATGCGGTACAAGGAATATGGCGAGATGTCGCCGAGCCGAGCGATCGTGGAGGCGGCTAAGCGTGTCGGCGGGGTCGTCATCTCAGCGATGGTCATTTTGGGCGGCACGTTCGCCACACTGATGCCGTCCGGACTCGTTCTGTTGATCGAGCTTGCGGTAGCGGTCATCGTTGGTCTCCTCGTACTGTGTTACATTTTGCTTCCGATGCTGCTCCCGGCATTGCTCGCGCTGCCTGATACGCTGCGCAGCGGCGCGAAGAGGAAGTTTGTCGCTAGAGGAATAGACACAAGGTACGACAGGTAGTGTTGGAGTCTCCCATGGGGGCTTCATATCGGCGAAAATCGAGAAAGGAGAGGGCGGCTTCCGTCCTCTCACATCACCTTAATTGTGGTTCAAAGGGTTAACAAAGTTCCACTTAATTAGTAAGCAAACTTTCCAGCCCTTTCTCTTCCCAAGGAAGTCGGAAGGGCGTTGTTTGTGTTCCGAGACATCCAATATGAACCGCAATATCGCCTAGCACCGCGTTGCATAGTTACTTGGACACCCGGCTCAAATCCGTCTTTCCGCCGGGTAACGAATATATGGCCATCTTGTTGTTGATATCGGCCAGCTGCTTCACGGTTCCTGCCCTCAATCTGTCGACTTTACCAGCACCATGGCGCTAATGGTCAGCATTTTTTAGGCGGCACTCCTTTTGCTTGTTCTCCTGCAAAAAAATCCCCCCGCTGAAGCTGAAAGCAGCGGGGTTTAATTCATCTACTATCGCGCCTTCCAGTTCGGCAGCCCTTCGCGATCCCAGTCGATGCCGTTTCCGCCCTGTCGCATTTGAACTTCAATATCTTTCGGCAGCACGACCGTCAACCGGACGTCGGCATACTCCCGCACGAGACCCAGCTTGCGCGAAGGCTGCTTGATCGTGACATAAAGCGTATCGCCGACCTGCTCGATCGCCGCCATATCGAATTCCGGCGGCTTCTTGTCTTCTTCCGTTACGGACGAAGCGACATATCGCATATTGCCGAACAAATGAACCTCGCGCATGTTCGAGCCCTCCGCCTGCACGACGTTGTTCAAATATCCCGATGTTTGCAGGACAATCCGTTTCACGTCTGCCGGAACCGGTTGCTTCAGATGCGGCAAATCGACCGTGTGTTCTTCCGTTTGCAGCACATAACGCAGCTCATGCATAATGCCGGAGCCGCTAACCGCCGTGAACAAGATGCAAACCGTTCCAAGCGCGCCAACAATAATGACACTGAAGGCGTCATATTTGACAATCGGATTTTCTTTGCGGTGCACGAACAAATAAAAGATGATTTCTAGACCTAACAAGATAAAGATTAAAGGCCACCACATAATGATGTAATCCATGACCTTCATGCTGCCGTTCCACTGGGACAACAGCAATACGATCCCCATCGCGATGAGCGACAGCCCCATCGAAANAATCCATGACCTTCATGCTGCCGTTCCACTGGGACAACAGCAATACGATCCCCATCGCGATGAGCGACAGCCCCATCGAAAACGTACCTACACGCCACTGACGCATCTTATTCTTCCTTCCTATTCTTTTTGCCGAATGCAAGCTTGAGGCCGCCGCCGATCAGCAGCGCGGAGACGACAATCGTCTGGAGATACGATCTCAGCCAATAGCCGATGTTCCGGTCGGGGAACATGCGATCCAGCATTTCCAATACAAACTGGTCCACCAAATAAAAACCGCCGAGCAGAAGCAAACCGACACCAATCCATTTTTGCTGGTTCACGAGCCAATCGACGATCGGAACATCCTTCATCTCCTCTTTGCCGTCGCTGTATCGCGTCACTTGCTGCAAGGCATCGAAGAAAGAGTAGAACCATAAGATGGGCACGAAAAATAAAAATAACGACAGCCGGAGCACATCCAAAATATAAATCGAGAATAAAAACGCGGCCATGAGCTGCAGTCCCCGTTTCTGCAAGCCCAGATACATATGCCCGGCGCCCGGGAAAATCGCCAGCAGCGTTGCGATGACCTTGCTTCGCTTGCCCGACTCCCGGTGCTCGTCGATATCTTCAAGAATGGTCCGATCGATCAGCGTTTCGCCTTGCTGCTTGCGCGTTACCATCCGGATGGCGTCGAACATGCCGTACAACCAGATGATCGGCAATGCCCCGAAGAACACGAGGAACCCGTCCTGTCTGGCGAGGAAGGAGACGAACAAAATCATCGTCATCGAGCCGAAGAAGCCGATCAGCAGCGTCAACCCCCGGTTCATTAAGCCAAGCTGGAAATGTCCGAGCCCCGGGATGAAGGAAAGCAGAATCGTGCGAAACCGTTCATCGGAATCTCTCGCCTGCTGCGGTTGCGAATGCGGATAAGGCGGCATCGGCACCGTTCCGTCGGGATAAGGCACGGCGGCGGTCATTTCCATGGCATGCCTGCGCCCGGAAGTGATTGCCGATATGAGGACGTCCAGCATATTCACGCCCCAAATGATGGCGGCGGCTATTCCCATCATCACAAACGGAGCATCGTCATTGCTTACGACCGAGAAAAACACCCCCATCGCAAGAAGACCGAAAAATAGAAGCGGATATACAAGGGCGCGGCCTTTGCGTCCCAAGTATAGGTGGCCTGCTCCGGGAATAACGCCCAATAAAAAAGCAACCAAAGGATTTTTATACAAGTTTATAGACCCCCTTATCGTTTCTTGCTCCATGTTGAAAATATCGACTCCGTCTTCTCCAGCAGCTGCTGGGAAAAAGGTTGTTTGCTCGTTGAAGCCGCTTGTGTCAAATGCATCGAGTTGGCGATCAACTGATGGAAGACGCCCGTCGACATGAGCAGCAGCGTGATGCTGGCGGCGATCACATAATGGAAGAAGGTTCTGCGGAACGCCGAGCTCCGTTTGGCCGGGGCACGAGCGGCAATCGTAACCGATACATCCGATTCGGACCGTAATTGGGACTCTGCGGCAGCGGTTTCCCACCGAGGCAATGCGTTCAACCGGACGTCCGCCATAATTCGTTCCGTCAAGCTGTCGGCATCCGGCAATCGTACGGCATCGAAGGTTCCGGCTTGATCCGATTCCTCCAAGATGTCCATATAAACCGACATACACTCGTCGCAATCATATAAATGCTCTTCGCAAACGGTCATCTCTTCGTCCGGCAATCTTCCTTCAATGTAGCTTCGCCATATGTTTCGATCAACGTGATTCATTCCAAGTCGCCCTCCTTCCAATGCTCCCGAAGCCATTTTTTTGCCCGATACAACCGGGATTCGACGCTCTTGATCTCGATCCCTTCCCTATGCGCGATTTCCTGATATGACTTTTCCTCAATATAATAAGCGACTACCACGTTCCGGTAATTCGGCGGAAGCTCGTTCACCTTCTGCCTGAGTCGATCCCGGCGTTCCTTGCGCAGGAATACGTCCTCCACCTCATTTGCCGCCGCGTGCTCGAGAACCAGCTCCTCCGTCGCTTCCGACAATTCCTCCGGCTTTCGCATGCGAGATCGTTTCAGATCGATCGATTTATTCACCGCGATGCGCGAAATCCAAGTTTTGAACCCTTGATTTCGGTACTGCGGCAAGGAGAGGTATATCCGCATGAACACTTCCTGCGTTACGTCCTCGGCGTCCTTCGGGTGGCGAAGCGTCGAATAAACGAGCCTGAATACGTATTCGCGGTATTTGTCGACCAGCTGCCGGAACGCATCGACGTCGCCCGAACGGATTTGTTCGATGATGATGTCGTCCTGGATATCCTCTCCCCCTCTCTATCTTCAATAGACGTCTGAACGGCCTGCTACCCCTGCATATTTTAGCAAAAAAATTCGAAATGTAGTGGAATGACTGCTATTTCTCGACGAACGGAGAGGGAATTTGGCTTTGGATGAGGTGTCCTGAACAAAAAATTGGAGCAGCTGCCGCGTGAACAGCCCCCCGTCAAGTAGACAGTATAAAAATCAAAATCAATCAAGCGGCCTTCGTCCTGAACTCCATCGGACTGAGGCCGTTTAGTTTT